>OMJK01000140.1 GCA_900299325.1 Nitrospiraceae bacterium | reverse complement strand
GGGAAGACGACGCTGTTCAAGCTGATCATCGGGAAAGAAAAACCCAACAGCGGCACGATCAAAGTCGGCGAGACCGTGAAGCTCGGTTACGTGGACCAGGATCGCAGCCTCGACGGCAACAAGACCGTGTATGAAGTGATTTCCGACGGGCAGGAAACCATCAAGCTGGGCAAAGCTGAGGTGAACGCCCGCGGGTACTGCGCCCGCTTCAACTTTGCCGGCACCGATCAGCAGAAGAAAGTGAAAGAGCTGTCCGGAGGCGAACGCAACCGCGTGCACCTGGCCCGCATGCTGAAAGAGGGGGCCAACCTCATCATTCTCGACGAGCCGACCAACGATCTGGATGTGAACACGCTCCGTGCGCTGGAAGAGGGGCTGGAGAATTTCGCCGGCTGCGCCGTCATCAGCAGCCACGACCGCTGGTTTTTGGACCGGATCGCCACGCACATCCTGGCCTTCGAAGGCGACAGCAACGTCGTGTGGTTCGAGGGCAATTACAGCGAGTACGAAGCGGACCGGAAGAAACGCCTGGGCAAGGAAGCCGACCAGCCGCACCGGATCCGCTACCGGAAACTCACCCGTCAGTAACGCGGAGGCGCATGCCGCGACGCGTGCTCATCACCGGAGCGGCGGGACTCATCGGGCAATATCTCTTCCGATCGGCCTCCCGCTGGGCGTCCGGATGGAATGTCCATGGTGTCACTCGTGCCGACATCGATCTCACCGATCATTTGTCTGTCGAACGTCTCTGGCAGACAATCCGGCCCACCGCCGTCATCCACTGTGCCGCACTGAGCCGGACCAAGGACTGCGAGCAGAATCCCGGCCTCGCGCGGCAGGTCAACGTCGAGGCGACCACGCATCTTGCAACACTGTCGGCGGACATACCGTTCCTGTTTCTGTCGAGCGGAGAGGTCTTCGACGGGGCTCGCGGCTGGTACGGTGAGGCGGATGAACCGAGGCCGGTCAATATCTACGGCAAGACGAAACTCGAAGCGGAGCACATCGTCCTTCAGGGTCCCCGTCACACGGTGCTACGGATCGTCCTGACCGCCGGGACATCGCACAACGGCGATCGCAGTTTTGTCGAAGACATGTGCCGTGCAGCGCGAGTCGGCCGCGAAGTACTGCTCTACGCCGACGAATATCGCTGTCCGCTGCCGGCGGGCACGATCGCCCGGGCGGTGTGGGAACTGCTGGCCCGCGATCAGCCGGGGCTGTATCACCTGGGCGGCCGCGAGCGACTCTCGCGGTGGGAAATCGGGGAGGCTCTACTGCCATGGTATCCGGAGTTGAGCCATCGCTTGGTGAAAGGTTCCGCACGGAATCACACGGGGGCTCCGCGGCCATCGGACTTGTCGTTGCGATGTGACAAGATTCAGGGCCTGCTGTCATTTCCTATTCCCGGATTTCGCGAATGGCTCTCAACCCGTTCTCAGCGGGGCGACGACCTGTGGGAGTACCTCACACCATGACGACCGATCCGTTGACCCTCGTCATGTGGATCTACCTTGCAATGACAATTGCCATGATCGGGCTGTGGGCACTGCACCGCGTAGTCCGCAACGCGTCGATCGCCGACGCCGGGTTCTGCTTCGGATTGATCGCCGCCATCCTGTGGTATGCCGCTCATGCATCCGGCGAGACCGAGCGCAAAGTATTGGTGGTCGTGATGGTCAGTCTCTACGCCGGCCGGCTGGGATTCTTCATTCTCTTCCATCGAATCATCGGCAAAACAGAAGATCCCCGCTACCGGCGCCTGCGCGATCGATGGGGCCCCTCCGAGTCATGGAGGATGTTCGGCTATTTTCATCTGCAGGCGGTCGCGGTGGCGCTGTTCTCGTTGCCGGTTCTCGTCGTCATCCAGATTCCCAGAGCGCCCTTCGGTTTTTGGGAACTGGCCGGATTCCTCCTGTGGATCGTCGCCGTCGCCGGTGAAACGGTTGCAGACCGGCAGCTCACCCGCTTTCGCGAGCAACCCTGGAATCATGACCGGGTGTGCCGTGAAGGACTCTGGTACTTCTCACGCCATCCGAACTACTTCTTCGAATGGCTGCAGTGGTGGAGCTACGTGGTGATGGCGATCGGCGCTCCGGGCTGGCCGCTGACCTGGATCGGGCCGGTGGCGATGGGTTATGCGCTGGTGTACGTGACGGGCATTCCACCGGCGGAGGAGCAGGCGCTGGCGCATCGGGGCGAAGACTATCGGCAGTACCAGCGCACGACGAGTGCGTTCGTGCCGTGGGTTCCGAAAACCGGCCGGCCTACTGGCTCTGGGTGAGCGCGGCGAGTCGTGCGCGGGCCGTTTCCGCCTCTTTGCTGCTCGGATAGAGGCGGATCACATCTTCGTAAAGCTGCCTGGCGTGCGCGGCGTTCATCTGCCGCTCTTCGAACTCCGCTGTCTCGAGCAACTCCTTGGCCTTGTCGCCGCTGCAGCCGAGCCCGAACAGCAGGACGCACGACAGCGCGAGACCGCTCATCTTTCGATACCACATCCAATGACCTCCTCGGGAACTCCGGCTATACATCCGGTCGTGACGATTCGACCAGCGCCATCGAATCAGAAATCCTCCGATGGGTCAATGCCGTACCGCGGCGCGGTGATACCTTCGCCCCGACACTGTGGGCACCGGCCGGGCCTGGTGAGTTTCGTCCGGTCGCGAAAGACGAAGCCGCAGTCCGGACACGTGGCCGGCTCGAGAACGAACCGGCGGGACGGATCCCGCGCAAGCGATTTCACTACGTGGACGAGATGGTCTTCGACTTGCCGCTCCGGGATGCCGAGCCGCTGCGCGAGCTGGTACGCGGTCAGTCGCGTTTCCGCGAGCAGATCGAGGATGCGCTGGCGCGGAGTCCGGTCGCGGGGCACCACGCCGGCATCCTAGGCGACTCGGGCTTGAATGCCAAGCGGGAACTCCACCGGCTTGCCTGGTCCTGCAGAGTCTGCCAGGATGGTTCATCATGCCCGATCCCGACTGGGATGAAGTGGCCGAGCTGGCGCTGAAACGGGTGACGGCGTCGGGGGCGGAATACGGCGACATCCGCATCCTGCGCAGCACGAGCCAGACGATCGACGGAGAGGACCGCCGGATTGCCGTCGTCCGCGAGACCGAGGACGTCGGATTCGGCGTGCGCGTGCTGTACCGCGGCGCATGGGGCTTCGCGGCCAGTTCGGTGCTGTCTCTAGAAGAAGCGCCGCGCGTCGCCGATCTCGCGGTGGACATTGCCAAAGGCTCGGCCTCGCTGGCGAGCGACCGGGTGCGATTGGCCGGCGAGCCGGTGCATCGCGATCGTGTCGTGACCGCCTGCCGCGTCGACCCCTTCGCTGTTCCAATCGAACAGAAGACAACGCTGTTGCTTGAGACGATGGAGCGGCTGCACAGCCGAGCCGGCATCGTCCGCAGCCACGCCGGGCTCTGGTCGAGACGCGACCGGAAGCTTTTCGTGTCAACAGAAGGCACGCATCTGGACTTCGATCTCCTGGCCGGGGAGGGCGAATATTCCGCGACGGCCGTCGCGGACGGCCGGTTCGGCACCCGCTCTTTTCACACACCGCCGCTCCGGCAGGGGTACGAGCTGATTGCGGATGCCGATTTCCTGAGCGAGGCGCTGCGCGTAGCCGAGCAGGCCGTCGAAAAAGTGTGCGCCCCCGCCGTCGATCCCGGGCGCTACGATCTGGTGCTGGACCCCGAACATCTCTCGCTCACCATGCACGAGTCCTGCGGCCATCCCAGCGAACTGGATCGCGCGCTCGGTTACGAGGCCAACTATGCAGGGACGAGTTTTCTGACGCCGGAGAAGCAGGGCTCCTTCCGGTACGGGTCGCCGCATGTGAGTCTCGTCGCCGACAACACTGAGGCGGACACGCTGGCGGCGACCGGCTACGACGACGACGGTGTAGCGTGCCAGCGGTGGGACATCGTGCGGGACGGCCTGTTCGTCGGGTACTGCACCAATCGCGAAGTGGCGCCGAAGATCGGAGAGGCACGGTCGCGCGGCTCGAACCGAGCCGACGGTTGGGGCAGCATTCCTATCGTACGCATTGCGAATATCGGTCTGGAGCCGGGGATGGCGACACTCGATCAACTCATCGGCGACGTCGAACGGGGCATTTACATCGAAGGGCACGGGTCCTACAGCATCGACCAGCGGCGGTACAACTTTCAGTTCGGCGGCGATGCGTTCTGGCTGATCGAACACGGCCGGCGCACGCACATGCTGCGGGACGTGATCTACCACGGGATCACGCCCGAGTTCTGGGGTCGCTGCGACGGCGTCGCCGACCGGGCGCACCGGCGGCGATACGGATTCATCACGTGCGGCAAAGGGCAGCCGGGCCAGTCGGGCTGGATGACGCACGCGGCGTCACCGGCGCGCTTCCGGCAGATCGACGTCATTCGAGGGCAGAGTCCGGGATGACGACGCTTAACTCATGGCCGAAGCTGACCGGCCGCGAGGAATTCCGGTTCCTCTCGGAACTCGTCTTCACGCGCTCGGCCGGCGACCACACGGTCGTGTCGCTCCGCGATCAACACGGCGGCACGACGCGGTTTGCCAACAATCAGGTCGTCCAGAACGTCGATAGCCGGTGCGGAACGCTGACGGTGACCGTGTCGTTCGGGTGCAAGCACGGCACGGCCAGTACGACCGATTTCACGGCCGGTTCGGTCCAGGAGACGCTGGTCCGCGCCGAGCGGCTCGCCCGTTTGTCGCCGGAGGATCCCGAATATCTGCCGCCGCCGGATCCGCAGCAACACCTGACCTTGCCGACGGTGCGGGAGGAATCGCGGGCCGCCGGGCCGGCCCGTCGGCTGGAATACGCCGGAGAAGCAATCGGGCAATGCCGGGTGGAGAATCTCTCCGCCGCCGGCATCGTGGGGTCGTCGGTAGGCGCGATCGGCGTGGCGGCGTCGACCGGGCTCTTTGCCCACGAAGAGCGGACGGAGGCGCGGTTCAGCGTGACCGTTCAGGATGGCGAGGCGACCGGATGGGCCTCGGCCACTCACCGGTCGATCGATCATCTGAAAGTACAGGAGCGCACGCTTGCCGCTATCGCCAAAGCCAAACGGGGCGAGGAGATTCGCGATCTGCCGCCCGGGATGTATCCGGTGATTCTTGAGCCGGCTGCGGCCGCCGGCCTCTGGACCTGGATGCTCTGGAGTCTCGACGCCAAGGCCTACGACAAAGGCACCAGCCCTTTTTCCGGCCGGTTGGGCCAGCGGATCGTCGATGCGCGTCTCAGTCTCGACAATGTTTCGGCCCACGAAGACCTGCTCGGCGTCGGGTTTACGCCGGACGGCCTGGCGACGGGACCCAGCCGGTGGATCGACCGCGGGGTGCTGCAGCAGCTGTCCTACGACCGGTACACGGCCAATGCGCACAGGATCCGGTCGCTGCCGACGCTGGATGCGCCCTGCGTGTCGGCCGAGGGGGCTGCGGCTCAGTCAGTGCCGGAACTGATTAAAAATACGAAACGCGCACTCTTGATCACCAATTTCTGGTATATCCGTCCCGTCAACGCCTTCGATCTGACCCTGACGGGCATGACTCGCGACGGGACCTTTCTCGTCGAAGAGGGCCAGATCGTGTCGGCGGTGAAGAATCTCCGGTTTCACGAGAGCCCGCTCCGGGCGTTCAACCAGGTCGAGGCCTGCACACGTCCGTTGGAAGCGGTGACGTCGGAAACCGGAAAGATGCTCGTGCCGGCGATGGTGCTGAACGCATTTCATTTTTCGAGTGCGACACGATTCTGACCGGGAGGGACGATGCGATTTATTATCGGCGTGATGGGTCCGGCGAAAGCAAAAAAAAACGACCTGGACAACGCGCGGCTGCTGGGCGAGCTGATCGCCCGGCGCGGCTGGGTCGTACTGACCGGTGGACGGGACGTCGGTGTGATGGATGCGGCCTGCGAGGGCGCAAAGCGGGTCGGCGGCAGTCTGACAGTCGGGGTCCTGCCGACGGCGAAGGACAAAATTTCCCGCCACGTCGATGTGCCGATCATCACAGAGATGGGCAGCGGCCGCAACAACATCAACGTGCTGTCCAGCCAGGCCGTCGTGGCCTGCGGATTGAGCGGATCCGGAACGGTGTCCGAGGTGGCGTTGGCGGTCAAGGCGGGAAAGCCGGTGATCCTGGTCGATGCGTCGCCTGCGGAAGTCGCGTTCTTCCGCAAGCTCGGCGGGCGACTCGTCTCCGCCGCCGGCTCTCCCGAAGAAGCAATCGATCTGATCATGAAGCAGGTGGAAGTGAAGCAGCGTCGTCCGCGGCGGGAAAAGCGTGACGCGTACGGCGATCTCTTGGCGGAAGACCCGACTTAGGGGGAGACGATTCCGGACAGGTCGCCTTTGCCGACCAGCACGCCCGAATTGTCGAACGGCAACGTCCCGCTTTTCAAATGGAGGACTCCGGAGATCGCGTAGGTCACTTCCTGAATAGTCCGGAGCCCCAGCGTCTGACGCACAAGATCGAACGTCGACGTGCTGGTTTCGACCGACGACACGGTCTCACCCAAACGCGGCACCGTGAAACTTTTGTTGCTGAGACCGCGCGCGAGCCGCTTGCCGTTCAATTCCAGACGAAAATCCATTCCCGTCACATCGAGATCGGCGTCGTTCGGGTTACGGATCCGCAGGTCTACCTTGAGCCGTTGCTCGAAGGCGGTGCTGTCGAGCGGGGTCACATCCGTGACCAGAACCTCCGGCGGTTCGCCGTGCACGAACCAGGACGCGCACCCGGCCAGGATGCTTGTCGACAGCAGGGTTGCGAGCAGCCGTGCGGGAAAACGCATGGTCAAATGATACACGAGCATCCAAGTGAATACGAGGGCCGTAGAGAGTGTAAGATCGGTGCGACCGGTCCGACGTATGTCCCAGGGAGGGTTTGCCCATGAAGATCGACGTTCGTTTCCTGGTCAGTCTGCTTCTTTGTGGTGGACTCGCGCTGCTGCCGCCGTCCGGCGGTTCGGTCCAGGCGGCGTCATCGGCCAAGGCGTACTTCGCCGGCGGCTGTTTCTGGTGCATGGAAGAGGCCTTTGAAAAAGTGGAGGGCGTGACGGCCGTTATGTCAGGGTACATGGGTGGTACGGTGCCCAATCCGACTTATGAACAGGTCTCGGCCGGCCGAACCGGCCATGCGGAGTCTGTCGAGGTGGTGTACGATCCCGCGCGGGTCAGCTATCAGAAACTGTTGGAAGCCTTCTGGCACAACGTCGATCCGCTGACGCCCAACGCCCAATTCTGCGATCACGGCACGCAATACCGGTCCGTCATCTTTTACGGAAACGACGACGAAAAACGGTTGGCGGAAGAGTCGAAGCGCGCGATCGAACAGTCGAAGCGGTTCAACCAGCCGATCGTCACGGAGCTCATAGCTGCGTCCGCGTTCTACGCCGCTGAGGAGTATCACCAGGATTTTTATAAGAAGAACCCGATCCGCTACAAATTCTACAAACACAACTGCGGCCGCCCGCAGCGCCTGGAAGATCTCTGGGGCAAATCATAATCCCGCATCCTCGCACATTCTGATCGGAGGGAACGGCCGCAGCGCGCGGCCGTTTTTGTGTCCGCGCGAAATCTTTCTACGCAGAATAGTGCCCATCGCTCTTCACTCATATGGTGTGTCGAAAATCGGCCACCGGTGTGCGTTTGAGACCCCACACAATAGATTAGAATGTCCCGATTTTTGTGGTGCGCCATGAGGTTGCGATCAGCCGGGAATGGCACGGCTCTTGAGGAATCAAGCCGTGATCATGGCACCGGTTCAACAACAGAACAGGACAGACTATCGGGACACGGAGCGTCGAACGGGACTCCGTTCGAGCGGCACCGTGTCGTTTCTCGCGGGCGCCTTTACCGTCTTCCTGGCAGCCGTCATTCTGGTGGCGATGCCGCATCCGACGCAGTCGGACGCCGACAGCCGCCATCGTTATACGCAGAAGGAGATCCGGCACGCGATCACCGTATACGCGAAACGCTACCGTCTCGATCCGGCGTTGCTGCGGGCGGTGATCAAAGCCGAGTCGGATTTCCGCCAGGAAGCCGTGTCGAAAAAGGGTGCGGTCGGGTTGATGCAGCTGACGCCCGACACAGCAGCCTCGCTACGGGTAGCCGACATCCACGATCCGATCCAGAACATCCGCGGAGGTGCCAAGCAACTGCGCCGTCTGCTGAATCGCTATCATGGGAATCTCAAACTCACGCTCGCGGCCTACAATGCCGGCGTGCATAAAGTCCGAGGCGGGAAGGTTCCGCCGATTCGCGAAACGCGCGCCTACGTCCGGAAGGTACTCCGCTACTACGCCGCCTACAGCGCGCCTCGTTCCGGCCATGCGGCTCCACGTCCCAAGTAGTTCCGGCCGTCTGCTCACCACAATCGTTCGTGCAGGATAGGGGTCGCGCAGGGTTGACCTGCGGGGCTTGGCTCTGCGAAAAGAGACCGGTTGATCCACGACGAAAAGGAACGCCGGCGTGAGTCGAACCGGAAATCGGCGCATGGCCCAGCTGGGGCCGTCGGAAATTCGTGCTATGACGCAGGCCTGCGCCCGCGTCAACGGGTTGAACATGGCGCAGGGCGTGTGCGACACGCCGACGCCGGCGGCGGTGTTGGATGCGGCCAAGCAGGCGATCGACCGAGGAATCAACGTCTACACGCGGTTCGACGGACTCGCCGAACTCCGGCAGGCGCTGGCCGAGAAACTGGCCCGCTACAACGGCATTAAAGCCGATCCTGAACACGACATCACGGTCAGCGCGGGCGCGACGGGATCGTTTCACTGCACCTGTCTGGCGCTTTTGAATCCGGGCGACGAAGTCATCCTGTTCGAACCCTACTACCAGTATCACATCAGCGCGCTGCTGGCCGTCGAAGCCGTGCCGGTGATCGTGAAGATGCGGCCGCCGGATTGGGTGTTTGATCTCGCCGAAGTCGAGCGAGCGATGACCTCGCGGACGAAGGCGCTCATCGTGAACAGTCCGGGCAATCCGTCGGGCAAAGTGTTCCAACAACATGAACTGGAAGGTCTGGCGGAGGTAGCGCGGCGGCACGATCTCTTCGTCTTCACCGACGAAATCTACGAGTACTTTCTGTATGACGGTCGCCGGCATGTGAGTCTGGCGACGCTGCCGGAGATGGCGGAACGGACGATCACGATCGGTGGCTACTCCAAGACCTTCAGCGTCACCGGGTGGCGGATCGGCTACAGCGTGGCGGCTGAACGGTGGGCGCAGCCGATCGGCGCCATGAACGATCTGCTGTATGTGTGTGCGCCGGCGCCGTTGCAAATGGGCGTCGCGGCCGGTATCCGTCAACTGCCCGAGTCGTTTTATGGCGAGCTGGCCCGGGCGTATCAGCGGAAGCGAGATCGTTTCTGCGCCGCGCTGGCCACCGCCGGTCTTACACCGTCCATTCCGCAGGGCGCCTACTACGTGCTGGCCGATGTGTCTCGGCTGCCCGGCACGTCGGGCAAAGCCCGCGCCATGTACATGCTGGAAAAGACCGGCGTCGCCGGGGTGCCGGGTGAAGCGTTTTTCTCCGGCCCCGAAGGCGCCAACTTCGTCCGTTTCAGTTACGCGAAGACCGATGCCGACCTGGATGAAGCCTGCCGCCGGATTCTGCGGCTGACGGTCTGACCGTTGTCCGCATTCGGCGTCCGATGCTTGTCAGAATCTCTCCTCCGTGCTATCACCTGATTTCATGATGTCGCGCACGTCCATTTTCGCTGCCGCGCTGTTGGCGGTGTTCGCCTCCGCGTGCAGTCACGCGCCGGTTCCCGCACCGGTAGACCTTTTACATCTGTCGCAGGACGACCGCCGCCTGCTGGCCGGCGTCTGGGAATACGAAGACGGCGCCGTCGTGACACTGACGCTCGATGAACAGGGCCACGGAGCCTATGCCTGGAAAGAGGGGCGGTTTGAAACGACGGCGTTGTCCGGCCGCACGTGGCAGGGGCGGTGGTTGCAGAAAGAAAACGACCGGGAGGGCGGATTCCTCGTCGAGTTGTCCACGGATTACTCGGAAGGCGACGGCCGATGGTGGTATACGCGGATCGGTTCAGACCGGGCACCGGCCGACAAAGGCGGCACGTTTCATCTGTCCAGAAAAGCGACCGTCACAACACTGCGCGAGAATCTGCCGGCTCCCTGACCGTGTTATTTCCCGCCGAGCATTCCCTTCAAACCGCCCAACGCCTCTGAGGCGGCTTTTCCCGTCGACTCGGACAGCTGTTTGCCGGCTTCGCCCAGAGCTTGCGCTCCCTTTTCAGCCAGGGCGCCGGCGCTCCCGACGGCGCGGATGATAGCGCTGTAGACGGCGGCAGTGATCGACGCCGCAATCTCTTTAGCGGACGCGCCTCCGGATTGCTGCCCCAGATTGGTGAGATGCACGTCGGGGAGCGGCACCGTGGCGGTCTTCGTCCCGCCGACCCAGAGATTGACCTGGGCGTTCGTGAGCCGGAAATCCCGTACGATGACTTTTCGCTCACCGGCTTTCGACGGAGATGGCTCGGCCGGCTTCGCCTGCGCTGTTCCGGCGTATGCCTCCACGTTTTCTTTCAGCGCATTCAGGTTGTTCTTGCCCAGCAGGCCCTCGAACGTGATTTCCGGCCCGTCGACCATGATTTCGTCGATGACGAGCGTGTCGCCCCGGAGGCTCTTCCAATCGACACGCACACGTGCTTTGCGGACGACCACGGCGTTCGGCGCGTTAAAACCGGCCGGATTGCCGACCGCCAGCCCTTCGACTTGTGCGGTGCCGAAAATCAGCGAAGTGTCGACATCCGTCAGCGTCACGGTGCTGCGCGTCATCTTCGGCGCCAGTTCTTCGACCGCCCGTTCAATGGCACTGTCCAGCCACAGGTGCAGGCCGACGGCTAGTGCGACAATGGCGAGCACACCGACGACAGCGAGCTTGGCGAGAAGTTTCATGGTGACCTCACGGCAGGGTGAGTTTCTGATCCGTCATGAACCGGCGCACGTGCTCCAAGACCGGCAGCATCCGTGTCTGCGCCTGCGGCGCAACGGCGATCATGCCGGTCACCATAGGCTGCGGACGGTTAAATTGCAATGGCCGGCCCGCCGCGTCGGTGACCAGCCCTCCCGCTTCACTGAGTAGCAGCGTGCCGGCGGCGAGATCCCACTCGTTCTCCCGCTCGAACGTGACCGTCGCGTCGACGCGGCCGACAGCAGTCAGCGCGAGGGCGAAAGCGATCGACCGCATTGGCGCGCAGCGCACCCAGGGCTCGATGCTCTTGTACCGGCCCATGTGGAGTTCCCGGGTGCCGACCAGCATCAGCAGATCGGTATGTGCCGGCGGGAGGTCGACGGGGCGGTCGTTCAGCCGGATGCCGGCGCCGCGGGTCGCTGTGAAGAGTTCGTCGGTCGAGGGATTGTACACGCCGGCGACGACAGGGTCGCCGCGCTCGATCAGCGCGACCGAGATGCAGAATTCCGGAATGCCCCGCATGAACGCTCGAGTGCCGTCGATGGGATCGATGATCCAGACGCGCGCTTTGCTCAAGCGGCTGTCCGTGTCCGGTGTTTCTTCCGAAAGCCAGCCGTCGTCCGGAAAGGCGCCCAGCAGCCGCTCGTGCAACAGGCGGTTGACGGCGTGGTCGGCGTCCGTCACCGGCGACCGGTCGGCCTTGGTCGCAGTTTTGAACCCGGCTTTCGCCAGGCGCAGCGCCTCGGCGCCCGCGGCCCGGATCGCATCCGTCATCGTGCGCCGTTCCGGTTCCCACATCATGCGTCAGCGTAACAAGACCGGTGAAGGAAGGAAAGGACGAAGCCGGTGCACGGCCTGCTCTTGACCTGCCGCCTGAATCTGCGTACAAGCAGGCCACCGTCAAGCTGGTGCAAAAGCGGTCGAAGAAAACCGGGCTGCCGCCCGGCAGTCTCGTGCACATCGGCGAGCATAAGCCCGAGCGGGTAAAAATCGACGCGTTTGAGTACACCGCCTCGCGGTGCGACGAACGCGCCGTCGCCGATCCGAACGGCCTGCACCCGCCCGCCGACGAATCGGTCCTCTGGGTCGACATCGGGGGCGTGCACAAGCCCGAGGTGCTGGAAGCGTTCGGCCGCCAGTTCGGGCTGCACCCGCTGTTGCTCGAAGACATCGCGAATACCGATCAACGGCCCAAACTCGACGACTACGAAACGCACTTCTTTCTCGTGATGAAGATGCTGGCCGTCACCGACCGGGGGGATATCGTGGTCGAGCAGGTCAGCTTCGTGCTGGGACGCCATTACGTCCTGTCCTTTCAGGAGAACGGCACCGATGTCTTTCAACCGGTGCGGGACCGGTTGCGCGGCGGGAAAGGCCGGCTGCGGCAGGCGGGGGCGGACTATCTGCTCTATGCGCTGGTGGACGCGATCGTCGATCAATACTTCGCCGTGCTCGAATCGATCGGGGAGCGGATCGAATCGCTTCAGGATAAGGTCGTGAGCGATCCCGAGCCGGAGACGCTCAAAGACATCCACGAATTGAAACGGCAGCTCCTGTTTTTGCGCCGGGCTGTGTGGCCGCTCCGGGAGGCGACGAACAGTCTGTCGCGGTCGGACTGTCCCTTTCTTCATGAGCCGACGAAAATCTTTTTCCGCGACGTGTACGACCACGTGGTCCAGATCGTGGACACGATCGAAACGCTCCGGGAGATGGTGTCGTCCAGCCTGGACACCTACCTCTCCAGCGTGAGTTACCGGCTCAATGCCGTGATGCGCGTCCTGACCGTGATCACGACGATCTTCATGCCGTTGAGTTTTATCGCGAGCATTTACGGGATGAATTTCGAACACATGCCGGAGCTGAAATGGGTTTGGGGATATCCGCTGGTCCTGAGCCTGATGGGGATTGTCGCAGCCGCGATGTTGCTGGGATTTCGCTGGCGGAAGTGGCTGTAGGAGAAGCCGGGCTTACTCCTGGATTTCGACCCGGTCGATGAAGTAATCCGTTTCCCCGAAGCACGTGGTCGGCAGGTAGCGGTATTCCTTGTAGTGCAGTACGACGCGTTTGCCCATGACCCGCTCCAACTCCTTAGCCACCTTGTCGTCCCAGATGCTGAATTCCCACAGCACCGGCGCGACGCCGGGCACGGTCGTCATGGCCAGTTCCCCTTCGTAGGTCTTGCACACCCACCCCTTCTTGGAAAACTTCTGGACATAGCCGGCGCGATTGCCGTCGGAGTAGCTGTAGTTGAAGGCGATGAGCAGGTACGCGGCGCCGATGAAAAAGACCAGCGTCAGAAACAGCTTAGGCCGCCACAACCACATGACCGGAAAGAGAATTGTCTGCCAGCCCACGAAGAACCTCCTCGGTTAGGTCCGGAGATCGGTGAACAGCCAGGGCGCTTCGGTTTTTCGCCGGGCCTCGTAGGCCGCGATCGCCGACTCATGCTGCAAGGTCAGGCCGATCGAATCCAGCCCGCGATACAGACAATCCTTCCTGAACGGGTCGATGGTGAACCGGTAACCGGCGCCGGTCGGGGTCGTGACAGTCTGTTGACCGAGATCCACCGTCAACTGATAGCCCGGCGTCGCCAAGACGTCCTTCATCAGCGCCTGGATCTCCTCCGCTTTGAGAACGACCGGCAGAATGCCGTTCTGAAAACAGTTGTTGTAGAAAATATCCGCGAAGCTCGACGCAATGACGCAGCGAAAGCCCTGATCAAGCAAAGCCCAGGGCGCGTGTTCGCGCGACGACCCGCAGCCAAAGTTATCGCGAGTCAATAAGATGGTCGCGCCTTGATACCGGGTTTGGTTCAAAAAGAAGGAGGGGTCGGGAGAGCCATCCTTCTGCCTCCGCCAGTCGTAGAACAATCCTTCCCGCAGGCCCGTCCGCTTGATGGTCTTCAAAAACTGCTTCGGGATGATCTGATCCGTATCGACGTTGACGCGGTCCAGCGCCGCCACAAGTCCGGTGAGTTTCGTGAACGCGTGCATCGGGTTCTAGCTCCACGTCCTGATATCGACGAAATGACCTTCCACTGCGGCAGCCACGGCCATCGCCGGGGACACAAGATGAGTTCGGCCGCCAGCGCCCTGGCGCCCTTCGAAGTTGCGGTTACTGGTTGAAGCGCAGCGTTCGCCCGGCTGCAAGACGTCGGCGTTCATCGCGAGACACATACTGCAGCCCGGCTCGCGCCATTCGAATCCTGCTGCGGTAAAGATGCGATGGAGCCCTTCTTCTTCCGCCTGCTGTTTCACCAGGCCTGAGCCGGGCACCACTATCGCGTGAACCGTCTTCGCGACCTTCTTCCCCTTTGCGAAATTCGCCGCGACCCGCAGATCTTCGATCCGCGCATTGGTGCAGGAGCCGATAAACACCTTGTCGATCGTGATGGCCGTGATGGGCATATCGGGTGTGAGGCCCATGTATTCCAACGCCCGCTCGGTGGCCTTGCGATCCTTCTCGTCTGTCATCGCCGCGGGATCCGGCACACGACGATCCACGCCGGTGACCATGCCGGGACTTGTGCCCCAACTGACTTGCGGCGCAATCTCCTCGGCTTTCAAGACGACGACGGCGTCATATTTCGCATCCGCGTCCGTCGTCAGTTGTCGCCATGACTTCACGGCCTGATCGAACGACGCGCCGGCCGGTGCGAGCGGACGGCCCTTGATGTAGGCGAACGTTTTTTCATCCGCCGCGACCATCCCAGCCCGCGCGCCGCCTTCGATCGACATATTACAGAGCGTCATGCGTCCTTCCATGCTGAGCGTACGGATAACGGAGCCGGTGTACTCGATGACATACCCCGTGCCTCCGGCGGTACCGATCTTGCCGATAATCGCGAGGATGACGTCTTTGGCCGAGCAGCGGTCGGACAGCGTCCCGTCGACCCTGATTTCCATCGTCTTCGGCCGCTTCTGCACCAAACATTGCGTCGCCAGCACGTGCTCGACTTCGCTGGTGCCGATGCCGAACGCCAGTGCGCCGAAGGCGCCATGCGTCGACGTATGGGAGTCGCCACAAACGATGGTCGTCCCAGGGAGCGTGAAGCCCTGCTCCGGGCCGATCACGTGGACGATGCCTTGGCGGATGTCGCTCATGTTGAAGAGCGTGATGCCGAAGTCCCGGCAATTATCCTCCAAGGTTTGGATCTGAATCGCGCTGACCTGATCGGCGATGCCGAGTCTTCGGTCCGTCGTCGGCACGTTATGGTCCGGGACGGCGAGCGTGGCACCCGGTCGCCTCGGTTTTCGTCCGGCCAGCTTCAATCCCTCAAACGCCTGCGGCGACGTGACTTCGTGCACCAGCTGCCGGTCGATGTAGAGGAGGGTGGTGCCGTCCGGTTCTTGGCGGACGAGGTGAGAGTCCCAGATTTTGTCGAACAAGGTCTTGCCGCTCATAACCCGATCCTTCTGTCCTGCTCCGGCGGGGCCGAAGGGGGTCACATTATACATAGGCCTCGACCGGCATGCCAGGGACCGCCGGTCGGGGACACTTCAGATTTTTCCAGAGGCAGCCGATACGTACGTAGATGGACGGACAACGGCTCGATCCCCAACGCATCTCGATCCCCCGGTGGACGATCACCCGCGATCTCCGGTCGCTGCGGTGCCCGTTCTGCCGGTCGGTGATTGTGCGCGTCACGATCGCCAGCCGCCAAATGGCCTTCTGCGGCTGCCGGTTCATCGAAGACCGCATTCTCCCCCGTCCCGCCGTCCGTCGGGCGAATTCCGGCAAGCGCTGATCCCGGCTTGCATCGCCTGCTCCGACATGATAGCCAGACGGCCGTCTGATGTGAGGCGCTGCCTCGGTACCGGAACGATGCCGTCATGTCCGATCCTGTCTGGTCGCGCGACGCGGTCGCGGCCTGGTCTCAACTCCTCTTTGACAGTTTCCGGCACTGGACTGGTCGGGAGTTGTTCGCTCGGACCGGATCGTTCGCCGACCAGGCCCGTGCCCTGTTCGAGGCTTCGATGGTCGTCGTGTCGCACGGCATGGAGCCGGACCCGATCTTAAATTACGGCAATCACCTGGCGCTCGACCTGTGGGAACTGTCGTGGGAGCAGCTGGTGCGTACGCCGTCGCGTCTGACGGCGGAACCGGTGAATCAAGCCGAACGGGCCCGCATGTTGCGTGCGGCGGAAGAGCAGGGATACTTCGACGGGTACCGGGGTGTCAGAATTTCGTCAAGCGGCCGGCGATTCCTCGTCGAAGACGCGACAGTTTGGAATGTGATCGATGGGCAGGGAATACGCGTGGGGCAGGCAGCGACCTTCTCGCGCTGGACACGGCTGCCTTAGCGCCGGCGTTAGAACGCCGGCGGGTGACTCTCCCGGATCAACTCGAATCGCGGGCAGGTCCGTCCATCCACCACCACCGACTCGACAAACATCGCGGCCGGTCTGATCCACAGCCCGAAGTCGCCGTACAGCGCGCGATAGACGACAAACTCCTCCTCGGTCTCCGAATGCCGTGCGACGAACAGCACTTCGTACTCCGGCCCTTTATAGTGGCGATACCGTCCCGGTGGAATCGTCATGGCGTCCTCCTGCGCGCGATGCTAACGTTCCCGGCCTGTGCCTGGCTAGTCCCGTGTGGAGAAACCATCGGGGGCCGGTCCGTCGGAGTTGATCTCGCAACCGGCTCCGGTGTAGCGTAGACGGATGATTCCCGTCGGCACTCCTTCCACCACGAACTGGCGGTTGAACGGTATGATCGCCCGAACGGTGGGAATCGTTTCCATCGCGGCCGGTTTCATCATCGGCATGCACGGACTCGATCATCCCGCCTCCGGCTGGCTCCAGACGGCGCTGGGCCTGCTGACCACGGGTATGCTGGCCCAAGGGTATGCGCTCTACTGCTCCGTTAAACGGATGCAGCAGCTGAACGCTCGGTCATGACTCCTCCGCGATCCCGGACTCCCTGGGCGCTGCTCGGCGCGGTATTCTTCCTGGCCGGTCTGCTGGCGGCCTGCAGCAACCCCTGGCGCGATGTCTACTTTAAAAAAGGCATTGACCGGTTGACCCAGGACGACATCAAGGAGCAGTTCGGCCCGCCGCATACGGCTAAGACTCCGGCGCTCGGCGGAGACAGCGTCTGGACCTATCGGGTGCCCCTGAGCGACCGCGAGATCGATCCCTGGAAAATCACCATTTTTAGCGATGCCTCGCAATCGGTAGGCGCCATTATGGGAAAACCGGGCGAAGGCCCCAAGCACACGCTCTATTGTTACCGGTACACGCTCACTTTTAACGAACAGAAAGTCTTGAAGAACTGGAAGCGCGAGGAGTGCGTCCCGGGTACACGCAACACGATCATCGGTCAATAACGCACACGGACCCCATCTCTCTATGCTCTCGTGGATGCCCAACATCGACAGTTCGGTCGTACTCGATGGACTGAAATCGCTCATCCTGCTCGTCACCATTGTCGTTGTCCGGACCTTGATCGTCCGATGGATCTCCCGCAATCACACGCTCACCCTCGAAGCGAAACGCCGATGGGTGGTGGCGACCCGCAATTCCATGCTGTTCGCGTTCGTGATCGGGCTCGTCGTCATCTGGGCTCACGAACTCCAGGCCTTCGCTGTGTCGATCGTAGCCCTGGCCGCGGCCCTTGTGCTGGCCACAAAGGAGCTGATCCTCTGCTGGAGCGGTGCCGCGCTGCGGGTCGGCGGCAAGGTCTACTCGGTCGGCGACCGCATTCAAATCGCCGGTCATCGCGGAGTAGTGCTGGACCACGATGTGTTTGCTACGAAACTGTTGGAAATCGGCCCGGGCGAGACCTCCCATCTCTACACCGGACGGGTGACGGTCTTCCCAAACAGTCTGTTGTTCACCAATGCCTTAATCAAAGAGAATCCGGAGCAGGAATACGGCTTGTACACGATCACGGTTCCGCTGCCGGCCGGCGCTGATTGGCATAAGGCGGAGCGGGTGCTCATCGACGCCGCCAAGTCCGAATGCGCACCCTTCATGGCCGAGGCGGCGCGGCACATGAAGCTGCTGGAGCAGACCAATCTGCTGGAAGCGCCCTCGCCGGAACCGCGCGTGACCGTCCAACTGCCGGAACCCGGTACGGTCCACCTCGTCCTCCGGTTTCCCGCCCCGGACCGGGGACGGTCCCGAGTCGAACAGGCAATTCTGCGCCGGTATCTCGACGAAACAGCGGGTCGGAATCCAATGCAGGGAGGTGTTCAATGAACAGGATCATCGGTGCAGTTGCGTTGGCTTTCTGCGTGCTGGGCTTCGGGTCAGTAGTCATGGCTGACGAGACGGTGAAAGGCGAACTGGAGGCGATGAAGAATCAGATGAAGTCGGACATGAAGGCCGAGACGGAGCAGATAAAGGGCGATGCCAAAGCGATGCAGGAACAAACAAAAAGCTTGAGGCAACAGCATCGCGAGGAAATGGCTGCCAGGCGCAAGGCGATAAGAGAGAAGATGAAGGCTCAACAAAACGAAGTGAAAAGCCAGACGGATGCCGTCAAGGCCGAGGGACGAGCGATCAACGCGGCGGGTCAAGAAATGAAAGCGGCCGGTCAGGACATGAAAAACGCCGCGGAGGCGTTGGGTAAGTAATCACAGGTTACAGCCGCTGCGGCCGTTCCATGCGAATCGTGCATCGATGAAGATTGCCACGTTCAACGTCAACTCGCTGCGCAAGCGCCTGCCCATCGTGCTGGAGTGGCTGGAGCGTCAGAGGCCGGACGTGCTCTGCCTGCAGGAAACGAAGGTGCAG
The DNA here is from genome assembly GCA_900299325.1 of Nitrospiraceae bacterium. Taxonomy (GTDB): domain Bacteria; phylum Nitrospirota; class Nitrospiria; order Nitrospirales; family Nitrospiraceae; genus Nitrospira_D. The sequence continues at coordinate 12,672 of OMJK01000140.1, read as the reverse complement.
GACAGCGAATTTCCGCTGATGGCGCTGACGCCCTCCGGCTATCACGTAACCTTCCGCGGTATGAAGGCGTACAACGGGGTGGCGATTCTCAGCCGGAAGCAGCCCGAGGCGGTCTTTCACGGATTCGACGACGGCGGCGATCCGGAAGATGCCCGTCTCCTGCGGGTTCTGATCAACGGCATTCCCATCATCAACACCTATGTGCCGCAGGGGTTCGAGATCGACTCGCCGAAATACGTCTACAAGCTGGGATGGTACGAGCGGTTGCGGAAATACTTCCAGAAGCATCTCTCGACGACCGCGCCGGCGATTTGGTGCGGCGATATGAACGTGGCGCCGAGACCGATCGACGTGCACAGTCCCGAAAAACATCTCACGCACGTCTGCTATCACGAGGATGCGCGGAAGGCGTACGAGAGCACCGTGGCCTGGGGGTTCCAGGATGTGTTCGTGAAACTCCATCCCGACCGGCAGCAGTACACGTTTTGGGATTACCGGGCCCCAAGTTCACTGGAATCGAACAAAGGCTGGCGCATCGACCATATCCTGGCGACGGCCCCGCTGGCGGCGAAGTGTGTGCGGGCTGACGTGGACATCGAGCCGCGGCGAGCGAAAGACCCCTCAGACCATACGTTTCTCTGGGCGGAGTTTTCGATCTGACCGCCGACGCGACGTCCACACCCGCTCCACCCGTCGAGGCGGCAAGTCCTCCGCGCCGACGGATGGAATCCGGACACCGGTCCTCGAGTCATGCGGCGTGCAGCAACGAGCCTTTGACGCGCCCGCTGCCCAGACGGTTCTGTCTGATCAACGGGTCGAGGACCAGCCCGCAATTCAGACAACGATGCACGACCGTTTCCGGAGACAATTCGGGTTGCCGTTCTTCGATCATGAGCCCTTTGCATTTTTGACAGGTCATGTGCCCACCTCCGCGCAGTGATGAATGATGCTCCATGAGTGCTCTTCGATACGGGCGACAAACTAACATCGACACATTAAGTCCGTGTTAACAGGCAGTTAAAAGTGTCTAATACAGAGCCGTCAGAGGCGTGCGATCTCGCCATTGTAGGGGCCGGTGCGGCCGGATTGGCAACCGCGATCTTCGCCGCCGGTGCGGCGACTCAGTCGGGCAGGACGCGCATCGTTCTGCTGGACGGCGCCCGGAGCATCGGTGCGAAAATTCTGGTGTCCGGCGGCGGGCGGTGTAACGTCACGCATGACACGGTGACGCCGAAGGATTTTTTCGGCAACCGGCGCATCATCAAAAATATTCTGGCGGCCTTTTCGATTGACGACACGGTGGCGTGGTTTGATTCGCTGGGCGTAGCATTGAAACGTGAGGAAACCGGGAAACTTTTTCCCGTCACCGATCGGGCGCGCACGGTTCTCGATGCCCTTCTTGCACGTTGTCGCGCCCTGGGCGTCGATCTTCGTGCGGACCATCGCGTGACCGCCGTCGAACGGTCCGGTCCATCCGGCGGAGGTTTTCTGCTCCGACACCGTTGCGGCACACTGCGCGCCGCAACCGTCGTGCTGGCGACCGGCGGCCGGTCGATTCCCAAATCGGGGAGTGACGGATTCGGCTATGCCCTCGCCCGCGGGCTAGGCCATTCCGTGACACCCACCACGCCCGCACTCGTCCCGCTGATCTTGCACGACACGATGTTTCACGCGAGTTTGTCCGGTCTCTCGCAGGAGGTCGAACTGATCAGCGTCGTGGACGGGAAACGGGTCGATCGCCGAAGGGGAAGCCTGCTCTGGACCCATTTTGGGATCAGCGGCCCGGTCGTCATGGATGCCAGCCGATTCTGGACGCTCGCGCAGGAGCAGGAACGGTCCGCCGACTTGTATGGGAATTTTTTTCCGGGAGACACGCAGGAGCAGGTCCGGGAATGGCTGCTCGGCGCCACATTGACAAATCCGCGGCGCACGGCGGCGAAGACGCTCGGCCAACGGCTTCCCGCCCGCTTCGCCGAAGCGCTTTGCCGTTATGCCGCCTGCGACCCGCAGCAGGCTCTGGCGCAAGTGCCGCAGTCCGACCGGCAGCGTCTGCTTTCTGCATTGACGGTGCTCCGGTTTCCCGTGACGGGCCATCGGGGATGGAACCATGCGGAAGTGACGGCGGGCGGTGTGCCGCTCGAGGAGATCAACTACCGATCGATGGAATCGAAAGTCGTTCCCGGCCTCTATCTGGTCGGCGAGATTCTTGATTGCGATGGCCGTATCGGCGGCTTCAATTTTCACTGGGCCTGGGCGACCGGGTCTGTGGCCGGTCGGGCTGCCGCAACCCGATTCACCTGACCCGCCTTCCTGCTCGTTGAACCATCCCGACTCATTTGGGCCGAAATCGTGAGAAACAACGTCCACGAGCATCCACAAACCGGCTTCCTTGGCCGGTTTATAGCTATCGAACTTGACGGCCCGAGAAAGGGCTCTATAGTTGAAAGAACACCAGCAGGAATGGACGCATACCAGTCCGCAACCGTCAGGTCAGCCGCCGGAGAGACCATCACGATGCGCGAAACAGTCACATGTCCGCAGTGCCGGCAGGAGACGGTGTTCCGGGCCTGGCCGCGTTCGCCCCGCGAATACATCGCATCCTGGCTGGGCATTGCACCGTTCACCTGCCAGTCATGCCAACACCGGTTTCTGGCCTCGTCCCTCGGTGCCCGCCAGTCCAAACATCAGGTCGACCGTCGCGAACATCTTCGCATTCCCGTCCGGCTCTACCTGTCGTTTTCGGGAGGGAAGGTGAAGGGCGAGGGCATGGTGCTGGATCTGTCGATGGGCGGGTGCATCATCAAGAGCGACACGCAGGTCCACGTCGACGACATTTTCTATCTGGAAATTTCCCTCGGCAAAGGCGAAGCGCCGATCGAAGTGGCGGCGATGGTCCGGTCCGTCAGTTCACGCGGGATCGCATTCAAATTTCTTCGCAAGGCGCAGGACAACAAGCGCCTGCTGGGTTTCATCCAGTCGAGCCTCGGCACGCCCCACGGCACATTCGCAAAGCCGGCTGAACCGGCTCTCTCCAACTGAGCGCCTCCGCGCGTCTTCCTCTTCGATAGACTGCCTTCCAGCATTCGGCTAGAATCGGCCTCCATGTCCGATTCCTCCACGCCGGCGCGTCCCCCACAGACCGGACAGGATGAACAGCGCTCGGTCGTCAAAGCGGCCGGCACCATCGGCGTGGCCACCTTTTCCAGCCGCGTGTTGGGATTTATCCGCGACATGGTGTTGGCCGGACTCTTTGGCGCGACCCCGGCTGCCGACGCGTTCTTCGTCGCCTATCGCATTCCCAACTTATTGCGCGAATTGTTCGCCGAAGGATCGATGTCGTCGGCATTCATTCCGGTCTTCACCGAATACCAGACGCTGAAGTCCAAACAGGACGCGTGGGAACTGGCCAGTGCGGTATTCACGACGCTGCTGACGATCGTGACGGGTATCACGCTGCTCGGCATTCTCGCCGCGCCCGGTCTCGTCTGGCTGCTGGCTCCCGGGTTTCATGATCAACCGGCGAAGCTCGCCATGACCACGCTGCTGACGCGCCTGATGTTTCCCTATCTCATCTTCATCAGCCTGGCCGCGCTGGCCATGGGAATCCTGAATTCCCTGCGGGCGTTCGCGGCGCCGGCCTTCTCGCCCGTGTTTTTCAACGTCTTCATCATCGGCTGCGCCGTCTGGCTCTCGCCGAATCTGCCGGAGCCGATCCTCGGCGTGGCCGTCGGCGTCGTGGCCGGTGGGGCGGCACAGTTCGCAATGCAGCTGCCGGGACTGCAACGGCGCGGCATGCTGTTCGGGCTCACATTCGACTTTCGCCATCCCGGCGTCCGACGGATCGGCCGGCTGATGGTGCCGTCGCTGCTCGGCCTGTCGGTGACGCAAATCAACATCACCGTGAGCACGATTCTGGCTTCGTTCTTTTCCGGCGGACCGACCTATCTGTTTTACGGGATGCGGTTGATTCAATTTCCGCTGGGCATCTTCGGCGTCGCCCTGGCAACAGCCATTCTGCCGACGCTATCGGCACAGGCGGCACGCGGGTCGCTTCACGAATTACGCACGACGCTCGGCTTCGGTTGGCGGATGATTCTGTTCATCATCCTGCCCGCCATGATCGGTCTGATGCTGCTCCGCGTACCGATCGTCCATCTGTTTTTCGAGCACGGCACCTTCACGTCCCATGATACGGCCGAGACCGCGCTGGCGGTGCTGTGTTATGCCGTCGGCCTGTGGGCCTTCGCCGGCGTCCGGATCATCGTGGCGGCGTTCTATTCGCTCCAGGACACGACGACGCCGGCCGTCTCGGCCGCTGTCGCCGTGGCGTCGAACCTCGTCTTCTCACTGGCGCTGATGTCGACACTCGGCGCGCCGGGTCTGGCACTGGCGACGGCCTTAGCCGCTGTGGTGAACGGCAGCATCCTGGTGGTCGTGCTGAATCGCCGTCTGGGCGGCGTCGCATGGGGGAGCGTCGGACGTTCGGCGGCCCGCGTGCTGGTAGCCTGTCTTCCGTTGGTGCTGGCCTGTACGTGGGTGGCGAACGCGCAGGTCTGGACCCAGCCGGCCGAATGGGCGGCCAAGTCCGTCATGCTGTTCGTGGCGCTCGGGTTGAGCATCAGCGGCTATTTCGGTGTGCATGCGCTGCTGCGGTCCGAAGAACTGGAGGTGGTCTGGGGCATGATCAGAAAAAAGCTCGGCCGCTTCGCGGGCCGATCGGAGGTCCGATGATACGCAGCCTCGTCTTCAAATCGTCGTGGGGCTGGGCGGGGATTGCGGAAACGGCGAAAGGCATCCACGTCGTTGTGCTCCCGCAGGCATCGAAGAAAGCCGTGGAATCCCGATTGCGCACATCGGGCGATGTGCAGTTCGACGGAAAAATTTCTCCCCGGTTGAAGGCGGCCCGCCGGCAGCTGACGGAATTTATCCGGGGCAAGCGAACCGGTTTCGAATTGCCGCTCGATCTATCGCGCGGCACAGCCTTTCAGCGGCGGGTCTGGCGGACGTTGCAGCGCGTGCCGTACGGCAAGCTCCGTTCCTACCAGTGGGTGGCGCGGCGTGTCGGGGGGCGCCGGTATGCACGGGCGGTCGGGAATGCCGTCGGGGCCAATCCGTTGCCGATCGTCATCCCCTGTCACCGGATCGTCGCGCACGATGCCTCGCTCGGCGGGTTCTCCGGCGGGTTATCCATGAAGCGCAAGTTGCTCACACTGGAAGGGACGCTGGCGCAGCTCCGGCAGGGACGGGCCTGACGCATGAAGGCCGTGATCCAGCGGGTGACCGCTGCGTCGGTGACGGTCGGCGGGGCAACGGTCGGGACGATCGGTCCGGGCCTGGTCGTGCTGCTGGGAATCGCCAAAGGCGACGGCGAATCGGACGGCCGGCTTCTCGCAGAAAAAATCAGAACCTTGCGGATCTTCTCCGACGACCAGGGCAAAATGAACCGGTCGCTGGTTGATGTCGGCGGATCGGTCCTGCTGGTCTCTCAATTTACCCTTCTCGGGCGCACGTCGGCCGGCCGGCGTCCGAGTTTCGACGATGCGGCCCCGCCTGATGTGGCGGCGCGGCTCTACGAACAGGTGGCAGCCGAACTGAGAGGGCAGGGCACGAGGGTGGAAACCGGCCGTTTCGGCGCCCATATGCAGGTCGATCTGCGAAACGACGGGCCGGTGACGTTCGTCTTGGACAGCCGGCAGGGGTCGGCCCCCTGACGGCGTCAAGTTCGTCCTCAGCCGGCCGATAGAGAGAAGGGTGCCGGGCGGTCTTCAGTAAGCCGTCTGCTATACTAGGCACAAGTGTGATCGATGTCTGTGAGGTGGAGATGGGAACGCAGGTCCCTCCACAACATCCGCTCCGGCAGTTGTTCGGCGCGTTGACCGAGAAGAGTTTCACCGAGCATCTCGGATGGCCCGACCTCAACGTGACCAGTTACGTGTCCAATCTACTCGTCGACTTCACCCACACCGATCAGCTTTACAAAATCAGAGATCAGCGTGATCAACCCGTCGATACGGTGGTCGGCATGCTGTACGAGTCCGAAGTGCTGCTCCACGCGCCGTCGCTCGACCGAGAACGGGATGTCCACCGGCACATCGGCGATTTCACCCTGTTCATGGCCGGATTGTTTCCGGAATATCTGCGCCGGCTCAAGTCCGCCGGGCTGATTTATCATCAGGATTTTCTCGTGGACTATGTGAAAACCGGCAAACGGTCCTACGGCATCGTGGCCCAGTTCGGCGAAGACACCTCCGAAACCGATCCGCCGCTCTTCCGTAAGCTGTCCGAGAACTTCGAACTCTGCGTCACCGGTCTGGGCTTCGTGCGGTCCGATCTGGACCGCATGCAGGACCCCGCCTATCACCGAACCAGGGATCTGCTGCTCAATTGAAATCTGCCCGCCCCGTCATCCTCGCTCATGGAGGCGCCGGCCTTCACGCGATGACTGCCCGTCAAGCCACCTGCCTCCAGGCCGCGCTGCACATCGGGTTTCATCTGCTTGACCGGGGCGGATCGGCCCTGACCGCCGTCGAACAGACCATTCGCCTACTGGAGCGCAGCGGACTGTTCAACGCCGGCGCCGGGTCGCGGCTCCAGTTGGATGGGGTGCGGCGCATGGACGCATCACTGATGGACGGGCGGGAACTCCGTGCTGGCGCCGTGGCGTCCGTCGAACACATCCTCCATCCGGTCACGGCGGCCCGTCTGGTGATGGATCACACGGATCACGTCTTGCTTGTGGGGCCGATGGCGACGAAGTTCGCCGCGTATTTCAAGCTGGAGCGGCTCCGTGTCCGGCCGCGACCGCGCCGGCGATCCTATGGCGGGCTGCTCGCGCACATGAAAGTCCGTCCGGATGGACATGGCACAGTCGGGGCGGTAGCGGTGGACCGGTCGGGAACGGTCGCCGCCGGCGCGTCTACAGGCGGCATTGATCGCATGCTCCCCGGCCGCGTAGGCGATACGCCGATCATCGGGTGCGGCGTCTACGCGGACAATCGAAGCGGGGCGGTGTCGATGACCGGACGGGGCGAAGGGATCATCCGGCTCGCCGTCGCCAAAGACATCTGCGATCGTCTCGGGCGCGGTCTGAGTCCTACGGCTGCCGCACGGCATGTCTTGCGGGCAGTGGTGACGAGAGTGGGCGGCGCCGCCGGATCGTTGGTGTTGACGCCGGACGGACGATTCACCATCATGCACGTTACACCGCACATGATCGCGGGCTGGTGGGATGGGACAGGCCAGCCGACGGTGAAAGACCGGTTTCGATGAGCCACGGTATTTTTCATCTTGCCTTTCCGGTGCATGATCTCACCGCCGCGAAGCGGTTCTATGTCGACGGGCTCGGTTGCGTCCTGGGCCGCGAATCGTCCAAAGCGATCACGCTCGGGCTGGCCGGACACCAGCTGGTCGGCCACCTGACGACCGATCGTCCGGCTCCGCAGCCGGGCATCTATCCCCGTCATTTCGGATTGATCCTGCGCACGCAGGCGGAATGGCAGGCCCTGGCCGACCGGGCGAAGGCCAACGGGCTGACGTTCTATCAACAGCCGCGCGTGCGGTTTGCCGGTACGCGTATCGAACACCGGACGTTTTTCCTCGAAGATCCCTCCCGCAATCTGCTCGAGTTCAAACACTACACCCACGAATCGGCCATCTTCGGCGAGCGGGATTTCTCGGACGTGGGCGATGCCGGCTAGTGACCGGGTGTGCGCGCGGTCGGCGTCGAGACCTTGTGAATCCAGCGCAGCACGTGCTGCTGTTTGCGGGTCAGCGCGGCCGTTTTTTTGATCGGATCGTGCCGGAGCGGCGCCGGCAGGATGGCAGCCAGCCAGGCGGCTTCATCCAGAGTCAACTCGGCAGCGGAGGTTCCGAAATGGTGCTGCGCCGCCGCTTCCGCTCCATAGACCCCGTTGCCCCACTCGACCACGTTCAGATAGAGCTCGAGGATGCGCTCTTTGGTCAGGTGACGTTCGAGCGACCGTGTGATCAGCGCCTCGCGCGCTTTCCGGAACCAGGAGCGTTCCGGCGAGAGATACAGATTCTTCGCCAGCTGCTGGGTGATGGTACTGCCGCCGTGCAGCGTCGATCCCGTTCCGAGATTGTGCCAGGCCGCGTCCTTGATGCCCGTCCAGTCAAATCCGTCGTGCGAGACGAACGCGGCGTCTTCCGCGGCAATCACGGCCCGCTGGAGATGCGGAGAAATCCGGGAGAGCGGCACCCACGTCCACTGCCTCGCAACGGGCCGGCCGTCTTCGCGCGCTTCCGCTTGACGGCTTTCCATCAGGTTTGTCGACGTCGGATTGGATTTGGCCAGCACGGCCACGTCCGGCAGTGTGACGAGCCAGGTGAACAGCAGCAGGCCTGCCGGAAGGCCGACGATCAGTGCGGCCCAAATGATCATCCGAACGATCGTTCGGCGGTTGATTGACATCAGCATGGTTCGATGCGTATGAACAAGCTCGAGGCGTCCACAGGCCTATCTAGCCCGGCGCCTCTTGTCTCGCGCCCGAGCCCATCATGAAAATCCTGCACGCCGAGTTTATCAAAAGTTGCGCCGTCCCAGAACAGTTTCCCGTCGATCGTCTGCCGGAGATCGCCGTGGTCGGGCGGTCCAACGTCGGCAAGTCCTCGCTGATCAACTCGCTGCTGCACCGGCGCGATCTCGCGAAAGTCAGCCAGACGCCGGGCAAGACCCGCGCGGTGAACCTGTTTTTGGTGTCCACGTCCGATCCGGACCTGGCGCGGTTCCACCTTGTCGATCTGCCCGGCTATGGATTCGCCAAACTGTCCAAGTCGGTCCGGGCTCAGTGGGGACCGTTGATCGAATCGTATCTCCAAGCGCGGCCGTCCCTCCTGGGCGTCATCCTGTTGGTGGAAAGCCGCGTCGTGACGGAGCAGGATCGCCAGACCGTGGCGTGGCTGCGCACCATCGGCCATGACCCGGTGATTGTCGCCACCAAGGCGGACAAACTGAAACCGAGCGAGCGGGTCCGGACGCTCCGCGACACGCGGCAGGCCTTGAACATGCCCGACGGCCGGACGCTGATTCCCTATTCGTCGGTGACGGGAGAGGGGCGCGACGAGGTCTGGGGCGCGTTGCGCGAGCTGGCTAGAACTTGATTTCGATGAAGGCACGATTCTTCAAATCGACCAGCCAGGTCTGGAACACGTCCTCGCTCTTCTGCTGGAACACCAGTCCTTGAATCTCGAATTTGACTTCGTCGAACGGGCGATACTGCTTCGGCTGCTTCTCTTCCACGCGGACGATGTGAAAGCCCTCCGGGCTTTCGATGATCGACGAGGTTCCGCCTGAGCCGATCGGCGCGATCGCGCGCTCGATCGCCGGCAGCAATTCGCCCTGCCGCACCAGCCCCAGCCGTCCGCCTCGCGGCGCGTTGGGTCCGTCGGAATAGCGCAGCGCCAGGTCTTCAAATTTTTCGCCCCGCTTCAACTCGTCCATGACGCGCCGTGCCCGGGCCAGAGCCTCCGCCGTGTTGTCGGCGGATTTAGGTATCAGCAGAATCTGGCTCAGCGTGTATTCTTCCGGAAGCGCAAACCGGTCCCGGTGCTCCTGGTAGTAGCGCTTCATGTCGGCATCGACGACCATCACGCCGCTGCGCACTTCACGGTCGACCACTTTCAGGAGCGCCAGCTGGTCCCGGACGTTCTGGGCGCTGGCGGGATCCGAGACATCCACTTTTTCGCCCTGCCGTTTCATTTGCTCGACGGCCTGCTTCACCTCCTGATCGGACACCTCGACGCCTCGCGCCTTGGCCTCCTGCAACTGGAGCCGTCGCTCGATCATCTTCGTCAGGGTCATGTACTCGGCGGATTTCAGCCGCTCCGCCAGCTCGTCGCCCCGATGCTGCCGCCTGATGCGCTCCTGCTCGGGCTCCAGTTCGCGCTTCACGTCCGACCACATGATGAGGTCGGAATTTACGACGGCGACGATGCGGTCCTCCAGCTTCGCCGCCGGTGCCGTCGCCGGTGCCAAGAGAAAACCGGCCGTTGCCACGGCTGAAAGAACCGCCATGGCCCGCCGATGGAGAGGGGGGTGTGCGTGCGCGATGAGCATCGAAATCAGCGGCGTGTCTGACGCCGGATCGATTGTACACGAACGGAGACGACGATAGGGAGGGGCCGCGGTCCTGGAGAGATTCCGTTACGGCTTGCCGATGTCCTCAGTGATGTAGCGGGACGCATCGGCCAGCCGCACGGTCGCTTTCGCGCGAATGTCGGCGATCACGTCCTCGAACTGCCGGCGCCGCTTCTCGGCCAGCAGTTCCTGGCGCAGCCGTTCGCGGACGGCCAGATCGGCCTGAATCACTTCCGGATCGAGCGGCGTCACTTTGACCAGATAATAACCCGCCTCGGTTTTGATGGGATCGCTTGTGGCGCCCGGTTTCAGGGTTTGGGCCACGGCATCGACGTCCGGATGGAGCACGCCGGTCCGGTAGGGACCCAGGTCCCCGCCTTTGGCTTTCGATTTGTCGTCGATCGAGTACCGCTGGGCAAACTTGGCGAAATCGCCGCCGGCATCGATTTGCTTCTTGAGATCCTTCGCCGCCGGCAGGTTGTTCACCAGCAGCTGATGCACCTGCACTTTGAGCGGAGCGAGCAGCTGGTTCGCGTGTTTGTCGTAATACGCGTCCAGCTCGCCTTTCGCGAGTTCCACCTTGGCCGCGAGCTTGTCTTTCAGCAACTCGTCGAGAATCAGCTGCTCTTTATAGCGTTGGGCGCGGTCGCGGATCGTGTCGTTCTGGTCGAGGCCCCGGTGCCGTGCTTCCTGCATCAGCAACTCGCGGGTGATCAGTTCATCCAGAAACCGGCGCCTGCCGCCGTCCTTCTCGTACCGGGCTCGGGTCGCCTGGGACAGTTCCTCCCAGCGGAGATCGAATTCGGCCTGCGTAATGGCGCGCCCGTTGACGAGCGCCAGCACCGGCTCGTCCTGTTGCGGCGCGCAGCTGGACAGCGTCCAGAGGGCGCCGGCCAGCACGCCGGCGACGAGCAGCGATAACCGGAGCGGGACATGGTCGGGGATCCGGGATGTATGGAGCGTCATGCGTGTGTGTGGATCGGGTTCAGCGCGTGCGAGCGTCGCTTCCGGATTTGTTGGTATCACAGAGGCGGAGGCTTTGCAAGGTTGCGTTGAGTTCCGAAAAGGCGGCGGCCCAGCCGGTGTCTTCCACGCGGATTTCAAAGGCCAGCGGACTGAGAAACCGCAGGCGTTTTTTGAGCCGGTCCATCAGGCTCTGCATGGCGCGCTCGGGTATCGACGAGGTCGGGCTCAGCGTGACGACGACCGATCCCTCTGTCGCCTCGATCGAGGCCAGCCGTAGCGCTTTCGCGTGCAGGCGCAGCTGCATCACGTCGAACAGCCGCTCGACGGGGTCGGGCGGTAACCCGTAGCGGTCCTGGATTTCTCCGTGCAGCAGCGCGAGGTCGCCCACCTGCTGGCAGGCCGTCAGCCGTTTGTAGAGCGACAGGCGCTGGTGCGAATCGGCAACGTACTCTTCGGGCACGAACGCGGAGACCGGCAGGCGCAGGGTCGGGTCCGGCTCTTCTTCGACGACATGGCCCTTCAGCCGCTGAACGGCCTGCTCGACCATCTGCAGGTACAAATCGAGGCCGATGGCGGCGATATGGCCGGATTGCTGCTTGCCCAACAGATTGCCGGCCCCGCGGATTTCCAGGTCCGCCGCCGCGATGCGAAAGCCGGATCCCAGTTCCGTAAATTGCTGGATCGCCACCAACCGTTTTTGGGCGTCGCCGGTGAGCGTGCCTTCGTCGGGAATCAGGAAATAGGCATAGGCCTGTTCGCCGCCCCGCCCGACACGTCCGCGCAACTGGTAGAGCTGTGCGAGGCCGAACATATCGGCCCGATTCACGATGATGGTGTTCGCGCTCGGCACGTCGAGGCCCGATTGGATGATCGCCGACGCCAGCAGCACGTCCGCCTCCCGCCGCACGAAGTTCAGCATCACCCGCTCCAGCAGTTTCGCGTCCATTTGGCCGTGGGCCATCACCATGCGGGCTTCGGGCACCAGCTGCTGCAGCCACGCGCCGGTCCGCTCCATCGTTTCGACGCGGTTGTGCACGAAGTAGATCTGGCCGCCGCGGCCCAGCTCGCGCAGCATCGCGTCCCGCACCGCCTTATCGCTGAACCGGACGACCTCGGTCTTGATCGCCAGGCGTCCCGCCGGCGGCGTGTCGATGATCGACAGATCGCGGACGCTCGACATCGCCATCTGCAGGGTGCGCGGAATGGGCGTGGCGGTGAGCGTGAGCACGTCGATCTGCGTCCGGAGCTGCTTGAGCCGCTCCTTGTGTTTCACGCCGAACCACTGTTCCTCGTCGATGATCACCAGTCCCAGGTTGCGAAACACCACGTCCTTCTGCAGCAGCCGGTGCGTGCCGATGACCACGTCGATCGTCCCGGCCGCGACGTCTTTCAGAATCGCCCTCGTCTCCTTGGCCGATTGAAAACGCGAGAGCAACGCCACGCGTGTAGGAAACGGCGCGAACCGTTCGGCGAAGTTGTCGTAGTGCTGATGGGCGAGCAGCGTCGTCGGCACGAGCACGGCCACCTGGCGGTCCTGCTCCACCGCTTTGAAGGCCGCCCGCATGGCCACCTCGGTCTTGCCGTAACCGACGTCGCCGCAGACGAGCCGG
>OMJK01000139.1 GCA_900299325.1 Nitrospiraceae bacterium | reverse complement strand
TTTCGCCGCTTCGTTGCACAGTTCGATGACGAGGGCCGCCAGCCCGTCGTACCGCCGGCGGGTGGGAGACGCGGGATTGCGCCCGTCGTACACCGTGACGTAGTCGAGCGCTTTGGAGTAGTACAAGAACGGGCGGTCGCTCGATCGGTGCATCCGCTGCCAGCCTTCGACGGCCGCAACCAGTTCCTGGTAGATATGGGGATCCACCGCCCACCGATCAAGTTCGTACTCGAAGTCGTAGGCGATCTTCGTTAAATCCACCTGACGCGCCTCGTACACATATTCGTAGGCCATGCCGGGTCCGGTAATGCGCACGCCGTAGTCGTGCGGCCGGGTGTAGTAGGGGCTGAACCGTTCCAGCCAAAACTTCCCCGTGGATTCCGGCGGCTGCAAGTGGACCAGGGAAGGAATCAGGCTGATCTGCCGCACGTAATCGTCGTTGGTTTCGCCGGGGAACCCCAGCAGGATGTTCCAAGAGACGGTCACCCGGTAATAGAAACTCCACTTTAGGCAGACAATGTTCTGCATCGGCGTGACGCCCTTGTCCATCGCCTTCAGCTGGTTCTGGCTCAGGCTCTCCAGGCCAGGCTGCATGCATTTCACCCCGCCGACGGCCAAGGTGCGGATCTGGTTCTTGTGCAGATTGCTTTTCGTTTCGATGAATACGTCCAGGTCGCAATGTTCCGCGGCGAAGGTTCCGAACAACTCGTCGACATAGGCCATCTCGATGATGTTATCCACCAGGCGAAACCGGGCCGTGTCGTAGCGATGCGAGAGATACGTCATCTCCTTAGCGACCTGCGCCGGCGATTTGGATCGGAACTTCATGCTCTGGGCGTTCAGCCCGCAGAACGTGCAGTGATGTTTTTCGCCCCACCAGCAGCCGCGGGATCCTTCGTACAATAAAATCCGGTCTAATCCTTGCGCGGCCTCTCCGAGTTCGGCGAGCAGGTGATAGTAGTCGTCATAATCCGGCGGGCCGGTCTTTGCAAAGTCTGAAAACAGCGCGGAGTTGGGCGTGAACCGGACCTGGCCGTTTTCCCGGTAGGTTGCACCGTTCGGTACGGCCCCACGCTTCCCCTCCAGCACATAACGGGCAAGTGCCGGGAACACCTCTTCGCCCTCTCCGACGACGACATGGTCGATGAAGGGGAAGGCCCGGAAGAATTCCAGCCCCATCTCGCCGTCGTAATTGGCGCCTCCAAAGACGATCGTCACCTGGGGGTACAGGTCCTTGATAAGTTTCGCCATCGTCAGGCTTGCCACATTCTGATCGAACGTGGAGGTGAAGCCGACGAGCTTGTATTGACCCCATTCGATCGAGGTCAGCGCGTGGGTGAGGAACTGGGGTGCGATACGCGTTGCCAGATCCTCGAAGTAGCCGACAGGTTGTCCGCTTTGCTGTGCGATCTGCTCGAACACCGGTTTAAAGACCCGCGGGTATTCGGCCCGCTTGGGATTGTCGCGAAACAGCAGATATGAAAAGAGCCATTCGCCGAAAAGGGCGCGTTTCTCGCAGATCAGTTCATACAGCGGGACGCCGATGTGGTGGGCGAACCGAACGTTCAGATGATGGCAGTCGACCGGGATGTGTTGGGATTTCAGCAGCGCCGACAGTGTGCCGAGCTGGATCGACGGATACTTCGAAAAGCTGAACGGCATGTTGACGAGCGCCACCCGGGCGTTGTCGCTCATCTGATGCCTCGTACGATCATGGAGCTGTCCGATTAACTGGCCGCGGACCGGAACGGTTCGAACTCGCGGTCGGCTTTGGCGGCGAGATAGAAATCGCTTTCCGTGAGTCCGTTAATCTTGTGCGTCCAGATCTCGACTTTGCATTTCCCCCAAGCCAGATACAGATCCGGATGATGGCCTTCAGCTTCTGCCACGGCGCTGACGTTGTTGACATAGGCGAGCGCCTGCGCAAAGTCTTTGAACGTATAGAGACGCTCCAGATGGCCTGCGGCGTTCATCGACCAGCCGCGCCCCAGTTCTTTCAGCAAGGCCTGCGCCCGATCAGCCGGCACAGGAGGCACCCCGCCCCGGCAGGGCACGCACTTGTTATCGGCCAGGCCCATAGACGCCTCCTTCCGCAAGGCAGAGGCGATATTGTAAATGGGCAATCGGAACAGAAACAAGGCGTGGGAACGGGCTAGTCGGTCTCGTCCGGCGCGCCGCCGGATTTGGCTAGGTCGTCGAGTTTGACCTTGCCAGGATTGAATTTCTGCGCGGCCTGCATCATGCGGTTCAAGGCTTCCTCGAATGAAAGAGGCGGGGCGTCTTTTGGCCTGAACCTGATTGGATTGACACGGGCGACGACAAAACTCTTGAGGTAAGGGCTCGTCAATCCCTTCGCTTTCAGGGCGTCGACCTGCGTGACGATCACATCGTCCAAGGCCAGTATGGTCCCCGCCCGATTCCGGCGCTCCTTAATCGCGGCTCGCATCGGTTGCGTGAGAAACTCGTCCACGCGTTTCAAGACCGGGTGGTAGGCGCCGCCGCTGAACCGGGGCCGTTCTTCATAACAGAGTCCCAGCGTGATGAAGGCCGGCTCTTCGAATTCCAAGGCATAGGCCTCCTCGCTCGCATCGTCCAGGGTCGCCAGTTCCTTGTACATGCGGATCACTTCCAGCGCCTTCTCGCGGAGGTTATGAGCCTTCTCCGTGTTCAGTGCAAGAATCTGGTAGGCGGCGGTCGGCTCCGGTACTACGATGGCCACGATGCTCTTCGCCCCCAGCGTTTTCATGGCCGAAAGCCGGTGGTTGCCGTTCGGCGTCCAGTACTTGGCAGCATGATCGGTCTTGGGCGTGCGCACGGCGATGATGGGGTCGAGAAAGCGGCCGATTTTTCCGATGACGGCTTCCAGCTTCCGGACGTGCGTGTCCGAGAGATTCCGTTGATAGGGCGTCGGTTCGACGAGGTCGATCGGCAGTGCCGCCAGCACCAGCCAGCGTCCGCCATACGGTTCGCGATAGACCGCGAGCACTTTTCCGCCGTCTTCGTCGATTGCTCGATGGAGCGCGGCCACTTCGCCCGGCGGTGCCGCAGCCTGGAGCTCTGTCGCCGCCAGGCCGGTTGAGGCGCCGGCCGGCTTTCTTCGACGTCTCGCGCCGGTCTTGTTCGGCTGCGGTCTCTTCTTCTCAGGCATGGGGGAATATGGTAGGAGAGTCCACAGGGAAAAGAAAGGCCTGGACTGTGGCACTGTCTCAGGGCGCTCCCGTACAGACGATCGGTTGGTTCACCGCGAGCTGTCTGCTCATCAGCAACATCATCGGGGGCGGCATTTTCACGACCACCGGGTTGATGGCGCGCGATCTCGGCGATCCGCTCCTGATTCTGTCGTTATGGGGGATCGGCGGCGTGTTTGCTATCGGCGGGGCCATGGTCTATGGCGAACTCGGTTCACGTCTGCCGCATGCCGGGGGGGACTATGTGTATCTGAGAGAGGCGTATGGCCCGCTGGTGGCGTTTCTCAGCGGCTGGACCTCTTTCACGATTGGATTTGGAGCCGCTGTAGCTGCCTCGGCCATCAGTTTTTCCGCCTATGCGTTGCGGGTGGTGCCGGCTGTAGAAGGCAATGGCTGGCTGGCAAAAGGGCTGTCGCTGGGTCTGCTCTGGTTCGTTACGGCGATTCATAGCGGAGGACTGGCAGGGGGTGGTCGATTGCAGCGCCTGATCACCAGCACGAAGATTCTGGCCGTCGGGTCGTTGATTCTTGGCGGACTCTCGGCGGGTGCTGCCCAATGGGAGTGGCTGGCCTCGCCGCCGGTTGGAGCCCGTTGGACGGCGGGGACCGTGGCCACGTCTCTGGTGATCGTCACGTACTGTTATTTAGGCTGGAACGTGGCCGGCTTTATCGCCACCGAGATTGCCGATCCGCAACGGACGCTGCCGAAAGTGATGATCGGCGGGACCGTCTTTGTTATGGCGCTGTATGTGTTGTTGAACGTCGTCTATCTGTCGGCCCTGTCGGTCGACGCCCTGGCTCAGGAACCGGTCGTGCCGGTCGCGGAAAAATCCGCTGCGGCGTTGTGGGGTGCCGCCAGCGGGCGGTTTGTCGCGCTGGTGCTCTGTCTTTCGATCGCCGGCGCCGTCAGTGCCATGACGTGGGCCGGTCCGCGTGTGTACTGGGCTATGGCACAGGATAGCGTGATTAGTCCCTGGTTGGCACAGCGGGACCCTCACACCGGCGTCCCTGTTCGAGCGATCGTATTCCAAACGCTCTGGGCTTCCGTGTTGATTGTGAGCGGGACCTTCGAGCAATTGCTGGTGTACAGCGGAATGGTCTTGGCCTGTTTTATGGCGCTCACGCTGTCGGCGATCTTCCCTCTTCGCGCGAGAAGGAGCGACGCGGCCGTTGTCTACCGTATCCCGTGGTACCCTGTTCTACCGGCTGTTCTGATTGCCGGGGCGGGGCTGATGGTCATGTCGAGCGTCACACAGCGACCCTTGGAAGCCCTGTTCGGCCTCACAACCGTACTGGCCGGGCTGCCATTGTACTGGTGGTGGAACCGGAAGCGTTCGGTGGTAGCCGAATAAAGCGCCTACATTCCTAGCCCATCAAAATGTTCAGTAACAAGGCGGCAGCGAGCAAGACGCCGAGTCGTACGGTCCTCGTACGTCGAGGCGTTGAGCGATGCGACAACGAAGTGGCGGGACATTTTCATGAGGTGGAAACAGCACGGGCGACCCTGCACTATGGTGGGAGGTCGCCCGTGAGAGGCGCTTGTGACGCCGAGGACACCGTTCGGTTGTCGCGGCCCTGGCGAGACCCGTGCGAACTGTGTTCCGAAGGGCTTCCAGTCGGGGGAGGTCGCAACTCCCGGGTGCTTGTGTACCTCACACCGGCGTGCGGGGCTTTCGTCGTTCCTCAGGCTGAAGTCCGGTTGGGCGATTGTGCCGATAGGCACAGCCAGGAGAAAGTCCGGCCGGCATGACCGAGTAGAAGCCCGTC
>OMJK01000138.1 GCA_900299325.1 Nitrospiraceae bacterium | reverse complement strand
TACGCTTCTCGCCTGACTATCATCTGCCAGCGGCGGTCATTCGCGAACTGTATGAGCCCTATGTCGACGAGTTGCGGACGGCGGTCCGGACATTGGAGTCCGTCGGCTGGTCATTACGGGATCAGATCGGAGGAAGCGGCACGGCGCAACGGTTCATGCTCGTTCTGAAAGAGTTGAAGCGCACGTGTGAAAAAATTGTCACACGCCAGCAGGCGCGAATCAGGCGGGCGGCATGACCGGCTCATCGATGAAAGTTTCGATCGCGGTGCCGTCGCTGAATTATGCGCGATTCCTACCGGCGTGTTTGGACAGCTGTACCGCACAGACCCATCGTAATATTGAAGTGCTGATTGCCGATGGAGGATCCACGGACGGATCGGTGGAGATCATCGAGCGGTACTGCGCGGGCGATGCCCGGTTCCGTTTTGTGAGTCGGGCGGATCATGGACAGGCGGATGCCGTGAATCGTGCGCTTCAGCATGCGACCGGAACATTGTTCTGTTTTTTGAACGCCGACGATCTCTACATTCGGCCGGATGCTATCGAGCAGGCCGTGCGCGCATTCGAGGCGGATCCTGGACTCGGTCTGCTGAGCATGGGGGGCGAGTATGTGGATGCGCAAGGGCGCACGATTCGGCCTGTCTGTCTGCGGTACCACCCGCTCGATTCCCCGCGATGGATGAAATGGCGTACGGCGGTGCTTCAGCCGGCAACCTTCTGGCGGGCTGCGATCTCGCGGGAGCATCCGTTTTGTACCCGGTTTCACTATGTGTTCGACGTGGAATTTTTTTGGTATGCCTACCAACGATACCGGTGGTGCGAAACGACGATGGCCGTTGCCGGCTATCGGCTGCACGGCGCCAATAAATCGACGTCGGTCCGGGTCGACCGGGTACGTGAATTAGCCGACATGGAACGGATTAAGTTCGGCGAGCATTCTTTTCGCGGTCGCTATCTCGACAGGATTGCCGACATCGTGGCAACGACCGGAGAGGCAGGACGGCGGTGGCTATATTATATCGTGAACAGCATGTCGTATCTCACCTGCTATCGGCTGCCGAGCATGTAGTGGTCGAGCATTCTTTGATCGGACACCGCCAAGTATCGCATTCCGTGAAACTCCTCGCACTGAACAGCGTAACCTCTATACTGGATTGTCTAGCTCTTCGTTGCGGTGAGATGGTATCTGGCCTTTTGAGATGGGAAGCGTCATGGAACCCGACCAGATAAAAGTTCTATTCGCGGTACTGTTCGTGTGGGGACTGCTGATTGCTGCGTGTCGCTTCGCCGTACGCTGTGACGGGCGGGCACCGGCAGATGATATTGGGATCATGTGGCTGATCATTCTTGCGCTGTATGGAACGTTGCCGTCGGTTTCCTGGCTCGTTCAGGGAGGAGAGTATAGTGTTATTAGTTATCAGCGACTCTTTCGTCTTCAGCCTACAAGCGACGACTTTCTGGAATTAATGTCCATTGTGGTTGCGTATGCCTGCGGATTTACAGCCGTATATTTTTCGCTTCGGCAGTCTATTCCAAAACCGAATGTGAATGCCCATGCGCGCATAGAAAATCCGCAAATGATGGGGGCGCTCTTGTTTATCGTCGCGTATTCGTTGTTGACGACCGCTTTGCGTGCCGGCGGATATATCAGAGCGTCAGAGTCGTACGTCGATTCCTACCGCGCGATTCAAGAGCTTCCTCTTGGCTTGCGACAGGTAATGAAAATCGCCGCTGGATTCGACAAGATCGCTCAGTTGGTCATCGTGGTCGCATTATTGCAGCGATGGCCACGTACTAAGCCGCTGTTTGTGCTGTACATTGCCACGTTGTTATTGACCTACGATCCCGGAGGATCTCGTACGGCTATCGCATTGGCGCTTCTTGCCGCGGGCGTTGTTTGGCACATATTGATTCGTCCGATTCCAATGCGTCAATGGATCGGCGTAGGGGTCATGGGTCTTGTGGCATTTACCGTTCTCGGAATCCTTCGCGGCATAGGCTATTGGGAAGATGGCAACGAGGAGGTCAGTGTTGGAGATGGGGCGGAGGGAGTCGGGCTTGGCGAACTCGATGCGCTATGGGCGAATGCGATGCAGCTTTTGCAGGGGGGCGGATCCAGGCTGGATATTCCCATGTCTGTACGCTACGGAGAATTCTTGGCATTCATCCCCGGCCAGTTGCTTCCATTCGAAAAATATTCCTTACCGGACTGGTATCTTGACACGTTCGATCCAATTTTCAAAGCGGAGGGTGGCGGATGGGAGTTCGGTGCTGTCAGTCAGGCTGTGATCGGCGGCGGGATTATGGAAGCCGCACTGCGCGGCGCCATCGTGGCTCTGTTGGGAATCGGTCTCATGGCATGGTATCGGTCGCCGACTGCCACATGGTGGAGGTTCCCGCTCTACTTGTATTTGCTGACCACTGGCTACATGTCGATACGAGAATCGACCTTTGCACCGCTTACATTTGTTGTGCAAATCGCAATCCCTGCATTGTTCCTGATTGAATTGATGGCAGAGCTGTGGACGCAGGCCACGCGTTCGATTATGTCGGCAAGTCGTGGGCCTGCTCGCACGTCCGATGCGTAAAGCAGCGAGCATAATAGGTAAAAGTCAAAGGTGTAGTTGATGATAAGCCCATGAAGTACTCCGAATACAAATATCTTGTTTGTTCAGACTTATATCGAATAACAGGGCGCATAAGTTTTGGTGTTTTACTGCGACATCTCCTTCTTGGCGAGACGTACAAGTGCAACTTTTGGCTACGAACGTGTTGTTTTGCAAAATCCAGTCTTGCGTTGAAGTTCACCGTGTATCCGATCGCAAGGCTCATCTGCCGGCACTTATCCCGCAAGCTCGGCATTTTGATTCCGCCTGTGACAAAGATCGGCAGCGGGTTTTACAGCTCGCATTACGGAGGGATTGTCGTCAACCGGAACAGTGTAATCGGGAAGAATTGCAATATCTCTCATGGTGTCACGCTGGGACAGTCAAGCCGGGGGAAAAACATCGGACATCCGATTTTGGGGGATAACATTTATATAGGGCCAGGTGCAAAAATTATCGGCGCAGTGCGCATCGGTAATAATGTGGCGATCGGTGCGAATTGCGTTGTAACCAAAGACGTTCCGGATAATTCCGTCGTGGTCGGTATTCCTGGGAGAGTGATTTCGTCTGAAGGGGCGGAAGGCTATGTCAATGGAACCGACTACGAGGACAAGATTGCTTGAGTCGTGTCGAAACTGCAGGGGTATCAGGCACATAATTGTAAGGCGAAGAGCATCCATTTTCTCTCGGTAGAATCCGATCGCGGATTTAGATCGGAAGATCTGAAGCAACGGGTAGCTGAGAAAGGAGCGACATGAGAGGGCTCATTCACCTCGGCGACAAAAGCACGCTCGATCATCTTTTGAAGATAAGTCTGTCACGCCGGAGCTTTGCACGGGCGTCACTTGGGGGACTGCTCGGATTAGCGGGTGCGTCGAGCCTAACAGCGAGTTTGGATTTGGATGTGTTGGGCGATGCAACTCCAGTGCATGCCGCGGTTGCTGGACCAATTCCGCCTCTGTTCTGCGTTGCATACATCGATCCTAATGTGCCGGGGCAGGGAGGGCAAGAGGCGTTGGTCGCACGCTATCCCCTGGCTCTGGTGCCGCAGGATATGAACGCATCGTTCTGGCAGTGGAGAGATCGGGTAAAAGGTCGGAATCCCAATATCGTCATGCTGGGCTATCAAATGACCATCGAGGAAACGACGGTGCCGGGTCCCGGCCACGCAGTGCTGAAACAGATTTCCGATGCATGGTGCGTCTATCCCAACGGGTTCGTTCCGACGGTGGGATCGCGAGGTCTGAGAATATTCGACCCTCGAAAGCCGGAATGGCAGCAGAATTTTCTCAAAGCCTGCCAGACGACGCTCGAGTCCTATCCCTATGACGGTCTTTTTCTCGATCAATGCACGGTATTCGGTATTGCGAATCCGCTCGAGTCGGTTCGAGCGGAGATGCGACAGGCGCTTCAAGATGCTCTGTTGGCACTGCGAAACGCGTTCCCAACGAAAGTCTTCATTGGAAATTCCAGCTTCCAGTGGAGAGGGCTTAACGGCGAAATGAACGAGTCGAGGTTGGCGGATCTTGGATCAGCCAGTTCGTTCACCGGGCACGTCGATCCGGTTATGCCGTTGTATGTCTCGCGGTTGCGGCATGCGTTCGACGTCGGTGTAATGAAAAAAGAAATGGCCAAGGCACGCGCCCATGGCGCTCTCTACGGTGCTTCCGTGGATTATCAGCATGTGCTGTGGTTTGACGAATTTGACGAAGTGCTGGCTGAATTCAAGCGTGCTGCATCGAGGCCAACACCGTGAGTAGCGTCTCAGAAGCGGTGGTGCGAGTTCCTGTCGGCTCCGTACGGACCATGGTCCGCTCCGGGCTGGCCAGTAGTGCCGGCAACGCGCTTGTCAATGCGATCAACGTTGGGCGGGATGCCGCCATTGCGCTGGCATTCGGCACGGATGTGATGGTCGATGCGCTTTTTCTTGCGATCATGCTGCCCGTGTTTCTGCTCACGGTCGGCACCAGCGCGTATCGCAGTACGGTGATTCCCCTTCTGGAGAAAGCCCGACATGCGAGTGGGGCCATGGCGGTCCAGCGCATGGTTGGGCGGTGCATGGCCGTCAATGTGCCGATCGTTGTAGGAGCAGGCGCCGTTCTGGCGATGGGTGCGCCGCTCTACGCGCCATTGATTGCCGGAAATCTGTCTCAGGAAGCGGCGACGTCGATTCAATGGCTGACATGGGCTGCGGTTCCCATGTTTGTGTTGTCGGGGTATGCCACGTTGGTCGAAGGGCCGTTGCAGACTCAGGGACTCTTTTTTCTGCCCAGTATTATACGGGCCGGAATGCCGCTGGGAATGGCTTTGGGAGCCGTGCTTCTCGGCCCGCATGTCGGAATTCTCGGCGTGTGCTACGGGGGGCTGGTCGGATCGGCGGTGCAATTGTTGCTGGCGTCAATGCTGCTTTCCCAGCAAGGCATGTTGCAGGGAGTATGGACTCCCCTGGATCGAGGGCTCGCTCACGAAGTCCGAGGGCAATTTGTCTTGCTGTGCGCAGGGGTGTCGCTGTCGTACATCAGTCCGCTGATCGATCAGTGGATGGCGTCTTTTCTCGGGGCGGGATCGGTGTCGACTCTTGGATATGCGAATCGCTTGGTTGTTGGTGCGGCATCCTTGTCGGTGGGCGCGCTCGGTCCGGCCTTGCTGCCGCATTTCAGCAAGCTGGTGGCGCGAGGGGATACGCAGGGGCTCAACACCCATTATATGGCGGTGATGCGGTTGACGGTATGGGGAAGTGTGGGGCTAACAGGAATGGTCTGGCTTGTGTCGGAACCGGTGGTGGCGTTGCTGTACGAGCACGGAAACTTTACGCATGCCGATAGCCTTGCCGTCGCTGGAATCATGGGGTGGCTGTCGTTGCAGTTTCCTGTCCTGCTGGTGGGCATCATTGCTGCGACGTTGCTCTCGGCCGTGTCGATGAATGCCGTCTTCATTCCGCTGAGTGTGTTGGTTGCGACCGTCAAAATATCCGCGAATTTTCTGCTGATGCAGTGGTATGGATTGGCGGGCATTGCGCTGTCCACCGCCGCTGCGTACACGGTGTCGCTTGTCTTTATGCATGTGATGCTGGTTCGCCGGGGCGTCATTCGCCTCCTCCCGGCCGTGTGGGGAGACGGTGCGATCTCCACAGGAACCGCCGCGGTATTGGCCGTGACGTTGGTGTTCGTCGGCGGGAAACCGAGCACGATGCCATCCGGACAACAAGTGGTGCTCAGCGTACTGGGGTTCGGCCTCTATGCGCTGATCGCCTATCGCATGACCAAGCCCGCTCTCGTCAAGATGGGACTGATTTCTTCCCGGTCGGCTGCCCAGCCTTCAGGCACCTCGTAACTACTCCTATGTGTGGAATTGTCGGCAAAATGAATTTCTCCGGCGAGCCGGTTGAGAAGGCTCTGCTGAAGAAGATGGCGGACACGATCATCTATCGCGGCCCGGACGACGAAGGGTTCTATACCGCGCCGTACATCGGGTTGGGACAACGGCGTCTGGCCATCATCGACCTTCGCAGCGAAGCGGCACCGCCATTGTCCAACGAAGACGGTTCGGCGTGGGTGGTGTTCAACGGGGAGATCTACAATTTCAAAGAGCTGCGTGCCGATCTTATGGAGAAGGGCCATCGATTCCGAACGGACTGTGGCACCGAAGTCATCGTGCATTTGTACGAAGAGTATGGGGTCGACTGCCTTCAGAAAATGCGCGGCATGTTTGCATTCGCCGTGTGGGATGCCAAGAACAAACGTTTGTTCGCCGCGCGCGATCGAGTCGGGAAAAAACCGTTCG
>OMJK01000137.1 GCA_900299325.1 Nitrospiraceae bacterium | reverse complement strand
GTTCGGCGCCTGCGCCACGGTCGGCGTCCAGGTGATCGCGCCCGACGCGGCATTGATCGTCATGCCGGCCGGAGCGGAAGAGTTATTGGTCTGCAAACTATAGGTGACAATGTCGCCGTCCGGATCCGTGGCGACGACGGTATAGGTATAGGCCGTCCCGACCGTCGCTGTGAGCGGCGCCGCCGACGTGATGCTCGGCGGATTGTTCTGCGCCGGCGGATCGGGCGTCGGTGTGATGGCGACCGCGGCCGGAGCGGGCGGCGGCCAGGGCAGCACGGTCGCGTTGCCGCCGGCTTTCCCGTCGGTCAAGGGATTCGCAGGGGTCGCTTGCTGCACAAAGGACAGCATGCGGTTCCGCACAGTAGACAACGGCGCCGAGGTGTAGGCCGCCGCGCTGTACGGCAGGGTGGGGAGACCCACCGTCTGCGTCCGCGGATCGATCTCTTCCCAGGGGAACGGCGTCAGCGGCTGGCGCGTGCCTTCGCAGCCGGTGGGGAGACAGCCCCCCGGGCTGAGCCGGCGGTCCAGATTCCAGGGAATGCCCGAGAAGGAGAACGGCGTGGCGAGCTTGTTCAAATCGATCTCGGCAAACTCGACGGTCGCAATCCCGCCCAGGCCGATGCCGAAGGGGAAGCGATATATCCCGTTCGGCGCCACGTTGCCGTTGGTGTCCAGGGTCGTAAGGCCGGGGTTGGCCAGTTTATGGCCCGTGCGCCCTATGATCTCGCGAGAAATCGGACTGACGGCGCCGATCATGTCGGTGATGTTGAACTGTCCTGTGCCGCCGGGGCAGATGTCGGTCGCCGTGATCGCGGGCAACCCGTTATCGACGTTCCACTGCGAGAAGCGCCCCACGTCTGCGGCCAGATGCGCGCAGGGGTTGAGCTTGGGCTTCGCGCCGGCGATGAAATCGATGTCGTAGCGAATGCGCCAAATGTTCGCGCCGGCCACGTTGCCGGGCACGAGGCCGGCCAGACCCTGCGCCCCGCAGGTCGTCGGCCCGGCCGCACGATCGCAGCCGACGATCGAGGCCAGGGGCAGATCGTGGTCTGTGTTGGTCTGGGGATCGTAGTGCTTGGACCAGAAGAGAATGTCGGCGCCGCCGGTGAGCGCCACGGGATCGAACGGCGCCAGGGTGGCAAAGCCGATGAGCAGCATCCGGATGCGCTCGTTCTGCCACGCCGGCGCGTCGATCTCGCCTTCATCCAGAAAGAAATAATCCGGCTGGTCCGGCAGATCCTTGGTCAGGAGCGCGAGCCCCACCATGGTTGTGTGCGAGGAGAGAAACCGCACGCCGCCGATCTTTTCGAAATTTCCTTCGGCCGTGATGGGATCGCCCAGCTTGATCGGTGCGAAGAGCCGGGAGTCGTTCACCGTCAGGTTCGGGCCGGTCGGACGATTGGTGTCGGGGCAGAGCCGGTCGCCGGTCCCGGTCGCGCTCGCGATGGCGGTCAAGGTCTCCGTGACGTTGCCGTTGGTGTTGAGATCGAGCACGTCGACGAAGGAGCGGGAAATCCGGCTCGGAATGCAGAACGGATAGCCGGTGGAGAACACGTTGACGTAGTTGTCGGGGTCGAGCGTGAAGCGCGGATCGGCACTGCAGTTGAGCGATCCCACCGCGCAGCCGGCGCCGGTCTGTACCGTGTGGCGGCCGGTCGGATCGTTCAACCGCACCATGAGGCCGGTCGTCGGATCGTTGAGGTTCCCGTTCATCCGGAAGTAGCCTTCGTTGTAGTTGATGTAGGTCACCGTGCCCGCAATCACTTCCGTGCCCTTCTGGATAAAGACGTCGCCGGCGATCGTGTTGCCTGAGGCCACGCGGTTCGCGGTTATGGTGATGTAACCGGGTCCGGTGTTGGCATTGCACGTGTCGCCCTTGGCCAGGCCGCTCTGTCCACTGGCGACGCACGCGGGCGGCGCCTGGGCGAAGATTTGCTGGAGCGTCAGCCGGTTGGCCGGCAGGTCGATCAATAGATTGCGGGGAATTTGCACCCGCTGCCCGCCCACCACGACGACGCCGTCCGACCAGGGGTCGGCGGGATTCGTGACGGTGAGGAATTCGATGTTCCCGATGATGGTTTCGCTCGTCGCCACGGCCTGTGCCGGACTCGTCCATCCGATCACACCGACGACGCCGATCATCAGTGCCAGCGCGAGGTCGGCAGCCAATGAGGAGAAACGAAATGTATGTTGTCCGACCATGGCGACACTCCTTAGTTGTGTAGAGGATTTTGGTGAAACAGTTTCCGTCATGCTGTGCTCGTTGTGCCTGCGCGTGTTGTCCATTCGCTTCCTTCTCTCGCTGTGCGCGCTCACCCTACAGAATGCGTTCGACCTGATGCTATTCCCCCGATGTAGCACCGTCCTCCTCCAAAGAGTGGCTCGCCATTCCGACCTGCCCGCAAAGCATACACACGCGCATTACTGGGGTGTCGGCGTCGGCCGTGGAGGCGGCGGCAGTTTCGTGCACTCGTTATCCATCGACCTCGGACATTTCTTATTGTCCCCCGTTCCGCGGCCGACACGAACGACGTCGTCGCTCTGCGTGCCGGCAGCTGGCGCGAACGCGGGTGCAGCCAACGGCGCGGCGTCGGCCGATCCGAAGACGGCCACGGACGCAACCAGCGTCAGACCGGCAACGACGGAACCAAAATACTTGGCATAGACTCTGTGCATGATCACACCTCTTTTTTAAGTTCTCTGCATCGTGACATTTTTTAGTCCAGCGTCAAGCGATTGCTTATTTCTTGCTACTGACCTGTTTCCTCGTGTCCGCCGTTCTGCAACGAACCGACAATCCGGGTGCTCATCGCACGCGCACTCTACGGTCGCGGCGTACGCGATTCCTATTCCTCTTAGGAAATACGTAGCGATTGGTTGCTTTTTGCGCGGCAGGAAAATGAGCGTTCCCGAATGGCACAGGGCCCGGAACGCGTGAAACGCATCCCGGGCCCTGTGAGAGAGGGAGACTTACTGCAGGTTCTCGGCGAAGGTTTTGAGACAGGCCAGATTCTTGGCCGGCCGTCCCCCGGCGCCGACCGACGGCAGCGTGGCCGTGATTTCGTCCCACTTGCCGTCCTGGTTCAAATCGACGGTCTTATGCCCGTTGAAATTGTCCAGCGACGGATGGTCGAAGGGCGCCTTCTCGCAGCGCACCCGATCGTCGGTCAGGGACTTCAAGAAGGCCACGAGATCGGCCTGCTCCTGGGCCGTGAGCCCCAGGGGGTGAATGTCGAAGTCCAGGTTGCTCGGATTGTTGGCCCACTTCGGCGTGTGGTCGAAGCCGGAGGTGCCGGTGCTGTTATCCATCGGGCCGCGGTGGTTGCCGCCCCGATTGTAGAACTCCACGACCTGCTCCAGCGTCGCGTAGCTGCCGTTGTGGAAATACGGAGCGGTCAGCTCCACGTTCCGCAGG
>OMJK01000136.1 GCA_900299325.1 Nitrospiraceae bacterium | reverse complement strand
CATCTCGGTCGCGCCGCCGCCCAGAATGATCACCGGCGCATTGGGATCGATGGCGCGGATTTCCTTCAGCGCCGTCAGGCCGTCCATCTCGGGCATGCGCAGATCGATGAGCGTGACGCGGGGTGCATACCGGCGGAACAGCTCGAGGCCCTCCCGGCCGCTCGTCGCTGTAATCACGCGATACCCATGCCGCGTGAACACGGTTGTCAGCATCTCGCAGTTCATGAGGTCGTCGTCGACGATCAGAATGGTGATCATGCGCTACTTATCCACAAAAACCGGCCTGAATTTTCGTGTGATCGTGCTCTCTAAACGAACCCCACGATAGCACGCTCACCGCGGGAGATGAAGAAAATGTAGGGTTACGAACGAGCCGGCGAGGGGCCGAACAGTGCCGCGACGAACGCCTCGGCATTGAAGGGCTGTAAATCCTCGGCTGCTTCACCGACGCCGATCAGCCGGACCGGAAGTTTGAGTTCGTCGGCGATCGCCACGACGATGCCGCCGCGCGCCGTTCCGTCCAGTTTCGTCAGGGCCAGGCCGGTCACGCCGACGGCGTCGTGAAACTGACGCGCTTGGGCCAGCGCATTCTGCCCGACCGTGGCATCCAAAACCAGCAACACTTCGTGTGGCGCCCCGGGCAGCGCCTGCCCGATCACGCGTTTCACCTTCCGGAGTTCGTCCATCAAGTTGGATTTCGTATGCAGCCGTCCCGCCGTGTCGATCAGTACGACGTCGGCGGCCCGCGCCTTGGCCGCAACGATCCCGTCGAACGCCACGGCAGCCGGATCGGCGCCATGGCGTTGGCGGATAAGATCGACGCCGATTCGTTCAGCCCAGACCTGCAGCTGATCAATCGCCGCCGCGCGAAACGTATCCGCCGCCACCAGAAGCGGCTTGTGGCCGGCTTGAACCAGTCGTTGACCCAGCTTGGCAACGGTAGTGGTCTTGCCGACTCCGTTGACGCCCACTGCGAGGATCACAAATGGCTTCGGCCCTTGCCCGATTAATTCATCCAGCGAGGGATCCGCAGATTGAGCCAGCACCTCATAGAGCGTTCGGCTCATCACGGCCTGTAAGTGTTCAGCCGTCGCTGTCTTGGTTCGGACCTGCTCGCGCACCTGCACAAGCAGCCGGTCGACCACGTGCACACCAAGGTCGGCGCGCAAGAGCGCAGCCTCCAGTTCTTCGATCAGAGCAGGATCGGGTTCGTGGCCCAGAACACGGTCCAATGCGTGTCGGACCGCCTGGCGGGTCTTGCTGAGGCCGTCACCGAGACGTTGAAACCATCCCATTGATTTACCTGTGTGGATGCCGTGAATGCCCAACAAGTGTTGGCAAAGGGGAAATGAATTGGAGAACCGCGCGCTCTTTTCGCTGCATACGACGAGCGTCCCGGGTACTTCGCTCATGGTCATATCCGCACAGATGCAAAAATCCGTGAATCAACAGCACCGCAAGTTCTTCGCTCAACGAACGACCAGCCTGAACCGCCTGCTTCATGGCTGCTGGAACAGAGATTACGACGTCGCCGAGCAGTGGTGTCCGGGGTCCTTTTGCTTCGCGCATCGCGAAGGCAAGCACGTCCGTTGTGCGGTCTTTTTTTCGATATCGGCGATTGAGCCGGCGCATGCGCCGGTCACCGACCAATTCGATACTGAGATCCGATTCTGATTCACCGCCAGCCGCAAGCACTCGCTTCGCAAGTCGTGCGAAATGTTGCACGTCGATCTTTGTCCGCGTCAGACGCACCCGCACATGCACAGCCATTTAGTGCGGCTGGCCCCAGGGATTGCTCGATGTGGAGTGTGGGCCGCTCGACGATTTGCGGGATGCGCTTGGAGAGGCTTGCGGGCGAAGCGGTGTCGCCCCGGAGGGAGTCTGATGGCGATCGTAGGCTTTGATAATGTCCTGCACAAGCCGATGCCGCACGACATCCTTCTCGTTAAAATACACGATCTGAATACCGTCGATGTCGCGGAGAATGTCTTTGACTTCGATCAAGCCGGACACACGGTCGGCCGGCAGATCGACCTGGGTGATGTCGCCAGTGACCACAACCTTGGAATGGAACCCGAGGCGGGTCAGAAACATCTTCATCTGCTCGGCGGTGGCATTTTGCGCCTCGTCGAGAATGACAAACGAATCATTCAGCGTACGCCCCCGCATGAACGCCAGCGGAGCGATTTCGATGTCGCCGCGCTCGATCAAGCGGTTTGCCCGCTCCACATCCATCATGTCGTATAGCGCGTCGTACAGCGGCCGCAGATAGGGATTCACCTTCGCATACATATCGCCAGGCAGAAACCCGAGCTTTTCTCCCGCTTCGACTGCAGGGCGGGCGAGAATAATCCGGCTGACTTCTTTCTTCATCAACGCGCTGACGGCCATCGCCATGGCCAAATAGGTTTTGCCGGTTCCCGCCGGTCCGATAGCGATTACGATGTCGTATTGTTCGATCGCTTCGATATACGTTTTCTGCGTAGGCGACTTGGGCCCGACGAATCGCTTTTTCGTAGCGATGGTAGACGATCCGTTCAGGACTTCCCGGACCGGTGCATCGGGATTATGGCGCAAGGCCGTCAAGATACGCGTGATGTCGTCCGGCTGGAGTGCAATACCTTCGTTGGTCAGTGTCGCGAGTTCGAGCAGGATGCGTTCGGCCTGGCGGGTCAATTCGGGCAGACCGTCGAGCGTGAGTTCTTCGCCCCGTGCCGAGAGTCGCACGCCCAGTTCGTCTTCGATCAGCTTGAGATGCCGATCGTGATGACCGAACAGCGCGGCGGTGTTAGTGCCTTCTCGGAGTTTGAGTTTACGCACTAGGCGACGATGGGCTCCTCCACTACAGAATACAGCCGATTCTAGCAAACCGCGGAATCGGCTGACAAGGAGCTATGTCAGGAGGTGGACGGTCGAGGGGTCACCGTTAAATCGAACGATTGAGAAGACGACCCTCCCT
>OMJK01000135.1 GCA_900299325.1 Nitrospiraceae bacterium | reverse complement strand
TGCCCCGACCGTAAACGGCGGTACTGTAGCCAAGTCCTTGCGGATGAGTCAACAAAATCTTCTGCGGAGCGCCGTACCGTTCAGCATCCTTAGCTTGATTCGCGCGCGACCGGTGTGGGATAGCTACCCGCCATGATTCTCGCGGGACTGTTTGCCGGAGCGTTGGGCATCGGGCTGATCGTCGGCGACTGGCTCTACTTCCTACGCCTGACACCCGACGCCGCCCGGTACGGTTGCACGGTCGCGCGCGCGCAGGACCGGTTCACGCGTTGTTCGCTCGCGTCGCTGCGCGGCAAGTTTTCGGCCGATGGCGTGCTCAGCCTTCCGCACGGCGTGGCCTGTCTGTATCCCGACCCGGCCCAAATCGCCATCCGTCCCCAGTATCACCTGTTCTCGATGCGCTTCCGCACCGCATGGCCGGTCAAAGGCCTGCTGTATCTGTCGCCCGACGGCGAGACGCTGGACGTGCTGTGCGTGAAACGCACGCCCTGGTCCTCGGCGCTGGTCACGTTGATCTGGTTTGCGCTGGTCTCAATCGGCAGCCTGGCGTTTCTGGCCACCTACGCGGTGCAGGGCGGCTTCGCCTCGATGACCGGCGTGTTGATGGCCACCGGCATCGCCGGCATCGGGCTGCTGGTGATGGCCTTCGGCCTCGTGACGGTGGTGCTGTCCTACCGGTTGGAAAACGGCCGGCTGACCCAGGTGTACGAAGAGCTCCGCGACGCCCTCGAAGGCTGACGCCCGTCAGGTACTAAACAGCTTCAACAAGTGATCGTATTCGTCCGGCAGGTCGAGGGCCGCCCGGTTGCGGGCCAGGCCGGCGATGATCCCGCGATGCTTCTTGCTCAATCCCGAGGCCGCGAACGCATCGGCGAACTGTTGCCAGCGCAATGTGGGATTCGCCGCGATGCGGGCCTGCTCGCCGGGCGGCAGCGCTTTGAGCGCCGTCGTCAACTGCTGCAGGGCCTTCTCCACGCTGTCGTACGGTGGCGCGAGCTTCAACTGCGCATAGAACCGTTCCAGGTGCCCGCGGAATTCGGTCCGCAACTGCTGCAGGGGATCCTGTGATGCCGGCGGGTTCGTCGTCATCGTGTCACGACACAGGCCTGGCGGCTTTGAGGGGCATAGGCGTCCAGTGTTCGCCGCCATCGGTGGAATGGTAGAGCCCGCTGCCGTTTGTGCCGGCATACAGCTCCTGCGGATTGCGCGGACCCATGGCCAGTGCGCGGATATTGAGGGTTGCCAGGCCGGTGTTGACGGCCTGCCAGCGCGCCCCGCCGTCCGTGCTTTTCCAGACCCCGCCGGGCCCTCCTATATATAGGAGGTGCGGCTGGGCCGGATGGATCGCGATGCTGCTGACAAAAGACTCCGGTATCGTGTGCCCGATCCGCTCCCAGACCTCGCCTTTATTAGACGTGCGGAACAGTCCCTTGGTCGTCCCGGCATAGACCCGGTCAGGGTCCAGCGGATCCAGCGCGATCACGTTCACCCCCAGCGCCATGGCCGCCATCAATTCGGCTTCCGGGATGAGGCCGTTATTGATCTTTTTCCACGACGCCGCCGCGTCGTCCGAGCGGTAGATCCCGCCGGTCGTGCCCGCATAGAGCACCTTGGGGTCTATATGATTGATGGCGACGGACACGACGATGTGCACTTCCTTCATGCCCGCCATCCGCTCTTCCCATTCGCGGCCGCCGTCTTTGGTGTAATAGGCGCCGACGGTGGTGGCCGCATAGATCTTTTCGCTCTCGATCGGATGAAAGACGAACTGGTTCACATAGGACACGTGTTCTTTGAGACCGACGTTGTGCGGCAACCAGTGTTGCCCGCCATCGGGGCTCTTGTAGACCGCGTCGCCCATCGTGCCGGCATAGACCGTCGCGGGCAGCTGCGGATCGATCGCTACCGTCGTGACGCGCCGGGC
Source organism: Nitrospiraceae bacterium (assembly GCA_900299325.1). GTDB lineage: Bacteria > Nitrospirota > Nitrospiria > Nitrospirales > Nitrospiraceae > Nitrospira_D. The sequence goes on along the minus strand of OMJK01000135.1, from coordinate 8,798 downwards.
GCTGAAGCCGGGAAACCGCTCCCAGGTCGCCCCGGCATCGCGCGATTTGTAGACGGCGTCGTTCGTGGCAACGTAAAGGATGTTCGCGTTCGTCGGATGGAGGGCGATGGAGACAATGGCCTCGCTTTCCTTTTCGCACCCGAGTCCGGCGAGCACCAATGAGCAGAAGGCGAGGGAGCGCACCGTTCGATACAGCATACTAATGGCGGCAGACCTAACCACAGCGGTCGGAGGGGAGTCAAGCCGACGACTGGTCATAGCTTGCCGGCCAGTCGCTCCGCATAGCCGGTCAGTTCCACATACCCCTGTCCTTTGATCGGTTGGCCTTGTTTGCTGCCGGTCACGGACACGGCCCCTTCCCAATACGTTACCTGCGTGCTCCTGGACGTGCGCAGTTCCTGGGCCTCTACGAATGGAACGACTGTGAGGTCCAGCGCGAGCGACGGCACGGCAAGATGCCAGGCGCTCGGATAGCGTGCGCGGCTGGCCGGACTCGTCCATGTGTTGATCGCCTGAATCATGATGTCATCGAGCGACAGATGACGGCTGCGGCCATCGGGGAAAACGATGGTGCCGCTGGAAGCCGGATCGGACGAGCCGTCGGTCCGGCGCAACCGGTACCACATGAGTTCACTGCGATCTTCCAACTGGACGCTGAACCAGTCCCAGCCCGCTATGTCGGCGCCGAGATCGGCCGATCCGAATTCGTGATCCATCCAGCCGGTGCCGGTGACCGCCACGGGACGCGCGTCCACCGTGAGCGTCCCCTTCGCTTCAAGACGCGTGAACGAATAGTAGTGCGATGCCTGTCCGGCACCGCCGCCCTTCTTGCTGATTCCCTGTTGCCCGTGGATCACCGGGGGCTTCGCCGGCGTCAGCGATAACGACAGACCGAGCGCGCCCTCGCGCGCTTCGAGCACGTGGGTGTCGCCGCTCCCGGAAGACTCCGCCCGCCAGTCGTCGATCCAGACGTGCAAGCGGTCTTGTTCCGCGCCGGCCTTGCCCAATCCAGCCCGGCTGAGCTTTTCCGCGAACGTGAAGCGCGCGCCGTTCACATCGGTCACGGCGAAATGCGCCAGGTAGAGCTGAGACAGGGACCAGCGCGACAGCTGGGTCTTCACCTCGTCCGGCGGCGAGGCGCGGCGGAAGAAGGTTAATTCGAATCCGAACCGGCGGCCGTCCGCCGCCTGCAGATGGCCCGTGTAGTACCACCATTCGGTCCGGAAGGCGTCGTGCGCGCCGTGATCGCGGGGAAATTCGTACCGATAGCCCTCGACGGCGGACCGAAAGGACGATTCGGGCCGGCGTGCTCCGGACGCCGGCGACAGCACCGCGACCCCGATTGCGGCGAGCAGCAGCGTGCAGCCGATGCGCCCCGGTCGGCGAGCGCCGATCACCGTGAGGAGAAATCCGTTCATCGTGTGCGGCGCTTATAGCACGGGCCCCGGCGACGATACAAATCGCCAGTGCTGGAGCGCGATTTCATCGCTTCATTCGCCGCGCACAAAGCCGCGTGCAGCGTTGACAATTTTCACACGTCTCGGCTATCGTGAGCTATGCTGACCGATCGCGAACGAGAACAGGCCGGGCGGGATGCGTCGGAGCAGCCCGCATCGTTCCCGATTCCCGATCGCGTGCCGGTGTTTCCGCTGCCTAACGTCGTCTTCTTCCCCCACACGTATCTGCCGCTCCACATTTTCGAGCCGCGCTATCGCCGCATGGTGGCCGACGCGGCGACGGGCGGACAGTGCATCGCCATGGCGCTACTGAAGGAGGGATGGGAGCCCGACTACTACGGCAATCCGCCGATCTACCCCCTCGTCTGCGTCGGGCGACTGGTCAGCGTGCAGACGCTGCCGGACGGCCGCTCGAACATTCTGCTGCACGGACTCGAGCGGGCCGACATTCAGGCGGAACATTTCGAGAAACCCTATCGGGAAGCGACGATCGCCGTGAAGCCCCTCCCGTCTGACGCGCCGTTGGCGGCGGAGGTGCGGCGCAGCGTGTTGGCGTCGCTGGAAGAGTACATGCGGTCGAACAATCAGTCCGCGACGTGGGACGGGTTGTTCCGCGACACCGTGAGCGACGACGTGCTGATCAACACGATGGCCACGCACCTGGACTGCACGCCGGTCGAGAAACAGTTTCTGCTGGAAGCGGACGGCCTCCATCAGCGGGCGCGCCGTTTGGGCGACCTGCTCCAATTTATGCGGCACGATGGCCGCGGCGCGAAAGGCTGGGAATAATGGACCGGACCGTCGCGATCGCCGTCGACCGCCTGTGCAAATCGTACGACTCCCACACCGCCGTCGACCATCTCTCCTTCCAGGTCTATGCCGGAGAAATCTTCGGGCTGCTGGGGCCCAACGGAGCGGGCAAGAGCACGACGCTCCGCACGCTGATCACCCTGCTGCATCCGACCTCCGGGTCGGCGACCGTGCTCGGCCACGACACGGTCCGGGACGCCGACCGGGTACGCGCGCTGATCGGCTACGTGCCGCAGGAGCGGGCGATCGACCGGTTTCTGACCGGACGCGAGCACCTGGAACTGCTCGGCGCGCTCTACCATCTGCCGAAAGAGGCGGCGACGCGCCGGATCAACGACCTGTTGAAGCTCGTGGAACTCGAGGCGCACGCGGACCGGCCGGCTAAGACCTATTCGGGCGGCATGAAGCGGAAGCTCGACATCGCCTGCGGTCTCCTGCCCGATCCGAAAATCCTGTTTCTGGACGAGCCGACGCTGGGCTTGGACGTGCAAAGCCGGCTGCGGATTTGGGACTACGTGCGGATGCTGAAGGCCAGAGGCCTGACGGTCGTCATGACGACCAACTATCTGGATGAAGCAGACCAGCTCTGCGACCGGCTGGCGATCATCGACCAGGGCCGGATCAAGGCGCTGGGTTCGCCGACCGAACTGAAAGTGGCGCTCGGCGGCGACATTGTGTCGCTGACGCTCAAAGAGGCGGACCGGATCGGCGGATTGGAAGCGGCGTTGAAAGGTCAGCCGGCGATCAAGTCGGTGCGGACCACAGCGAAGGGGCTCGACATCCGCGTCGAGTCGCCGGAGAAGGCGCTGCCGGTCATTCTAGAATCGGCCAACCGGCTGGGCTGCAGCGTCGAGTTCATTCAGTACAACCGGCCGCGGCTGGACGATGTGTTCATCGCCCACACCGGCCGCCGTATTCAGGATGAAGTTCAAAAGGAGCGTGATGAGTGATCGGTGATGCGTGAAGGGTTGGTCTTCAGCCCGGCGCTCATCACCCATCACTGATCACAGATCACACATGAAAGAGTATTGGCAAGAGATCCATGCGTTGACCATGCGATGGGTACGGCGGTTGAGCCGGGAGAAGTTCAGCATGCTGTTCACCCTGGTGCAGCCGATGCTGTTCTGGCTCATCTTCTTCGGCAATCTCTTTCAGCGCGCGGCGGATGCGCAGGTCACGCAGGCGCCGAACTACATCAGCTTCCTCGCGGCCGGCGTCGTCGTGATGACGGTGCTCAACAACGGATTGGCCGGCGGCGTCGATCTGCTGTTCGACAAGGAGAACGGCTTTCTCGAGCGGCTCATGTCCACGCCGATTCACCGAAGTTCGGTGATCCTAAGCCGGTTCATCTTCGTCATGACGATCACCAGCCTGCAAGTCCTGGTGATCCTGGGCGTGGCGTTTCTCTTCGGCGTCCGGCCGGCGACCGGCCTGGCCGGCGTGGCGGTCATTTTGCTGATCGGCATGATGTTCGGCGTGGGCCTCACGTCGATCTCTATGGCAATGGCATTCTCCGTAAAAAGCCACGGCGACTTCTTCTCCGTGCTCGGCTTCCTGTCGCTGCCCATGATTTTTCTGAGTTCTGCGTTGGTGCCGCTGGCGGCGATGCCGGGATGGATGGGATTTCTGGCGCAATTCAACCCGATGACCTGGGCCATCGACGCGGTGCGGCCGCTGATCCTGTCCGGCTGGGCCGACGCGCTGCCGCACGTGGCGATGGTCGTCGTCGTCATGCTGATCTTCGACGCGGTGTGTTTGTACGGCGGGGCCAAGGCCTTCCGCCGGGCGATGGGATGATCGCGTGGTCATTCCGGAAGGACAGATTCGGGCGCTGATCCGGCTCCTGGCCGACGAGGACACCCGCATCGTGCAGACGATCAGCGGGAAGCTCGTCGACATCGGTCCGTCCGCGGTCCCGCTGCTGCAGGAAGCCGAAATCGAGCAGCCGGAGATGGCGGACCGTATCGCCTCCATCCTGGAAGAGATTCGCGGTGGAAAACTGCAGGACGAGCTCGTCGATCTGGCGGGACGTCCGGAAAGCCCGGCGAGCCTGGAATCGGGCGCGTTTCTGATCGCCCGGTACGCCTATCCGACCCTCGATGTGGAGCGGTACACCCGGCAGTTGGACACGATGGCCCGCGAGGTGCGCGAGCGCATCGGGTCGCGCGCGTCGGGCGAGGAAACGGTCAATGCGCTGAACCGCTACGTCTTCACCGAGCAGGGCTTCAAAGGCAACACAAAAAACTATTATGAGGTCGACAACAGCTATCTCAACCGCGTCATGGACCGGCGGGTCGGCATCCCGATCAGCCTCTCGGTCGTCTATCTGCTCATCGGCCAGCGGCTGTCGCTGCCGATCCACGGCATCGGCATGCCCGGCCACTTTCTTGTGAAGTACGAATCGGAGCGCTACAAAATTTTTATCGATTGTTTCAACGGTGGCGCGCTGCTGACCGAGAAGAATTGCGCCCGGTTCCTGACCGAAGCCGGTTATGGATTCGAGGACCGGTTTCTGCAGAAGAGCCCGGTCCGCGCGATCCTGTCCCGCATGATCAAAAATCTCGTGGCGATCTACACGAAAGCGGACGAACCGGTGAAGACGGCCCGCCTGACGAAGTTCATCGAGATTCTGGGCGAAGATCAGCGCGAAGGCGGACTGTAGCGCTTACAGCGTGATCGTCATCAAATCCCGCGCCTTCCGCACCGGCCCCCCGAAGAGTTCCGCCGCCTGACCCCGCACATCATAACGGTCCGCAACCGGATAGAAGTGCGACAGCACCAGCTGTCCCACAGACGCCTGGTCCGCCACGAGTCCGCACTGCCCGGCGTGCAGATGGACCGGGCCCGGCTTGTTGGCCGGAAAGGAGCAGTCGAGGAGAGCCAGGTCGACGTCCCGGCAGAGCCGCACGAGATTCTCGCAGTATTCCGTGTCGCCCGAATAGGCCAGCGCTTTTCTCCCGTACTCGACGCGATAGCCCACGCAATGCAGATCCTTCACGTGGGTCATCGTCCGGGGCTGGATCGTGGTGTCGCCGATGGCGAAACGCCGGTCGCCGACCTCTTTGAAATGGACGCGGAACGGCGCCGAGGCAAAGCTGGGAAACGAGGCCATGATCGTTTTAAGCAGCCGGATGGTGCCTCGCGGACCGATCAATGTCAGGTCGGGACGACGGCCGCCCTCGTATTTGGCATAGATCACCGCGTCGAAAAAGAACGTGATGAAATCGGAAAAATGGTCGGCATGAAAGTGCGAGAAGAGCACGTGCGACACGCGATGCCGGTCGACGCCGGACTTGATGAGGTTCATCAGCGTGCGCGGGCCGAAATCCAGCACCAGCGTCTGGTCCGTGCGGATCAGATAACCCGCCGCGGCGCGCTGGGGATGCACGTTGGTGCCGGAACCGAGTATCGTCACGCGCATGGAGCGCCTCGTTCTTCGTGAAAGCTGTCGCGCAGCCGTCCCAGAATCGCCACGGCTTGATCGACGTCTTTCCGGCTCACGGCCCGCTCGAAGAACGGCCGGAGAAACGCGATGTGCTCGCCGTACACTTTCCGGAACAGCGCCTCGCCCTTCGGCGTCAGGCGGATGGTCGTATAGCGCCGGTCGCTCTTCACCGCGTCGCGGCGGATGAGTCCCTTCGCCGTCAGACGATCCAGCACGCCGGTCAGAGTTCCTTTCGTCACGAGCGTTTTCGCAGACAGTTCGGCGCAGGTCATGCCCGCCGAATCGCCCAGTGTCGCAATGACGTCGAACTGCGACGGCGTCAATCGCAGTGAGCGGATATGCCGGCTGTCGGCGCGCCAAAAAGCCAGATAGGCTTCCACGAGCGGGCGCACCAGTTTGAGGTACGGATCGTCCTTGAGATCGGGCAATTCCACCTGACGAGAATAGTCCTAACTAGAATGGTGGGTCAAGCGAGGCGGGGCCGGTCCGGTTCGTTGACGGCATCGACGGCGCCCTCGTATGATCCGCTCCCATGACCGGTCGGGACAACACGAAGCCCGCGAACCTGTCCGCGATCCTGATCCTCGTCGGCGCAGCAATCACCGCCGTCTGGGTATGGAAACGGCTGACGCCCGAGACCCAGGAGTACGTGATCGATCAGGCGGTGCCACTGGCGGCGGGCGCGCTGCTGCTGCTCGTGCTCCTCCTGCTCGTCATCCGGAAGATCCGCCGGGGATTCGCGCGACGGCGGGAGCGCGACCGGCTCATCGCCGCGTTTCAACGCGAACCAAAGCGGGAGAAGAAGCTCGACCTGTCGTTTACCCTGGCGGAAGTCAACGGTTACCGGCTCGCGGGACTTGAGCCGGTCGCGCCGGCGCTCAAAGACCTCTGGCTCGCCACGCTGAAGCAGGCCGTGGGCGACGAGCAGCATCGCGTCCGCGGCATGGCCGCCAGCCATTTGGGCGTGTTGCAGGATTCTTCGGTCGTTCCGATGCTCGTCGCGGCGCTGGACGACGATCATGCGTACGTCCGGTCGTGCGCCGCGCTGGGGTTGGGCCGGCTGCGGGCCGTCGACGCGCGCGCGCGACTGGCGACCGCAATGGAAGAGGATTGGGATCAAACGGTGCGCAGTCGCGCAAAGGAAGCGTTGGAGCGGATTACGCGGCCTTGACGGCGGGCGAGGCGGATTCGGCGATCCATTCGACGACGGCGATCTCCGGCCGGCAGTTGATGCGCAGCGGCAGCATCGACCAGCCGAGTCCGCGATTGACGAACATGCGGTGGTCGTTCTTACGATGGTGGCCGTCCAGCCGCCCGCTGCAGCCCGGCGGCAGCCAGACGGTCGGCACGCCGCGGAACCGCCACTGGCCGCCATGGCTGTGCCCGCTGAGAATCAAATCCACATGATGGTGCGTGTCGAGTTGATCGAGAATGTTCGGCGCATGGGCCAGCAGAAGCGTATAGCGATTCCGGGCCGTCGAGGGGATGCAGCGGAGATCCGCGCGATGGAGCGAGGGATCGTCCACGCCCGCAATCGCCAGCTCGCCAGACGGAGTCTGGAGAAACGTCGTTTCGTTGACCAGCAACGTCACCTTGTACCGATCCGCCAGTTCGCGGAATTGATCGACCGGCACGCCGCTATAATGGTCGTGATTGCCCAGCGTCAGAAACACCGGCGCGATCGCCCGCAGTTTGGCCAGAAAACGGAAGAGATGGGGCAGTCCTTCGGCAATGTCGATGAGATCGCCGGTGATGAAAATCCAATCGGGCTTCAAGTTGCCGACCGTCTCGACGACCTGATCGTGGCGCGGAAGATAGCGGTCCAGGTGCAGATCGCTCAAATGCACGGCGCAACGGCCCGCCAGCACCCGGTGCGCAATCGGATGGCGTGTCACTTCGTAGGCCGCCAGTCCCGCCTCCCAGGCCGGCGCCAGATTGAACAGGCGGTACAGCGGCTGGCTCAGGTAATGGCCCCAGGCCATGCGGACCCGTTCCTGCCAGCGCATGACAGTCTGGATCATTGCATCACCCGTTCCAGTTCGACCCGGTCGGCCTGGGTGACACGGTAGCCCTTTTCATAAAGTTGTTCCATGCCGTGCATCAGGCTTTCGAGATTGCGGGCCCGGTGCCAGACGTCGAAGCGCGCGGACAGTTCGCCGGCATGGGTCGACGCCGGATGCGCGGGATCGTAGGCCAGATCCAGCGACTGGAACAGATCGCGCAACTCCTCCGCGCTGTACCGTTCGTCGTCGTCCCGGTCGCCGACGAGCGCGAATTCGTAAAACGTCAGGCTGACCGAGAGGGATGTCTGGGTCTGGTGAAAATCCTTTCGCACGGCGTCGAGGCCGTCCGGATAGTCGCGGAGGCAGTCTTCGCGGTTCGGCGACTGACTCGCCGGTTGAAAATGGATCGGGCTGACCGGCGCGGGAGACACGTTCTTTTTTTCCTGTTTGTAGAGCCGGTCGGTGCAGCTGCTGGCTTTCGCGAAGGCCGTTTTGTCCTGCCGGATCCGCTGCTGAATGTGGCCCGTGAATTGGGTGAACACGCCGTTCGTTTTCTCGGAGGACGGCCCCCCGGCCAGCAGCGGACCCGACACGCCGGGGCTCGCGAGCAACGTGAGGATCAGTGCCGACTGGACCGACGAGAGACCGCGCTGCATGATGATATCCGCTTGTAGAAGGTCGTTATAATCTGGGAAAAGTATAGCAGGCCTTTGGGGATCGTTCGAGCAGAGATCCGACACGTCTTTGGCCGTACACGAGAGAGGAATCCGTTCCATGACCGACGTCGCCGTCGACCCCTTCATGACCGCTGCAATCCCTGGAATTCATGGAAGAATCAGAACCGTTCCGGAAGATTTCCGGGTCCGTGAGCGGCCGCTTTATCTTCCCTGCGGAGCGGGCGAACACCTGTACATGAACATCACAAAACGGGGACTATCCACGCCCGATCTGGTCCGCCGGTTATCCTCGGTGCTGGGCGTCAAAGCGCTCGCCATCGGCGTAGCCGGCCTCAAGGACGCGCGCGCCGTGACCACGCAAATGGTGTCGATCCAGGGTATTCAGCCGGATCGATTGTCGCGGCTC
>OMJK01000134.1 GCA_900299325.1 Nitrospiraceae bacterium | reverse complement strand
GGGAGCTGAGCGGCTGTGGCAGCCTGCGCGATGGCACGCGCATCGTCATGCGACGCCGCTAATGGTTTTTCGATCAAGAGGGGTTTATGGGCCTGGACCGCCCATCGCGCGATTTCGCAAGCATAGACCGGCGGTACGACAACCACAACGGCCTGGACAGAGGGATCGGCAATCAGTTCGCGCGGGGTGCCGTACAGGTGAACAGTGTTTGCACCGGGAAAATCGAGCGGCTGATCGGGATTTCGTCGGCATACGGCTGTCAGCATGGCCTGCGGGAGGTCCTGGACAATGTGCCGGGCATAGCGCATGCCGTGCCGGCCGACGCCGATCAATCCGATACCGATGGGAGTGTGCATGAGAGCCGTCCGTTTCGTTCCACTCTAGGAAGAGCGGACGCGCGGGTCAACGAATTTGTTTCCATCTCGCTCCGTTGACATTCCTGCAAACGGCTCCCTATAGTACTTTCCCGACGTTCCTGAACCACATGCCCGGTTGACGAAAGGTTTGTTGGCGATGACCACCACGCATTCGGCTCCCTTTACATTGGCGCAAGTCGGCACAGGGACCGCGCGATTTCCAAGCGGCGTGCCCATTCCGACGCATTCTGATCAGATGGTCGACCCCTATTTCAAAACCCGGATGCCGAAGGAGCATCAGATCGACAGCATTTTGTTCTGGCCGCAGGAGAAAGGAATCTATCCGGGGCTGGTGCTGCTGCATGACTGGTGGGGACTGACCGGGCAGATCAAAGATCTGGGAGCGCGTCTCGCGAGCGAAGGGTATGTGGTGATTATTCCCAATCTCTTCGGCCGACTGGGCGGAATGGTGACGGCCAACGACGATGTGGCGGCCGCGTTGCTGGACCGGCTCAATCCCGATCATGCGATGGTGGACATCAATTCCTGTTGCGAGTATTTGAACACGCGTGATTTCGCCAAGCGGAACATTCACGGCGTCGTCGGGTACGGCATGGGCGGGTCGTTCGCCCTCCAGTTTGCCTGCCAGCGGAAGCGGCTGCGCGCGGCGGTGTCCTATTATGGAAAGGTGATGCAGCCGCGCGAGTCCCTCAAGGATCTTCACGCGCCAGTGCTCTATCATCATGCCGCGCGTAACAGCTGGGCGACGGCGCAGGAGGTCGACCAGCTCATATCGGCGGCCGGCGAATACGGGAAACGCATCGAATGCCATACGTATTCCGACGCGCCCCATGCGTTTTGCAACGAGATGAAGCCGGATGCGTACCGAGCCGATGCGACCGCGGTTGCCTGGGAGCGGACGGCGGCGTTTCTGAAAACCTGTTTCCAGGGTGCCTGATGTGTGCGGTGCAGAGTGTCGACATTCGTGGCTGATCAGCTGCCTTCTTGCTGCACTCGTTCTGCCTGTCGCTATTGCTTCCGCCGATAAATCGCCGCCGATCATGCTGAAGGATGCCGTGCGTAGTCACGGGAGTGAGCTTGCGACGGTGGAGTCGAATGCTGCGGCCCTCGCGCTGTTTTCGGGCACCATCGGCCCATCGGTCGGGTTGAAAGACGCGGCCGGCACAGTGAACGCAAAAGGATTGCCGGCCAAGTTGTCACAGGAATTGGGCGTGGACGAGCTGGCGCATACCGCACAGCAGTTAGTGGCGGCGCTGGCGGTCTGGCAGTTTGCCGATACTGCTGGTGCTGCGGCGGGAAACGGAACCCTGACGGAGGCGCCGTCGACGACCAGACAGGCATGGTTGACGTCTCACGGACTGTTCGTGGCCTTGCCGGCACTACTGCAATCGCTGAGCACAGCCGGTTCGTCCGATCTGCCGGACGTATCACGGCAGATTCAGCGTGCCGAGTTGGCGCGTGCCGCCAGTCAGGTGGCTCTGGAAGCCAGTCAGTCTGCCATGGACGCCTGGTGGGGCTTACATGAATGGAAGGATCGCGTGCGACTGGCCAGAGGCCGCGCACGTCTGTGTGGGAGTTGGCAGTGGGTGATTCACAACCACCAGAACCACGGGGAACAGAAGACGGTCATGACATTTCCACCGGCGGGGCAGGAAAAGCCGGCGCCGCCCCTGCCGGCGGAGATTGTGGTACTGGGCGACAATATCTATCTTCGTTGGGAAGCGGACGGCCGGATACAGGAAGACAGTCTGCTGTTCGTCAAGGAGGGGACGCGCATCGAAGGGTCGTTCGTGAATAATCTTGGCGGATGGGGATCGATCACGGGCAAACGCATCGGTACCTGCCAGCCCTAAGTGCGGCGTCGCCAGATCTTCCAGGCGAACAACATCCATCCGGCAATAAAGGCCAGTCCGCCGAGCGGCGTGAGCGGTCCCAGCCACTTCAGCCCGAACAGCGCCATACCGTACAAGCTGCCGCAAAACAACACCAGACCTGCGGCAAACAACCAGCCGGCTGTAGCCAGTGTCCGGTCATCCAGCTGTTTCATGGCCAGCCCCACTAGTACCATGCCGATCGCATGGAACAGTTGATACCGTGCGGCGGTGTCGTACACTGCCAGCATTGCCGGATCGAGCGTGCTTTTGAGCATGTGTGCGCCGAACGCGCCGGCGGCGACGCCGAGGCCGGCCATGAGACTTCCCACTGCCAGAATCGGGCGGTATGTGGCGTTAGTCGACATGGTCGTTCATCCTTTCAGCGGCGGCATTTGCCCCGTCCGTTGTTCGCATCCGAAGCTTCTTCCCATTTATTGGGCGGGCAGAGTGCACGTCCGATTGCATAGGCTGTCAACTGGCGAAGGTAGTGCCCCGAGCGATCGACCGGTTGCGACCATCGTGCGGTGCCTTCCAATACGAGCGTTCCGTCCGCCACGCCGATGCCTCGCACCGTAATGCGTTCATCGTGCAGGTATCCGCCCAGCGATTGTCCGGATTCGTCGAGGATCAGCGTGTCGCTGAAATCGAGCAGAATCAGATGGTCGGCGCCGGCATCTTTTCCGAATGCCAGCAGGGCGTCGTCGACGGCGGCGCGATCGTTCGACAGAGGGCCTTGTCGGGGCACAAGAGACTGAGGGGGTGTTTTGTCGATGATGGTCATGCCGCCGCGTTGAAAGACTTCTTTCGCCGCCGACACGACTGTTGCCATTGGCGCACTGGCATGTGTGCCCAACACCAGCACGCGCGCCATGGGTGGTGACGGATGATAGGACAGACCGGTGGTGACCGGGTAGATGGTAATGGTGGCAGGATCCGCAAACGATGATTCGGCGGCGTACGGTGTGCGGTCGATGCACAGAACCGCGAGGATCAATCCCACGGCGAGCATCCGGCGGGACATCAGTCGCAGACTCCGTCAACAAGCGGATCGCAAAACAGCGGACCGATAGTTTGCGGGCGCATGTATGTCGGCGATGGATCCTGCGACCCCAGCGGACCCTTGACCGGCGGCCCGCCCGGCATGCCGGGTAGGCCTTGTCCCGCTGATCGCAACGAACCGGGTCGGCTGGAACTGCTGATGGTGTTGATGCCCGGTGTGACAGTCTGCGGCGCGGTCGCGGTGACTGGTGCCGTTGTGGCCGCAGAGGAGTCAACGCTTGCCTGCAAACTCTGTGACGAGGGGCTTTGCGGATTAGCTGGAGTAGTTCCCGTCTGAGCCTGGCAAGGAAGTGCGATCACGTAGCCGATCAGACAGGTAATCAGGAATGTCGATATCGGTCTGGCGGCGTGCATCGCAGCGGCTCCCCGGTCGCAGAGTTCTCGAGATATGTACCTGAATTCGGGACGGCTCGCAATGATCGGCACTGCCACGACCCTGTTCGCAGAAAAAAAGAGGGCCGCCTTGTGGCGGCCCTCTCCCTTACGGCCAGTCACTCACACGACTACTTCTTGTGTTTGATCAGGTGCTTGTCGGCCCACCGATAGTGATGTTTGCCTTTCTTGTTGTGACCCTTTTTCTTGCCATGATTTCCATCATGGTCATGCGGCGGCGGATTATCTGATACGACCAGCGGCCGCATCATTTCGTTGTCCTCATGCTCGACAATGTGACAGTGCCAGACGTAGAGGCCGGCAATGTCGAATCTGGCTCTCACGGTCGTGATCTCGCCCGGATACGCGATCACCATGTCTTTGTAACCGGTTTCCCAGGGTTGCGGATTGCCATGGGTGCTAGGCGTGCCATCGAAGAGTGTCCGATGGACAACCTGGAATCGGACGAGATGGATATGGATCGGGTGCGCATCCTCCGTGTAGTTGTAAATCTGCCATTCTTCGATGTCGCCCCGTTTCGGCGTTTCCGTCGCATTCACGGCGAGCGTGGTGCCGTTGTTCAGCTTCACCGTCATCGGCTGGCTGAGGCCTGTCTCATCCAGCCACTGAAGCGGATTGCCGACAGCGTCTACGCCTGTTCCGCTCACCGTTCCGAGCAGGCCCATGGTGGGTCCGAAGGGAGCGCCTCCGGCTGCCGCACAGCTGTCGAGGAACGTGGCGTCTGTCGGAATGTTGGGAATCTGGACAAGGTTACCGTTGGTATCCAACACGTTGTTGCCGTCCGCGTCGACCGGCACGCACACCTGCATCGACGAGTTTTCGTTGACCGATACGAGGCGTGTGGCCGTCGCCGGTGGGAGCGCCTGCTCGGCGTTCAGTTTGAGATTGGCCGGCGCCGCCGTCTTGCCGTCCGAGGAGCCTTTGGCGCCGTTGAGATCCTTATTCACCACGAACTGCATGACCTGTCCGGTTGTGGACGGATCGGCAGGATCGGCCGGGAATCCGCCGAATGGAGAATCCGGCGCCGTGTTGATCATGCGCACGATCGTGCCGTTCGGCAGACTGCTGAAGTCCACGATGACATCAGCTCTTTCCGCCAACGCCAGCAGTAAGGCGGTGGGGTCGTTGGAGTCAGGATTCGATGCGGGCTCAGGTGCACCCGGCGTCAACGGAATCTGCTCGCCGGTCTTGGTCCTCACGACGCGCGGCAAAAATCCTTGCTCGGCGCCGATCCGATAGAAAGGAACTTCCCGGTTCGGATCGATGTCGTTCGTGTCTGGGTTGACAACAAACAGCGCGAGGTTCAGGAAGCGGGAATCGCAACCGTTCAGCAGGCGGAACCGATACTGGGCTTGCGCCACGTCCAGCTTCGGCCAGCTGACGCCGTTGACGACCATCACGTTGAAAAAGGCTTCTGCGTTCCAGATCGGTGGTACGTCGGACTGAGTCTGGAACTTGATCTGGAGTTGTTCCGGCAGGAGCCCTTCGAAGAAGGCCCGGTTGCTGGGATAGAACAACGAGCCGTCCGTATTGAAGGAGCGGTCCTGGATGACGATCGGAATTTCACGGATCGATTTTCTGACCGGATCGCTCGGCGTATTGAGCGCCAGGACGCCCTGTCCCCGTTGCGGGGCCGGTCCCGGCAGAACGGCTTTTTTCTGGCTCGGCATTTCTGCGGCGCCGTCGTATTGCCCGCCGCGAATCAGCCAGAATCCGGCCGGTCCGGCATAGACGTTGGTCCGCGTCATGCCGAGCGTATGGTCGTGATACCAGAGAGTCGTAGCCGGCTGGTCGTTTCGATAGGAGAAATCGGCATAGCCCAGCTTACCGGGATTCTTGCCGGTCGCGTCGTCGAACAACCGGCCATGCATCGCATAGCTGTTGGGGATGTTTTTCGCAGCCGGCAGCCACCAGGCTTCGGGGTAGCCGTCGCTGTCGGGATCCACATGCGAGCCGTGGAGATGAACCACCATCGGAACCGGACCTGTATAGGCGCCCGCATTGCTTCCCGCGCAGTCGGTTCCAGGACCGCCATGCGCGCATTGCTTAGGAGGATTGGCCCAGTGGAGCGTCTGATCCACCGGCAGCAGATGCGGCAGGTAGTTGCCGTGTCGATCGACCAGATCGTTGACCCAACGGACGTTCGTACGCTTATTGGACTTGGCCTCGATTGTATAGGCCGGATAGTTGAACTGGGAGCTGGGATCGGGTGCGACGATAGGTGTCGGATCGGTTTCGGGACCGTAGCTCCAGACTGTGGTGGCCGGGAAATTGTCCTAACGGCCGGTGATCGTATTCCAGACCCCACCGGGCAGGATCTGCTGCTTGAACTGTCGCTCCGCGATCTTGTAGTCCTCCGGCTTGCTCAGATCATTGGCGTCCGGATCGTTTTCAGACGAGAGGTTCTTCCCGACCTTGTTCATCACCGGTGGAATAACCAGCGGCGTCACGTATTTCGGGATGGAGGTAGGATCCAACGTCCCACCCGGTAGCGGATCTGCCAGCACCTGCAATGCGGTCCACGCCGCGCCCATCGCCAATGCGAGTCCGGCCGCGCCGATAACTTTCATTGACGGCTGCATGCGTTTGAGTGAAATGATGTCAGAAGTTTTGTTCAACATGCCGCGCTCCCTTCAATCAGAAATGAGTGAGTAGTCAATGCGTTCATATCGTTCTCGCGCTCACAGGCGCTGGGAAATTGGTATGTATGGAAGAGAGCCTTGTTCAAATAATACGGGTGATGTACCGGATCACCAACAAAAAGCGGTTTTTTGTGCAAGGGAATCGGGCCTGCAACATAGGCACGCAGCCTCCGCCAAGTTAGTAGTCCTAATTCTGTGTCGGTCAGGAGGCGGTGTTTCTAGAGGGAGGAAGCGGTTACACTGAAGAGAATGTATGGTGCCGGAGGCCGGGATCGAACCGGCACGGGCCTTGTGGGCCCGAGGGATTTTAAGTCCCTTGCGTCTGCCAATTCCGCCACTCCGGCTTAATCAGC
>OMJK01000133.1 GCA_900299325.1 Nitrospiraceae bacterium | reverse complement strand
TGAGGGTCAAGAATGCGGAATCGCACCTCGTCGACGTGGTTGTACGCGGAGGTCCGTTCACCGGCGAACAGGCCGCACCGGTAGAGGCCGGGGGGCCAGCCGGTTTGAGGCGGAGACAGCATGAAGTAGCCGGATTGATCGTTCATGGAGGTCAGGGCGTGGTCCTGCGCGACGGGAGGCTGATCGCCGGAGACATCCGGGGTTTCGAGGAAACATTGAACCGAGAGCGGGACTGCGTCGTAGGACGAGGAGACCAGTCCGAAGACGAGATAGATGTCCCGCTGGGTGGTTGGAAAACTGTCGTTCGGATTCAACGGAATGAATTCGTGCGCGCCGGTGGGAAAATCGTCCCGCATGACCCGGATGGCAGGAATCACGAAACGGAACCAGCTGAAGTCGGCGTCGCGCCCCATGAGCGAGGCCCGTGTTTCCAGAAACCGCTGCGGTTTCAACCGCTCGAGCGCTGTGGCATAGAAGGATTCGTCGGTCTGTTCCACTGTCTGAGCGGGACCGGCGGGCGGATCGTGTTTCAGCGGTGCCGTATCGGACAGGTGCGGGCGCACTTTCTCCAGCCAGTGGGTCAACTTGGCTTTGTCCAGCACGCGGGTGCCCGGCTGTAACTCGACGCCCTGGTTGGCCTCTTCAAATTCCACGGCGGCGTCGTAAAGCACCTGAAAGTGTACATAGGCGTCTTCCCACCGTTCCAATTCGACCAGACACTGCCCCATGCGGAAGACCGAGTCGGCGTACTCGTCCTCGCTCGGATCCAGGTCGGACAGCCGGCGGAAAATCATCAGCGCCTCGCGACAGCGGCCGAGTTGCATCAAGGTGAGCCCCAGCTGATAGGTGGCGATGGGGTCCTGCGCGTTCAGCACGAGCATGCGGCGGTAGATCGGTTCCACCTCGCGATAACGGTGTGCGGAGAACAGTCGCCAGGCTTCTGCGCGGAGTTCCGACCATTCTTTCAATTGGGCTGCGGTCGCGTCGGGGGTGAGATGATGCTCATGGCGCCGGCCGCGCTCCGTCGAGGTGCCGTCGATGAGCGATTGGAGTGTTCTGGCCGGAAGATCCAGGGGAGAGCCGGGCGGCATATGCTGAACGACATACTGCACCTCGTTCTCCGCGCCGGCGTAATCCAGCACGTCGAACCGGGCTCGTGCCAGCGTCAACCGCCAGCCGAGCAGGTGCGGAGCCAGGGCGACTGCCTGCTGATATGCCTGGAGCGATTCCTCAAGATGATCGACCTTGCGCAGTTCTTGCGCCAGGCGATAGTGAATGAGCGGGTTGTGCAAGTCGATTTGGGCCATACGCCGGAGTTCGGCGATCGATTCGTCGGCCTGCCCCGACCGCAGCAGCACGCTCCATTTGGCCCACCGGACATCCAAGGCGGTCGGGCGTGCAGCCAACACGGCGTCATAGGCGTGTAACGCGTCCTGCGGACGGCGGGACGTTGCGAGAATGTCGCCGCGGAGTTTGCGCAGTGCCAGGGTGTCCGGGTAGGCTTGAATGCCGTGGTCCAGGATTCCCAACGCGACCTGGATGGCGCCGTTCTCCCAGGCGCTCCGCGCCTCCTCGGCGACGACCCGTTCAGATGAGAAGAGCGGGTCTTGCGCAGTGCCCCAGGAGGGAAGCGCGAGGGCCGCGAGCAGGAACCAGCCGGCTATCATGCCGGTTGTGCGTGAGGCGAGTGACAGAGAGGGGCGCATTGGGTTTCTGCGAGCATTCTAACAGAGTTGCGCGGGTGGCCGACATTAAAGGGCGAGAATGAAGCCGGTCATCGCTTGACCTGGATACATCTTTTGTTAGGCTGGAGCTACTTCGTTCGACGGCAAAGGAATTCGACGACATGATTCTCGTAACGGGCGGTGCCGGATATATCGGGTCGCATACCTGCGTGGAGTTGCTGCAGGCCGGCCTCGATGTCACGGTCTTCGACAATTTTTCCAACAGTCATCCCGAGGCGCTGGCACGGGTGCAGCGAATTACCGGGAAATCGTTGCGTGTCATCACGGGCGATTGCCGGGATCGGGCGGCGGTGGCCAAGGCACTGCGCGACAGCGGCGCGCGCGCGGTCATCCACTTCGCCGGATTGAAGGCGGTGGGGGAGTCGGTTCAGCAGCCGATGGCCTATTATGATTGCAATGTCGTCGGCGCGCTGCGTGTGCTGGAGGCGATGGCGGACTGCGGTGTCCGGACGCTGGTGTTCAGTTCGTCGGCGACCGTGTATGGAGATCCGCAACGATTGCCTCTGACGGAATCGCATCCGCTCTCCGCAACGAATCCCTATGGCCGCACCAAGTTGATGATCGAAGAGATGCTGCGGGATCTGCAGGCCAGCGACCGGACCTGGAAGCTCTGCATCCTGCGCTACTTCAACCCGGTCGGGGCGCATGCCAGCGGTCTGATCGGCGAGGACCCGCGCGGCGTGCCGAACAATCTGCTGCCGTTCGTTGCGCAGGTGGCGGTCGGACGGCAGGAGCGGCTGAATGTCTGGGGCAACGATTATCCGACGCCGGATGGAACCGGCGTGCGGGACTACATTCATGTCGTAGATTTGGCATTGGGTCATCTGAAAGCGCTGGAGGCACTCGAGCGAGGCGCCTCACAGTCGGACTGTCTTACCGTCAATCTCGGTACCGGGTCGGGGCATAGTGTTCTGGAACTTGTGCGAGCGTTCGAGCAGGCGAGCGGGAAGCCGGTGCCGTACACAGTGGCGGCCCGGCGACCGGGGGACGTCGCGGCCTGCTATGCCGATCCGTCGCGGGCGCGTGCACTGTTGGGCTGGCGGGCGGAACGCGGGCTCGCGGAGATGTGCGCGGATGCCTGGCGCTGGCAGTCTCGCAATCCGAACGGGTACACCGGGTAAGTGCGGACGCTCGGGTCGTGACCGTCGGCGCGGCTGTGGTACACTCCACGCCCCATGTTCCACGTCATCCTCTACCATCCGGAAATTCCTTCGAACACCGGCAATATCATTCGGCTATGCGCCAACACGGGCGTCGGATTGCATCTGGTGAAGCCGCTGGGGTTTTCGCTGGAGGACCGATTACTGCGGCGGGCGGGGTTGGATTATCACGAGTATGCCTCCATCACCGTTCACGAAACCTGGGCGGAGTGTCTGGAGCGATTCAGGTTATCACGACTCTTTGCGGTCTCAGCCCGCGGGAGTCAACGATACGATCGGAATCGTTTTGTCGACGGCGATGTGTTCCTGTTCGGGCCCGAAAGCGCCGGGTTGCCGCGAGAGGTGCTCGATCAGTTTCCCGACGAACGGCGGGTGCGCCTGCCGATGGTGGCGGGCAGCCGCAGCCTGAATCTCTGCAATGCGGTGGCGGTTGTCGTCTATGAAGCCTGGCGGCAAATCGAGTTCGAAAAGAGCGTGTAAGTCTGCGGTGACTCCCCGTACGTGTGCGTTATCCACAGCACGCTGGTGGCGTCCCGACATCCCGCCTATGTAGTCTCCCCTAAAAACATTTTTCTTGTCCGTTTACCTTTTCTCCGCCGGCTCGTCTTATTGACAAAGGCAAGCCCCTCGACCTGCTTCACGTCCTGCGCTTGCATCGCGTCTCATCTTCATCATTTAAGGATGGTTGTATGTATGCAAGAGATCGGTTTCGTGTGCCTGCCGGCGCGTGGTGGGGAGGTGTGAGCCTCGCCGTCCTGGCGCTGGTGTGCGCGGGGCTGTCACCGGCGCAGGCGCAGACGGCGCAGGTAACGGCCGCATTGGGAAACTTTGACGTCGTGAACTATACGACGTATCCGGCGCATGGGTACGAGGTGGAAATCGAGTCTGTGAATGCGCAGGCGGTGTATGCCACATTCAGCGCCGAGCGGTACGGCGCACCGCAAATCATCACCACGCCGACCGGGATCATTGTGCGGTATACGAGCGCCTACGATGCCGTCAGTAAGCAGTGGGCGCAGACGACGGTGCCTCACGCGCCGAACACGAACTTTGTGGGCACCTGCTATTCGTGGTATCCCGCCACCTATCCGGCCAGCGGGTGCGAGCATTTCGGGATTGCGTTGTACAGCACGCAGTATGGAGCGATCACCCACCGGTGGTTAGTCGAGGATGCGAATGCGCCGGGCACGTTGGTGCCGTATCTCCCGGCAGCTCTGGTGGCAACGCCGGCCTATGCGCCGGCTCCGCCGCCGCAACCGGCTCAGCCGCCGGTGATCGTCGCTGAGATTCAGGCTCCGGATCCTCCGGATGCTCCTGATCAGTTCGGCGATGCGCAATGGATGAAGATTTTTGTGCGGCAGTTGCCGCGCGTGGTGACGCTCGATGAATTGGTGGCCGACAATCCGCTCGTCGTGCCGATGGATCCGGCCCAGTTAGAAGTGAATTGGCAGCTTCTTCAAGCCGATCCCCCGGGAGGTAACGCGAATCGGAACCGGACCCGCACGCGCACGCAAGGCGGCCTGGATCCGACCACGCAGTCGGTGGTGCGTCGGGTCGAGCTCTACAATTATACGGGCCGTTACGATCCGGTCACACACGAAGCGCTTTGTTCAGATCCGACCTGCGCGGCGCCGGGCGTCGGGGAGCAGGGCGATTTTCTCAGCGCGCAGATGACGGCGGCGCTGGTGCAAAGCGATTCGGTGACGGTGAGCATCACCGGCAGCGGGAAGGTGGAGTCTACCGAGAAGCGGATCACCTGTCCCAACAAGTGCGTGGCGCCGTATAACCAAGGTACGCCGGTGGTGCTGACGGCAAAAGCCAACAGCGGCAGCACCTTTACCGGCTGGTCCGGAGCCTGTACGGGTGCGAACGCGACTTGCACGGTGATCGCTACCGGTCATGTGACGGTCGGCGCGACCTTCTCCCTGATTCCTGCCACCGGCGGTGGTGGCGGCGGAGGCGGAGGAGGCGGTGGGAGTGGTGGTGGCAGTGGTGGAAGTGGGAAAACGAAGTAGCGTCCACTGCTAGAATTTTACCTCTGCAGGGTAGGGCGAAGCGGTCGATGAGGCCGCTTCGCCCTCCGTGTGTTTGCCCGTTACCGCATGATGACTTGCTTGCCCTGGTTGTAATACCACTGGAAGGCGAAATTCGGATAGATGGCATCCCGGGCGTTCTGTCCCGCGACGGTGAAGAGAACGCCGGCGGCGCCGACGAGCGAATCGGTGAACTTAAATTGGATTGCCGGTTCGATGCCGACAACTGTCGAGCCGTTCAGTGCGCCCCGGTTGATCGAGTGTCCGTCAAGCCGCCAGGTGCCGGTGTGGACCGTCAGGAATTCCAGGTTGTACGCGAGGCCCTTTTTATCGTCCAGAAAGTGCTCGAAGATGAAGCGCGTGTTGATGATGTCTCCGGTGTAGGTGGTCTGTCCCGCATCGCTTCCCGGGGCGGCATAGGTGTAATAGACACCGCCGCTAAACCGAAACGGGTCGGTGTTCTTGCGAAATGTGACACCTTCGGTGAAGCCCAACTCGCCAAAGCGTGTGGCGGGCAGCCGGCCGAGGGGCGCAAACCCGCCGGGTGGCCGCTCCGTGCCGGCCCATTTGCTGGTCGGTAAGACAATTTGCTGATACAGCGTGACGGAAGGGCGGGCACTGTCGGGATCTTGTACGACAGGGCGATACTTCATCACGAGTGATGTGTCGCCGATGCCGGTATCGGTCGTCCAGGGGCCGCCTTTCCCCGCGTTGTACGAGGCCGTATCCTTCGACCAGTACGAATTTACGGAACTGGCTACGCCGAGCTCCACGTGATTGCTCAGGCCGTAGGTGACGGTCAGCAGGGGCGAGACGGAATAGGTGTGGGTGCGGTCCGGGTGGCTGTGGGTGGACAGCGTGTTGCCGAAGCTCCGTTCCGAGATGGATGAGAAGACAAACGGGCGTACGGACAGTTGTCCTTCGGGGTGAATGTCGACCGATTGAATGAGGAGCGGACCTTCTGAGAACGGGTTCCAGCTCTGGCGGTATTTATTGATCTCCTCGTCGGTGGGAACCCAGTCGAATGCGATCGCCGGAGTAGCCTGGGTCACGATGAAAATAGTCAGCGCCGCCAGGGATTTTTTTGCCAACCGATTCGGATCAAGTCTATAACCAGTGAATTTGTTCATATAATACATAATTCCGGTCAAGATTATTTAATCAATCTATAAACTAAGTCAATATACATTGTCAACATTATAAATTTATCAGTACCAAAAGATTAATTTTGCATGCTCAGGAATGATGAAAAATCATGATGTGTAAGTTATAATTGACATAAAGCAATTATAATTGCTACTGTCGTTTCTATGAAGCGGCAGAAAACAGCAGATCTCACCCCACATGTTCAGAACAATCTCAAAGCCTTTCGCAGTAAACGGGGCTTCTCACAGGGACAGCTTGCCGTCCAGTCCGGCATTACCAGGCAGGCCGTATCCTCCATTGAAGCGAATCTCTATCTGCCTGCCACGGCCGTTGCACTCAGGCTGGCGTCTGTCCTCAACTGCACAGTCGAGGATTTATTTCGTCTGGTGCCGGCAGACGACGTAACCGACGGCGTGTTGCTTGAACCGTCAACCCTGCCGGATACCGTGTCGTCTCCGATTCGTGTGAAGGTCTCGACCGTGGGAACACGGACCGTTGTCCGTCCGGTCGATGGATTGGGTGAGATTCTGTCGTACACCGTTCCGGCCGACGGGTATGTGGTGGAACACCATCGGCAGGGGGCCGACCACAAAGTCCGTGTGAAGCTCTCACGCGAGCGGGAGTCGATTGCGCAGGAAATTTCCGTCGCCGGATGCGATCCGGCGATTTTTCTCGCCGGTGAACATCTGCGCAGGCGCAATGACCGGACGACCGTCGTTGGCTGGACGATGGGCAGTGTGGCGGCGGTGCAGGCCCTGCAACGGGGCGAAGTGCACGTGGCCGGGTTGCATCTGTTCGATCCCGTGACGGGCGAGTCGAATCTGCCGTTTTTGCGCCGCACTCTCAAAGGATCCGCCTACCAGGTCATTACCTTCGCGGCCTGGGAGGAAGGATTTCTGGTTCGTCCGGGTAATCCCAAATCCATTCGTACCGCCGCGGATCTTGCCGAACCGTCCGTCATGCTCGCGAATCGCGAGGAAGGAGCGGGCGCGCGGGTGTTGCTCGATCAGCGTCTGCGCGCGGCCGGGATTGAATCCTCGCAGGTGCAGGGATACGACCGGATCGTGCGGTCGCATGTCGACGTGGCGCGGGCGATTGCCGAGCATCGGGCCGATGTCGGAATCGGGATTCGCTCGGTTGCGCACGTGTTCAGGCTCGAGTTCGTTCCGCTTCAGACGGCCCGCTACGATCTGGTGGTTCCGAATGCATATCTGAAATCGCATCCCACGCTGGCGAATCTGTTTGAGACGCTCACCAGCCGGCCGTTCCGCACCGAAATCGACGCGCTCGGCGGGTACGACACGCACGACACAGGAACAATCCACCCGCTGTAACTCTGATTCTCTTTGCCTGGGAGGCAACCGTGCGGTGCCTGTTCGTTCTCTTGGTCGGGTTCATCTTCGGGTTGACCGTGTCCAAGCCTGCAGAGGCGTTTGAATCGCTGGTGATTGCGGCTTCGCCGAGCGTCGCCGGTCCGGTGGAGGCTTTGAGCCGTCAATTTGAAGCAACGCATCCCGATGTCCGGGTGAAGATTTACTACGATACGGGGATCTCGCTTCGTCAAACGATCTCAACCGTGGAGAATCGGGGGATCTACTTCATCGGAACAGGGCCGATCCATCTGGTCGCTCCGGGGGGAGATGAACTGATCACCCGGTTGCAGCAGAAGTATTACGTCCTGCCGGGTACGGCTGTGTCCTATGCGACGGTTGCGCTGGTGCTGGTTGTGCCTGAGTCGCTGGTCGATGCGCCGGCATCTACGGAGGCGGCGTTACGGGATGCGCGCATTCGGATTGCCGTCGCCGATCCGTCGTTGTCGTCGCTCGGTGACGCCACGAAGCGGTGGTTGGAGTCGAGCGGGTCGGCCGGACCGGCAGGAGACCGGTTTGATGTTTCGGCCGATGCCGCCGGAGTACTCGATCACTTGCTGAACGGCAGAGCCGACGTCGGTATTGTGTTTGGGCCGGATGCGGTGCGTGAAGCGCAGCGTGTGCGCGTCGTTGCAGAGGTGTCAGGGAAGCGTGAGCCGGTCACGGTTCATTCCATGGCCATGGAACGGTCGTGCCCGAATCGCACCCTGTGCCAGGAGTTTCTGGCAGCGCTTCGGACTCCAGGTGCGCGCACGCTGCTGCAGTCGTTGGGCTATGGTCCGCCGCCGGATGGATCGGGCGGCGACAGGATTCGGTAATCGTCGTGAAAAGGCAGGTCGCTATGGTGTCCATGATTCGCGACAGGGCAGTACTGGCAATGGCTGTGTGTTTCATGCTCGCAGGCAGCATGGGAGGGTGCGCGCGCCTTCCGTACACGACGAAGGTGGTCCATGAAGATCATCGTGTGGTGGTCGTGCTGCAGCGGGAAATCGATGCGGGCGGTCACGCGCATCCGGTTCAATTGACGGCGGGCCAGGTGGCCGCGTTGCTGCGCGGGTTCTCGATTCGTGAGCAGCAGCGGTTGCCGCTCCGGTGGTTTGCCGAGGAATCGCCGCCCAAGAAAATCTTTCGGGAAGATGAACTGCATGTGCTCGCCCCGCAACTGGCCGAGGCGCTGGGCAACGCGGGGCCGGATGAGCGGGTGTACTTCAAGCTCCTGGCCCCAGGCCTGAGTCCCAGTTACCGATACGATGTTGTCGGAGGCTGGATGGCGGTGCACGATCGATTGCTGCACCTCACCATGGATTACTTTCACGTTCAGCAGCCGACCAAGACGACGGATGCGTACGATCCCAACTATCCGACACCCTGGACTCCCCCGAAGGCCTACCTGCTGTACTTCGAGCCGGGTCGTTTTTACCTGACTGACGCTCGAACGGGCGCGCGAGGCGTAGAGGTCAAAGAGTTTCTGAAGTCGAGTTTGTCGCCGTAGCGTGCCGGTCTATCCGATCTGATCACCCTCCATGTCCTTTCGATTCATGCAACGACGGATATCGGAAAGAAAGAAGACGCACCATGACGCACATACATTGCCGGAATGTTTTTGTTCGCAGATCCTGCTCTCGATGGGGTGCGGGGGTGTGTTGCGCGGTCGTGTTGTTCTGCAGCGCCATTGATGTCCGGACGTCGGTGGTGCACGCAGCGGAAACAGGGCGGCTGGTTGAAAAGGACGGAAAGTACGTCTTTGTCGAGAGCATGGATCCCGCGACCAAGCTGTTGCTCGAGCGCGCTGTTAGGCAAGGCACCATCACGCAGGCGGAATACGATGCGGTGGTGAAAGAGTCGCAGGAGCGCGCGTATCTATTGCAGCCGAGTTTTAAGGCCTGGTACGACCGCGGGTTCAATTTCTCGATGAACGACAACGACTTCTTTCTGAAAATCAGAGGGCGGTTTGCGCAACGCTTTACGCAGCGCGAACGGAACAGCGCCTGGACCACGTCCGGAGATTCCAAAAACTATCCGGAGCTGCTGGGCGTGTTCGGCGATTACCGGGCCAATCGGTCGGTCGACTCAGCGTCGACCTTTAATCTGAGAACGGCACGGTTGCTGTTTGCGGGCCACCTTTTCAGTCCGGACTTGCGATTTATGGTGCAGCTTGCCGGTGAGACTTCGGAAAACGCGCAGGTGCCGGGCGCCATCGGCATGCTGGATATGTTTGTTATGAGCACCCATGTGCCGTGGTTCAACGTCCAGGTGGGTCAGTTCAAGGTGTATTTCGACCGGTCGCAGATCAATTCCACCGCCTCGATGCAGTTTGCCAATCGTGCGCTCGTCATGGACGCGTTTACGGCGAACGGGGGCATTAACCGCCGCGATGACGGCATCACCATCATGAACGACGAAGAGGTCTATCCGATCAATTACTATTTCGGCGTGTTCAATGGAACAGGTCCGTTGGTCAACCAGTTCGTCCAGTTTTCCAGCGAGGAACCGAATGGATGTCCCGGGGGACAAACCAGTGGGAATCCATTTCCGTCTCCGGCCGGGTGTCCGGCCAATCAGCGGAACCTGAACGCGAATTTCCGCGGGAACAAGGTCAACCAGTTGATGTACACCGCACGGCTTCAGGCGAATATCATGGGGAGAGCCGGATTTGGCGAGGGTGACATTGCGTATTCGGAAACGCCGCAGATGGTTGTCGGAGGCGGATATGCCTATAATCCCTCAATCAACACGAGTACCGACAATGCGTTTGTGGGCATCGATCTGGCCAATCTGACCATCCGGCGTGCGCTTGCATCTACCGGGAATGGTCGGCTTCTCGGGCAGGGCACGGTGGATTTTTCCACATGGACCCTCGACTATGCCTACAAATATCGGGGGTATTCACTTCAAGCAGGGTATTGGTTTAAAACCGTGACGCGGCATGACAAAGGGCTTCCGTGTCTCCAGACGGCAGGGACTGGCGGTCCATGCACAACGTTTGCCCCTGGACAGTTCGGTAACCAGACCGGCTGGTATGTCCAGTCCGGGTACTACCTGATTCCGCGAAAAGTGGAAATGGCCGCGCGCTATGCCTGGTGGGATCCGGATACCCATTCGGGCGGCGATCTTATTAAAGAAGTCGATGTGTCGCTCAACTGGTTCCTGAACGGAACCTATGACCATCAGATCATGTTGACGTACAGCAACGTCATGATGGGACAGGGCGGATTTGCCATTGGACGGAGTGCGCCGTTGCCTAGCACGGCAGGTCCGCCTGTAGCGGGTTGCACCACGACCTGTCCTTCAGGGGTTATACCGCTTGATGTCAATGCCCGGACACTGATCGAAAATGCGATACGGATTCAGTATCAGATTTTTTTCTAGTCATGTGCGGACGAGGCAGAGAGGGTAACGCATGTCGGCAATCGGGAAACTTGCGCTAAGTCTGGTGATGCTCTGGGCCGGCCTCTGTGTGTACGGAGTAGAGGCAGCGGTGGCCGAAGAAGTGACGATTGCGGCCGCCTCCGATCTGAATTTTGCGATCAAGGAACTGATCGCCGCGTACGAACAATCCTCCAGCCACCGTGTGAAGCTATCGCTCGGTTCGTCCGGAAACTTTTATGCGCAGATCCAGAACGGCGCGCCGTTCGACCTCTACTTCTCGGCCGATATCGGCTACCCGAAAAAGCTGGAAGAAGCCGGCCTGGCTCTGCCGGGATCGCTCTATCGGTATGCGGTCGGTCGGATTGTCGTATGGACCGGCAAAAAGTCATCGGTTGATGTTTCCAAGGGGATCGACGTCTTGCGCGATCCGGCCATCAGAAAGATTGCCATTGCGAATCCGAAACATGCTCCCTACGGCCGAGCCGCTGTGGCGGCGATGGAATACTTCCACGTCTACGATCAGGCGAAAGACCGGTTGGTGTTCGGGGAGAACATTGCCCAGGCGGCCCAGTTCGTCGAATCCGGCGCCTGCGAGGTGGGCATTGTGGCGTTGTCGCTGGCACTTGCGCCAACCATGAAAGTCGGCGGGGTCTATTGGGAAATTCCAGCCGGCGCGCATCCGCCGCTGGAACAGGGGGCGGTGATTCTGAAACAATCCCGGCACCCGGAGGCGGCGCGGCAGTTTGTGGAGTTGATGAAAAGCGAAACCGGGCAGGAGGTCATGGCGCGGTATGGCTTCACGGTTCCGCAGTAGAGCGGTCGCTCTCCTGTCATGCAGTTTGGCGGTGGCGGTGTGCGGAGCCTGCTCCGATGCCGTGCGTCTGATGCAGGCCACGGAGAGCGGCGGCGTCGTCACCTATCTCTTCAAAGAGGATCGTGGCGGGCCGATGGGGTCGCCGTATCGCAGAGAGGCGTTGAAGATGATCGAGCAGAAGTGCCCGGCTGGATATACCATTGTGCGGGACGGTGAAGTCAAAGGGGCAACTTTGTCGAGTCGGGAAGGGGAGGAGGGCGACGTGACCGGTCGGCGCTGGGGCATTCAGTTTCGATGCAAGTAGGGAATGATCAGTCATGAACTGGCTGGCGATCTGGGTCACGTTCAAGCTGGCGAGCCTGACGGCTCTGGTGCTGCTGGTGCTGGGGCTGCCGATCGCCTATTGGCTCACGTATTCCACGTGGCGCTGGAAATTTCTCATCGAGTCGGTTGTGGCGCTGCCGCTGGTGCTGCCGCCGACCGTTCTTGGTTTCTACATTCTCGTGGCCATCGGTCCGCACAGCCCGATCGGCCGGTTCTATACGGAGCTCGTCGGCCATCCATTACCGTTTACGTTCGATGGCCTGTTGATCGCCTCTATTCTCTACAGCCTGCCGTTCGCCGTGCAGCCCTTTGCGACGGCGTTCGGACAGGTCGACCGGAAATTGATCGAAGCCTCCTGGACGCTCGGCCTCTCCAAAGTGCGGACATTTTTCAAGTTGATCGTCCCGCTTTCCACGGCGGGACTTATCACAGGGGTGGTCCTGAGTTTCGCGCACACGCTCGGAGAGTTTGGAGTCGTGCTTATGGTCGGCGGCAATATCGAAGGGGTTACGCGCACGGTCTCGATCGATATCTACGACGACGTGCAGGCGCTCAACTATGCCGGTGCGGCCATGACGGCCGCCTTTCTCCTGGCGGTGTCGTATCTCGTGTTGCTGGCGGTCTATGCCATGAATCGGCGGGTCTGGTCGGTATGGCCGCAGAAATAACGCTCGCACTGACGAAAACGTTTCCCGGCCGTGCGCCCATTTCGGCGCAGCTGGCGCTTGCGCTTCAGCCACCCTCCGTCACCATTCTGTTCGGTCCGTCCGGTTCCGGCAAAACGACGATTCTCCGTTGTCTGGCCGGATTGGAAAAGCCGGAAGAGGGAACGATTCGGTTCGATGGCCGGGTCTGGTTCGACGCGTCGGGTCGCGTGCAGGTGCCGCCCCAGGCCCGCCGGCTGGGATATATGGCTCAGGACTATGCGCTATTCCCGCATTGCACCGTCGAAGAGAACGTGCGGTATGGTTTGGCCGGCCTGTCCGCACCGGAAAAGCTCGGGCGCGTGCAGGAGGTGCTGCAGCTTCTCCAGATCGAAGAGTTGGCGCAGCGCCGGCCGGATCAATTATCCGGCGGGCAGCAGCAGCGTGTGGCGCTGGCGCGCGCGATTGCCAGGCGGCCGCAGCTGTTGTTGCTGGATGAACCGCTGTCGGCGCTCGATGCGCCGACGCGCGCCCGGCTCTGCGGCGAACTCCGCTTGCTGCTGACGCAGTTGGCCATTCCCTCGGTGGTCGTGACGCATGACTGGGCGGAGGCGCTGGCGCTCGGCGACCGGATCGCGGTCATCGACGGCGGACGTGTGTTGCAAACGGGAACTCCGCAGGAGGTGTTCAGCCGACCGGCAAATGCCGCGGTGGCCCGCGTAGTCGGTGTGGATACGGTGGTGCAGGGGATGGTGTCTCATCTGCATGATGGATTAGTCACGGTTGATGTCGGACCGGTT
>OMJK01000132.1 GCA_900299325.1 Nitrospiraceae bacterium | reverse complement strand
TCTACGCGTGTGGGTTGTCCTCCGACAATCGTTACCCGGCCGTCGGTCGTGGCCGTCACAAACGGAATCAGCACGGTCACGTCGCCATCGGCGAAATAGCGTCTGACGGATATGGGCGCGCTGAAAAACGTGCTCGTCGTTCCGGTGCCAAAGTTTCCACTCGAATAACTCGGCACAAACCCGACTTGCCAGTTCCGCTCGGCAGGCGACGGGCCTTGCTCGGCCTTGTCCTCGGCATACCCCGGTGCACTCACCACCCCCAGTATTAGCCCCACTCCGATCAATGCCACCGCCCATCGACGTCCCATGTCCTAATCCTTTCCGCTGACCTAATTTAAAACTTCCCCGACCGTACCGGTTTCTCCGACCGCTCGGGGCGTTGCGGACGTTCAGCCCGTTCAGGTCGCTGAGCCTTTTCGACCCGATCATGCTGCTCCGTTTTCGCTGCCCGCTCGCCAGAATGATCAGCCACTTGCCCGGTCTTCACCGCATTATCGGCTATTTCCCGTTTCGTTTCTTCTCCCACCGGCGGCTGAACCGGCTGCGCCAGCACCTGGCCGTGGACGAATCCGACCAACGCCAGTACCGCACAGACAATGACACCGTATCGCAGACTCATCGCTACCTCCCCTGAGTTTAGGAACTCCTCACGAAGAGCAAATTCAGACTAGCCTGAAAGCCCCTCGTGGTCAACAAAACCTCGCTCGAAAGCGTCCGCGGCGCCGAGACAAACTCGACGCCGCACGACCAAGCCGGAACCAGCAAACAGATGACTGCCAGGCTAATTGCGGCCTGATCGCTCAGGACGCTCTGGTCGTTGTGGCCGCTCCGGGCGTTCCGGGCGCTGTGGTCGATCAACAGAGGCGACACCACGATCCGCCCGACGATCGTCGCTCGTCATACGGGCTTCATCCTGGCCGCCCCGTCCATTCATGTCGCCACCACGACCAGGCCCGCTATTAAGCGACCCGTGCCCGCTGTTTCCCCCTCGCCCACGATTCCCCTCGCCTCTCGCCATACGATCGCCCCCTTCCAGACGCACCTGATCGAACCCGACCTTCGTTCGCAGGTCCTGGAGCAGTTGGGCCCGCTCCTGGGCCGTTAACCCGCTCAAATTGAGCCCGTCCAGTCTGGCGCGAAGCTGCCCGTCCTCGCGTTGGACGCGTACCTGCACATCGGCTGCACCCGAAAACGTGACCGACCGGTCGCCCGCAACTCCGACCGGGATGGCTTGCCCGACTTGCCGGAGCAGGTTCTTGGTCGGATCCGTATTGGTGAATAGTTTGCGCGCCTCGTCATTGGCCAAGGCCGTATCGACGAATTGAACCTGTGTGGCCCCCTGAGCGAACCGATCGGATACGATCTGTGTAATTTTCGCAGTGTCGACGGCGCCGGCAGTGGCCCGGGGCAATGGCCCGGTAATGACGACTTCCGTTGACGTTTGGGCCATAACCGCCGTCGGCCCGATAGTGAGCGCAACCGCCGCTATCGCTACCATCCTCAGGATCGTGTTCATTGTTGTACTCCTTTCCTGTTCACACGTTCTTTCATGCCGGTTTTGACCCGGAGTGTACGGCTCGTTCTGGTGAATTGGACGGAGCCGCTTTCGAAATGTAAACGGGCCGGACTGGCTTTGGCGGCGGCTTTACCAGCTCTCCGATCAACACCAGCATCTCCTCCAGATTGAACGGTTTGAGGAGATAGGCCGCCGCGCCCGCTTTCATCGCATCCTCCGCACTCTGAATCGTCCCCAGCCCGGACACGACGATGACTGGCACGCCTCGATGCAACATCTTGATCCGACGGAGAAGCCGGATGCCGTCGCAATCCGGTAAGCCGAGATCCTGTACAACCAGTTCTACCTGCTGTCTGCGTAGAAATCGTAAGGCTGACCGGGCATCATGCGCAGTCCAGACCTCGTATTTCATCCGCAGCATCATTGAAATGGCCTCGCGCGGACCTTCGAGGTCGTCCACCACTAATACCCGCGCCCGCACGGGACTTCCGGCCATCATGTCCCCATCCTGCATTCTGCGAATAGGCATTAGACGAAGAGACGGACGGAAGGTAAATCGCTGACACGCCAAAACCTGCCTGACGACATGAGGCTTATGACAGCATCAGGGGAAAACAGCGTGTAACCGAACCACAAAAAGAGCTCTGCGGGAGCAGAACCGGAAGGCTATTTTGAGAGGGATATTTTCTCTCCAGACATTGCCCTGAGCAGATTTGCACGGACCACGACGTTTTTCCTCCTTCTCCTTCCAAAGTCCTGCACAGCCCCCCCTCCACTGGTTCTCTAACCCGAAGATTTTTCAGCCCGTTCACCGGAAATCGGCCCGGCATGCCGTTTGCTGCTAGCGAATCGGGTATGTAAGTATTTTTAAATTAAAGGAGGCATGGTCATGATGAAGAAGAAAGCCAAGAAGAAAATCCTTCCCGTTGCAGTAGCCGCCCTGGCCATTATGGCAGTGGGCATTGCTCCTGCGCTGGCGAAAGATTCT
>OMJK01000131.1 GCA_900299325.1 Nitrospiraceae bacterium | reverse complement strand
GGTATGACCGGTATGCGCGCGGCCAGGGTTCGCTGAGTGCCGCGGAACTCCAGGGCCTGAACGTGTTCAACGGCAAGGGCCGTTGCAATCAGTGCCATGGTGGGCCGGAATTCAGCAACGTTGCGGTCGGCTCGTTGAGCGATCGCGCGTTCACCAACACGGGCGTGCGCCCGGACGCGGAAGACGGCGGCCAGAAACCGGCGTCGTTGTCCAAGTTCAGCAGCAAGACGGTCCGGAACGCTGAGTTGACCGGTCCGTACTTCCACAACGGCGGCACCCTCACGCTGCGCCAGGTCGTGGACTTCTACGATCGTGGCGGGAACTTCGCGAGCCCCAACCGGGACTCGCAGGTCAGGCCGCTGGGCCTGACCGAGACGGAGAAGAATGCGCTGGTGTCGTTCATGCTGGCGCTGACTGACGACCGGGTGCGCTGCGAGAAGGCCCCGTTCGACCATCCGTCGATCAACGTGCCGAATGGCCCGAATGTGACGGCTGTCGGCGCTGGTGGACGGCCGTCGAATCAGTGCATCAAGCCCTACTTGAACGTGAATCACTTCAATCCGTGAGTAGGGATTAGAGTCTGTTGAGACTCATGCCCCCGCCGGGACGAATGTCCTGGCGGGGGCATTCTTTTTGAGGCGACTCCCCCGCCAGCACACCTGCCCTGTTTTGTTCGTGAGACGATCGTTCAGACGAAACAACCGAGACGTACGCGGCGGAGCGTTCAGGATACAGGCGGCAAGACAGGAGCCGGCGGGGGAACCACGATCTTGCTCAAATCGAGCACCAGTTCGTCCTTGCCATTGGCCAGCAGATCGTCCATGACGCTGCTGTGCTGGGGAATGACCGCCTCGGCCGGCTGAAAGAAGAGATCGAATCCCTTGGCCGCGGTCGGACGCATGGGATACCGGCGGTCGTAGATCATGCCGTAGGCAGGAATGCCGTAAACCACCTGCCAGTTCCCGAGCACGAGGTGGAACGTCGAATCTTTGATGTAGACCCCGCCGGTGGTGATCACCCGCTTCGTCGAGGTTTGCGGCTGGCTGAGATAAAAGGTGACCCGCTCGTTCCACTTGGCCTGTGCCAGCGCATCGGCGATCTGTGTCGCAAGCCAGGCCACGTCGTCGTCCTTGAATACCGGCATCACCGGCGCGTCGCCCTGGAACCACTTCTGGATCGATGCCCGATGCTCCTGCACGAACAGCCCGGACAGAATTACCCGCAACCGCTCCGGCCCCATCGCCGCAGGATGGGCATGGTGACTCGGCGGCCACTCCGGCAACACGCCGGGATCTTCCTCCAGCCGGACGAAGTTCACGGGATCTTCGTAGATGATGCGGGACGGAACATGGGGAATGGCACAGCCGACCAACAACCCAACTGCGAAAACGAGTGAACCGTGATGAGTGATGAGTGATCGGTTCCCTCTACGTCCGTTCCGCTTTATTGACACCGCATCACCCGTCACGGTTTTCGTCAGTCCGTGATTGTCACGGTCATTTCTACGCGTTCGAGCGGATTGTCGCGGCCGTCCCGCTTCATGTTCACCACTTTGTCGGCCACGTCCATCCCGCTGACGACTTCGCCGAACACCGTGTACTGCCAATCCAGAAAGTTGGCGTCGGCCACACAGATAAAGAACTGCGAGCCGGCGCTGTCCGGATCGTTGGCCCGGGCCATCGAGAGAATGCCGCGCTTGTGCGGCTTACTGTTGAACTCCGCCTTCACCTTGTGGCCCGGCCCGCCCATGCCGTGCATGGACCGGTCGGGGTTCTTGCTGTTGGGATCGCCGCCCTGGATCATGAAGCCGGGAATGACGCGATGAAACGTCGTGCCGTTGTAAAATCCATCCCGGGACAGTTTCACGAAATTCTTCACGTGGCCGGGCGCCACATCGGGAAAAAACTTGAGGACGATCTCCCCCAGCGACTGGCCTTTGCTGGTGAGCGCAAGTGTGGCCCGTGTGCGTTCCGTCGGTTCAGACATACGATGCCGTTCCTTTCTTAGTTATCGAAAGAGGAAGGGCGGCGGCGCCATCCCCGCCTCCAATCCCTGGTTGACTGCCACCCACGTCGATCCATCGTCGCTGCGAAACACGCCGGAGCTCGTCCCCGCATAGAGCGGCCCTCCGGCCGGCCCGATCAAGACCTGGATCGACAGATTCCCCAATCCCTTGTTCAAGGGCGCCCATTGCCGCCCCTTGTCGACGGTCTTAAAAATTCCGTTGCCGGTCGCCACGATCAGGCCGTCGTCCGCCAGCACAATGCCACGAATGGAATCGTTCGGCAAGGCGCGGCTGATGGGCCGCCACGTCGTGCCGCCGTCGTTGCTGCGAAACACCCCGCCGTCGAATGTGCCGGCGAAGATGCCCTGGTCCCGGTCGATCGCCAGCACGCGGATGAAATTCTCCACCATGCCTTCGTGATCCTTCAACCCGTGGCGCATGCGCACCCAGCCATCGGCGTTTTGCTTGAACCGCAGCACTCCCTTGCCCGACGTACCGGCATACAGGGTACCATCCGACGCGCGAGCCAGGGCATGGACCAATATATCGTCCAATCCCGCCGTCACCACCAACCAGCGGTCGCCGGGCTGCGTGAGCCGGTACACGCCGTCGCCGGTGCCGGCATAAATTTCGTCACCGGTCACGAGCAGCGCTTTGATCTCGAGCCGCTTCAACCCGGCATTGATCGGCTGCCAGGTTTTGCCTTCGTCACGCGACCGGAATACGCCGCCGCGAAACGTCCCGGCATAGACCGCGCCGTTCTTATCGATCGCGAGGCTGAGGATGAACGGATCTGTCACGCCCGGGCCGGTCTGGACCCAACTGCCCCCGCGGTCGCCGGTGCGAAAAATCCCGTGTCCGAAGGAGCCGGCATACACGACCCCTCCACCGGCCGCCACGAGCGCCTGCACGCTGGCCACGGATTGCCCGAAGGGATCGGACGGCTCGGCGCCCGCGGCTCCGGCACAGAGCAACGTAACGCACAGGATCGCCGGCAGCGCCTTCATCGCACCCTCGTGCCCGCCGTACCCATCGGCAGATCGGGGTCCATCGGCAGATCGACGTTCCCGTCATCCGGCAGACGGCCGAACAACCGGGCGCCGAGAATGCCGACTTCGTACAAGACCATCATCGGCACCGCCATCAGCAGCATCGTGAACAGCGTGGCATCCGGCGTCACGATCGCCGACACGATGAGCGTCGCGAGGATCGCGTGTTTCCGGTACTTCGCCAGTACCGCCGCCGAAACGACACCGGCGCGCGCGAGCAGCGTCATGGCCAGCGGCAGCTCGAACGCGCAGCCGAAGACGAGCAGAAATTTCACGTTAAAATCGATGTAGGTGCCGATGCTCAGCTGCGGCGTGATGTCCCGGTCCATGCCGAAGCTGACGAAGAAGTCGATCACCAGCGGCAGGATCACCAGATTGCAGAACACCAGCCCCAGCGCGAACAGGCCGCCCGCCAGAAAAAACAGCGGGATCGCCCACCGCTGCTCGGTGCGCAGCAGGGCCGGCTCGATGAATTTCCAGCACTGGTAGAAAATGACCGGCAGGCTCAGCACGATCGCCGCCAAAAACGACACTTTGATCGACGCGAAGAGCGCTTCCGTCGGCCCGTAGAACACGAGTTGATTGGGAAACGGCCGGTTCAACCAGGCGATCATGTCGGCGGAAAACGTGAAGGTGAGGACCAGGGAGGCGCAGATGGTGGCGCCGATGATGATCAACCGGCGCTTGACGGTGCGGATATGAACGGCAAGCGGGTTGAGCATGCGGAAGCGGAACGGGTCCGGCCGCCGGCGGATCCGGCGGCCGGGCGCGTCTTAGTGTGCGGCGGGCTGCAATCCGTGTTCGCGGTACACGCGAATGAGTTCCGCCATCTTGTCTTTCTTCGCGAGTTTTTCCTTCTGCAACTGCTTCTTGGCCACTTCTTCAGCCGGCGTCAGCACGTGGCGCTTTTGCATTTCGGCGAGCTCATGATCCAGGCGATGGTGAGACTCTTCGAGTTCCCTGAACTCCGTGCTGAGTTGGCGAAGCTGTTCCGCAATCGCATCTTCCGTCAGCATGCCGCACCTCCTGAATGAGTAGGTTAGTGAGCCGGTCCTCTGTCTCCTCCAAAAACGATCAGGCTGTCGCGCGCGGATACGCGCGGACAGCCAGCGGTTCCAGTTCCATTAAAATGGCGTCTTCGACAGGATTCGTGTAGTACTGCGTCCGGGTGCTGACATGGCGGAATCCCAGACCGCGGTAGAGTGCCTGCGCCGCGTGGTTCGACGCGCGCACTTCCAGCACCGCCCGCGTCGCCGCCTGCTGCAATCCGGCCTGCAACGCCTCCACGACCAGAGCAGTCCCTACGCCGCGCCGCCGCATCGAGTCGTGAACCGCCAGATTCATCAGCCGCACCTCTTCGAACACAATCCAGAAACAGAGATAGCCGACGACGTTGCGCGGGGCTATTCCCGACCCGTTCTCTCCCTGCGCGATTAAAAAATGCGCGAACCGGTTCCCGCTCAGTTCTGCTTCTAGCATTTTGCGCGTCCAGGGGGCCGAGAAGCAAGTCTCTTCGAGAAAGAGAATGTCCGGCAGCATATCGAGGGTCGCCGGCACAATCCCGATGGCCTTATCCATTGGATTTTCTGACTTTTCCGGCC
>OMJK01000130.1 GCA_900299325.1 Nitrospiraceae bacterium | reverse complement strand
TCCTCTACCGTCTACCGCACCAGATAGACCAGAAAGACCTCCGCACGAGACAGACAATCTTTCCTGATTACGCCGCGTGGCTGCGGCACAACTGCTCGATTCGCTGCTGTACGCGGGGGCGGATGCTGGTGAAGGCCAGACCGAACTCGCGCAGATTTGCCCACCGCACCGTGGCCCCGTCGATGATGAACGGATGGGACGCGTCCCGCGGGAAGATGCAGCACTCGACGTTCGATCCCACCGACACCGTCAGCGGACTCGTCACCCGGCACCCCCACGGCGTGAGATCGCGCAATTCCCCCTCGCCGGCCACCGGCCGTCCCTTCGCGGAAAAGTGGCCGCGCATGCGGACCGGCACCCGCGTATGGCGGCGCTTTTCAATTCCCTGATGTCTGGCTGCCGGCTGGGCCGCGCGTGCGGGAGAGGCCGACTTGGGCATCCCCGCCGGCGGACGGTAGACGCCTGCATTCGGTGATTCGACACGCTTGCTCTGAAACACCGGATGGCTCGCCAACTGCGCCGCCTGCCGGCTGATCCAGCTACCGGTTTGCGCGAGAGCGGCATCCACATGTGGCTTCAGCGCGCGGCTGCGCGTATACACGTCTTCGATCCAGGTGTGCCATGACCCGCGAGCCCCCGACGCCGGTTCTAGCTTGCCGGTGCCGAGAAACCGGATCCGCTGCGTGACGTCGCGGAAGCCGGGATCCTCCTTGCGAATCCACCGGTAGACTTCGAGACTTTCCTCCGGTCTTCCCATGGACTCCAGGGTCTGCGCCAGATGATAGAGAATGTGCCGTCGTTCTTCGGCGGTAAAGACGGGCGACGCCACGGCCTGCCGGAAGGCCGTCAGCGCTTCCTGCTGGCGGCCGGAATATTTGAGGCACAGCGCAATCTGCAACTGCGCTTTGCCGGTCTACGCAGGGTCGTGAGTGGCCGCTTTGAAATCTTCGATCGCCTGCGCATACATCTGCACCCGCTTCAGCACCAGCCCGTGTTCGTAGCGTTCGGCGGCGGTCATCGGCTTGTCCATGCCTGCTCCTCCGTGCTTGTTCGTATAGTGTGCGTCGCAAGGCCGGAGAAGAAGGAAGCAAGACTGACGCCCCGCCCGCGAGCCGCAATATCAACCACTTGGTGACTACGTAGAACGGAATCGCAGGATGGCGGTTTGAACAGCCTGTGCGGCGATGGTACGCGCGTCTAATAATGAGGAGCCAGCGGCATCAGCAGCCGATGAAAGACTGGAGAGACTGTTGCATATCATGTGGCGGTTTCATATTGACTCCCGTCTCCCTCCTGAGTAGCCTGCAGCATCTTCCACCCTCGTTTCCATCACTACCGGTTGAATCACGCCGGTCGCTCCTCACCCGTGAGAGGTCGCTATGAAGCTGCCGCGCAAGCAAGCCGCCATCGTTTACGAAGCCATCGAGCGATGGAAACAGGATGGCGTGATCCCCGAAGCACAGGCGGTGACCTTAGCCGCCACGGTGGAGGTGCAATCGTTCGACTGGCGGCGGCTGGCGAAGTATTCCTTCTGGATCGCGCTCTTCTCGATCGTGTCGTCAGTGAGCGCGGCGCTGTCCGACCGAGCGCTGATGAACCTGCTCGAAGTCCTCTTCAACACCCCGCCGATGGCGAAATGTATCGTCCTCACACTCGCTGCCGCGGGACTCTATCGCTGGGGTGTCACGCGACGCACACACGCTCCCGACAAGATCTACCGCAACGAAGCCGTCTTCTTCCTGGGCGTACTGGCGACAGCCGGCGCCATTGCGCAACTAGGCGTCGCGTTCGATACGGGCAGCGGCCACTTTTCGTTGCTGCTCCTGCTCTCGTTCCTCGTCTATGCCGGATTGGGTCTCGTGCTCGAGTCGAACCTGATTTGGCTATTCGCCCTGGCGTCGTTAGGGGGCTGGATGGGCACGGAAAGCGGCTATATGTCCGGCTGGGGCGCCTATTATCTCGGCATGAACTATCCGCTGCGGTTCGTACTCTTCGGCGCGCTCCTGACCGGCTGCGCACTGGCGCTGGAACATCATCCGATCGCGCACCGATTCTTCCGCGCCACACTGGCGATGGGCTTGCTGTACCTCTTCATTTCGCTTTGGATCATGTCGATCTTCGGCAACTACGGAGACATGCGGCAGTGGGAGCGAGTGAAGCAAATCGAACTCTTCCACTGGTCGATCATTTTCGGCGCGGTGGCCTGCGGCGCAATCTACCACGGCCTGAAGTACGACAACGACATGACCAAAGGCTTCGGCCTGACGTTCCTCGGCATCAATCTCTACACCCGATTTTTCGAACTGTTCTGGAACGCGCTCCACAAGGCGCTGTTCTTCGCCCTGCTTGGCCTGAGTTTCTGGTACATCGGCAGCAAGGCGGAGACCATCTGGAACCTGGGCAAACAGGATGCAGACCGCCGCTGAAGATCGGGGAGTAACGCTAAGACAACCGCTGCTCTTCGAACGCGCGGAGGAGGTCAGACACGGAGAGGACGCCGATGATGGTGCCGTCGGCGGTCACAGGCAGATGGCGGATGCCCTGCTTCTTCATGAGCGTCATGGCTTCGGTGAGCAATTCATCTTCTTCAATCGTGGTCAGCGCTTTGCTCATGCACGTCGTCACAGTGGTCGTGTTGGGATCGAGTCCCTTCGCCACGGCTTTGCGGCTGAGATCCGAATCGGTGATGATGCCGATGTAGCGGGAGCCGTCATCGACGATCAGCGAGCCGACTTTGTATTTCTGCAGCAGCCGCCCCGCTTCCTTGATCGTCGCGGCGCGGTGAATGCTCTGCACATCGTGGGACATGTAGTCGGCCACGAGCGCTTCACCCCTCCGCCTGCCATTTCCGCTTCCCTGCCGCGTCGCCTGTAGCTTGCGACGCATCTCCAAATCGGCCAGACAGCTTTCCAATACCTGCCGCCGCTGATGCAGACTCTCCCGCTCGACGTCGTGCGTCCCGCTCTCCTGCGCTTCTTCCGGCAACAGCGCAGACTCGCCGGTCTTGGCGTAGAAGTAGGCTTCGGCTTCGTCGGACGCTGCGCCGAACACCTGGCCGATCAGTTCTTCCGCCGCCTCGTCGAAATCCTCCAGCAAGTGCGCCCCGCGCTTGCGCGACAGAAACGGCTTGAACTTCTCCAGTTGTTGCTTGAACCGCTCGACGTAGCGATCGAGGATGTCGCTGCGCATCAAGCCGGTGCGGGTGCGTTTGGGCATCGAACCGATTCTCCGTGGAAGCCGCGAGGATACCGCAAGCCGGTCCGGGCCTCAAGCCCCCGCATCGCCTCAAGAGTCTCCAGATGATCGACCGGCTCGATTAGCTCCCGCCCCGCTTGCCCTGCATCTCCTTATCGTAAAACTCCAGCATCTGCGCAATCTCGTCCTTCGTCAGCCCCTTTTCTACCCAACGATGTGACTCCTGCGCCACCAATTCCTTGGCGACTTGCGGGGACAACTCGCGGACCTTGGGCAGAAATTTGGTGTAGAAGTGCTTGGCGACTTCGTAAAACCCCTGCCAGTGCACGAAGTCGGGCGCCATTTTCGACAGTCCATGGCGCGCACGGCGGCCTTCATGATGCCACAGTTCGTAGAACACCCATTCGATCTCTTCATCGAACGGCGTCGGCGTAATCTTCCCCATCGCCTTGAGCCGGTCCATCGCCGCCTTGGCCGGCTTGCCGAACTTCTCATTATAGAGCGCCACCCCGCCGTCCATTTGCGTGAAGAACCGGTCGACGATCTCCGCGCTATGGCAGGACGCGCAGACCTGCCGCATCGCTTTGCGGCGGTCCTCAAAGTTCTCCAGCCTGGTGGATACGACCGGCCGCAAGGTCCAGCTGATCCGATCGCCGACGTCGTGGGTCACTTCCTGCGTGTCCGTGGCACTCATGTGACAGGTGGCGCACGTCGGAAAGAGGTAGTCCTTGCCCGGATGCCACTTGTCCGACGGATCGGCGAGTTTCATCTTCTCTTTATTGGCCGTGAACATCACACCGTGCTTGCTCTCCATATAGGCTTCGATCTGCGGATGGTCCGGCCCCATATGGCAGCGGCCGCAGCTTTCCGGCTGCCGGGCCTGCGCGACCGAAAAGCTGTGCCTCGCATGACAGGCCGAGCAAGTCCCCTTCGACCCGTCCGGGTTGACGCGACCGATTCCTGAGTTGGGCCAGGTCGCGGGATTCAGCTTCCCGTTTTCCATGACCTTGACCACACTCCCGTGGCAGCCGGCGCAACCTGTCGTTCCAACTTCAGGGCCCTCGACCACATTGCCGAGAAAATTGTCCAGCGAGCCGATGAACTGCGCCGCTTTCGCATGATGCGACTTGCCGAACTCTTTCGATTCTTTCTCGTGACAGCGCATGCAATCGTTCGGCGTCACCAGGGTCGAAATCAGGAACCCCTCGTGATCGTAGGCATCGGCGTCGCCCTGTTCGGCACGATGGCATTCGACGCATCCGATGCCTTTGGGCGCATGCCGGCTGGTCTTCCAGTCGTTGATGCCGCCGACGCCGACGTCTTTGGCCTGATGGCACTCGATGCACTTCTTGTTCTCCGCCGACACGAACGGCCGAAGTCCGCCTCCGCGGCGTTCTTCCACCTGGATGTATCCCACACCGGTCAGGGCCAGGAACAACACCAGGCAGAGACCGCCGATCATGTAGCGGGTGAAATTCAGCGAGCCGTTCTGCGCGTGCGGCTCCGATTCGATCCGCTCGTTGTTCGGCTCATCCATCGTGTCCTCCTTCTGCATAGACCAGAGGCGCGAGCCTCTTGCCACTCATCTGAGTTACATCTGCGTATCCAAATACATCAGCAGCGCGAACGTGACGACCGCCATCGCTCCGACGACGGCATTCACCATATCCATCGGCCACCCGCGCCGGGATAATTCCCGATCCACAAATGGATAAACCAGGAATAATCCCGCCCCGCCCAGCAGGCTCCATAGCGCCACCGGCCCCGGCAACAAGGTGATCAGCATATAGGGCGCCGAGAAATACCACGGCGGCGACACGTCCGCGGCTACCTCCTGCACATTCGCAGGAGGCCCCAGGACGGGCGGAAAGATCATCACGAGGTCCACGATCACCACGAGCAAGCCGACCGCGACCGCCCCCATCAACATGGTATGACCCGGGTAAAACGCATGAAACCCCCGGCTGCCTTTCACCTCGGCAAAACCGATCAACCGTACGGTGATCACGTGGACGCCGATGAGCGCGACCAGCAGCACCGGCAGCAGCTTGGTATGCAGATCGTAGAGCCGCAAGAGCGTGATGTCCGAGACATCTTCGCCGCCGCGCAACAGATGGACCAGCGGCGTCCCGACGATCGGCAACGCGCCGATCATGCTGGTGACGACCGTCATCCCCCAGTACGACACATTGTCGTAAATCAACGAGTACCCGGTGAATCCCATGGCGAACGTGATGAACAGCACGATCGCGCCGGTGACCCACTTCAGTTCGCCCGGCGTCCGGTACGCGCGCGTGATAAAGACACGGATGACGTGGAAGAGCAGGAACAGGATCATCAGATCGACAGAACATTTGTGTACGCCGCGCACGAACCATCCCAGATAGATCTCGTGCGTGATCTGATCGACGCTCTCGTAGGCTTTTCCCGGAGCCGGCACGTAATAGAACGTCAGCAGGAGCCCGGTGATCACCAGTAGGCCGAACAGCGTCAGCGGAATCGCCCCGAGCGTGTACGGCCACCAATCGAGGTGTTCAGGCAAATCCTTCTGGATGTAGTCGATCCAGCTCTTCGGTTTGTCAGCCGGTTCGCTGTGTGCTGCGTGCGTGGCCATAGAATATTCGTTATGCGCTTTGGATATTCACGTAGAGTTGTTCGCCGCGCCTAATGATGTCGAAGCGGTCGAGCGGTCTCGGCGGCGGACCGGCGATGTTGCGTCCCGTCTTGTCGTAGATCCCTTGATGGCAGGGACAGACGAACTGCTCCCGCTGTTTGTCCCACGACACGAGACAGCCCAGATCCGTGCACCGCCGCGAAAAGGCGGCGACACCTTCTTCGGTTTTCAAAACCAGCAATTTATGGCCGCTCAAGTCCATGGCGATCGCCTCGTTCATGGGAATGCGCGCCTCCGCGCCCAGCAGCACCGGCTCCGGCTGCGTCGGCTTTTGGCTCGGCAGGAGAAACTGCACGAACCGCACGCCGAGCAGGCCCAAACCGAACAACAGGCCGAACCCCATCACTGCCTGGCTCAAAAATCGCCGCCGCCCCGTCTCGTCATGCACAATGGCCATGATGACTCCTTTGTATACACATCCGCGTCACGAATAGCCTTTCTCTCCATGTTGCGCCAGGTCCAATCCCATGGATTCGGCTGACGCATCGACACGGGGCACCAGGACTGTCGACAGACCTTTCAATAACAGGACGCTCACGCCCGCCGCAAAAACTGCGATGACAACCGTCGCCACGACTTGCACAAAAAATTGATAGGGATAGCCATAGAACAATCCGTCACTTCCGCCCGAATTGATCTCCGTCGACGCGAACAATCCCGTGGCGATCATGCCCCACGCACCTCCCACACCGTGCATGCCGAACACGTCCAGCGAGTCATCGTAGCCGAGAATCAGCTTTACATAATTGACCACCATGTAACAGAGCCCACCGGCGCCGATGCCGATGACGAGCGCCGAAACAGGGCTGACATAGCCGGCCGCCGGCGTGATGGCCACCAAACCGGCAACGGCTCCGCTGGCCATGCCCAAGGCCGTCGGTTTGTCTCGTTGCAACCATTCGACTGCCATCCACGTTAGCGCCGCCGCAACGGCCGATGCTTGAATCGAGACGAATGCGGTCGTCACCGCAGACATCGACACCGGCGCCGATCCGACGGCAAACCCGAACCAGCCGACCCACATCAATCCGACGCCGCAGAATGAAAACGGCAAGTGATTCGGGATCATCTCGACCCGGCCATATCCTCTGCGCGGTCCCAGGACGATCGCCGCCACCAGCGCCGTAACTCCCGCGCCGATATGGATGACGGCCCCTCCGGAATAATCGAGACACCCGAGACCGGCCAGCCATCCCCCGCCCAGCAGCCAGAATGACAGCGGCCCATACACCGCACCGATCCACAGTGCGCCGAAGGCCAGAAAAAACGGAAACCGGACCCGCTCAACAATCCCTCCGGCCACCAACGCCAAGGCCAGCGACGCCGCCATCGCACGGTACAGAGACCGAATCATGTCCACCGCGAGCGGATTGCCCTGACGCCCATAGACCAGCGCATCGCCGACCGCCAGCCACACGATGGACACGACAACCAGCGCACCGAACGGCATGGCGATCGCGTTCAGCACATTTCTCTTTCGCACCATCCCTCCGTACAACAGCGCCACACCGGGGATGGTGAGCGTGACCAGGCTCGTCGAGACGAGCAGCCACAACAGCTGGTCGCCGATTTGAATCATGCCCGTTCTCCCACCGGCTCTATGAAGTACTCCGCGCCCACTCGCGTCAACCGCACGGCGCCGGACCGGCTGAGACGATCGACCGCGCCAAACACCTGCTCCCAATCCATCCCGACACGCTCCATCAACTGTTCGATCGTCATCCCGCCCCGGCACCGCGCCATCT
Organism: Nitrospiraceae bacterium; assembly: GCA_900299325.1. Taxonomy (GTDB): domain Bacteria; phylum Nitrospirota; class Nitrospiria; order Nitrospirales; family Nitrospiraceae; genus Nitrospira_D. Next base: position 6,542 of record OMJK01000130.1, on the reverse strand, counting down.
CGCTCATAATGGCCGCTTCAATCTGTACGCGCATTTCGATCTCCATCGTCACCGTCATGCGATCCTCCTCGCGTGATCCACAAACAACAAGCGCCAGCGATCTGTTGAAAAGGCCGCTCCGCCTCTCCAATCAGTCCTGGCGCCTTTGCCGGACAACAAGCCTGACGACAATGTCAGGCGGTACCGATATCACCGCTTACGAATACGCACGCTCGTTATGCTGGCTGATATCCAACCCAGCGCGCTCTTCTTCCCGGGTAACGCGCAATCCAACCAGCCGGTCGACGAGCCGCAGAATCCCATAGGTCACCGCCGCGCTGAACAGCGCCACCGCCAGCGCCGCCACGAGCTGCACGGCGAAAAATCCCGGATTGCCGGCCAGCAATCCGTCGGCCCCCGCAGTATTCACGGACTTCGACGCCAGCAGGCCGGTCAGCATCATGCCGCCGACACCCGCCACGCCGTGAATGCCTACGACGTCGAGCGAATCGTCGTAGCCGAATTTTCCTTTTTTGATGATGACGGCGTACGACAGGCTGCCGGCGATCAGCCCCATCACAAACGCCGCCAGCGGCCCCACGTAACCGGCGCCCGGCGTCACCATCGCCAGCCCGGCGATAACGCCGCTCGCGATGCCCAACACGGTCGGCGCGCCGCGATGCGCCCACTCGATCGCCGTCCAGGCCAGTCCTCCGGCCACCGCGCCGGTATGGGTCGCGAGAAAGGCGACGACCGCCACCTCATTCGGACCCAGCGCGCTGCCCGCATTGAATCCGAACCAGCCGACCCACACCAGCCCTGTTCCGAGCAGCACCATCGGCAGATTGTGCGGCGCCAGATAATCGGTGCCGTACCCGTGCCGCGCCCCCATCACCAGTACACAGACCAGCGCGCTGACGCCGGAACTCGTGTGCACGACGGCCCCGCCGGCAAAATCGAGCGCGCCCAGCTGCGCCAGCCACCCGCCACCCCAGATCCAGTGCGCCACCGGCGTATACACCAGCAGCGACCACAGTCCGGCAAACAACAGGAGCGCGCTGAATTTCATCCGTTCGGCAAACGCGCCGGTAATCAGCGCCGGTGTGATCGCCGCAAACATCATTTGAAAAATCATGAACGCTTGATGTGGAATCGTCGGTCCGTACGTCGCGTGCGGCGCCAGCCCGACGCCGCTCAGCCCCGCCCAGGCCAGGCTGCCGATCACGCCCTTCACGTCCGGACCGAACGACAGGCTGTAGCCGGCCACCATCCACAAGACGCTCACCAGACAGAGGATGGCGAAGCTCTGCATGATCGTGCCCAGCACATTCTTGCTCCGGACCAGTCCACCGTAGAACAGCGCTAAGCCCGGCACCAGCATCGACAGCACAAGGGCCGAGGAAATCAGCACCCAGGCCGTGTCCGCGCCGTTGATCGCCGGAGACGCGGCAGTTTGCCCCCATCCGGGCGACGCCCAGGAGGCCAGTGCCACCGGCACGGTCAGCCCGGTTAAGATTTTTCGGATCGCCCCGTTCATCGATCGCTCCTCATCCGCACCCATCACAAAAAAACAGCGTCCGCCACTCTCTGAGAATGACGGACGCCGTTGTCCAGTCGCTTGTGCAGTCAAAGCGGAAGACGTCGTTGTCTTCTCTTCGATCTGAGCCGGTTGTATCATCCGGCTAGCCGTTCGTCAAACAGAACGCGCTAGAACGTCTTGTACTCCAGCCACTTGCCGTTCAGCGTGATCTTACAGCGGGCCTCGCCCTGGCTGCCCGTGACCTTTTCCATATCCAGTGTAAAGTCGATCGCGCTCATGATGCCGTCGCCGAACATTTCGTTCGCCTGTTCGCGCATCGAATCGCCGTAGACGCCGATAATTTCCATCAACCGGTACTTGAACGGATCGGTCGTGTTCGGGAAATCGGTGCGCACAGGAAACTTGCTCAACGCCGCCGTGAGTTCGGCGTCCAACCCCAACAGCTCCCCCACCTTCTTGGCTTCGTCGGCCGGGATCTTGTGATTGCCCTGCAAGACGGCTCCTACGAACGTCGGATTCCGGCCGATGGCTTTCGCCACCTCGGCAATCGTCACCTTCTTCGCCAACCGCTTGGCCTTGATGGCCTTCCGGATATCGTCCTTCTCCATGCCCATGCCTCCTGGTTAATAATGACGGACTATTGAGCGATCACTTCTTGTTCATATGCACTTACCCGCGGCTCGGTTGCGTCGGGATGGAATGCGTCACGCCGCCCATCTGCGTCACACTCACTTTGTACGGACTCGCCAGCCAGTACAACGCGCCGACGAATCCTCCGCCGCCCACGATGTTCCCCAGCACCACCCATAGCTGGTTGTACCAGAACCCGCCCCAGTTGACGGCGTCCTCGTGCGGCAGGAACAGCGCCATGCCGAGAAACGACTGGTTGGCAATGCTGTGTTCGTATCCGGTGGCAATAAAGGCGAACAGGCACCAGAAAATCAGCATGATTTTCGCCGAATCGTTCGACGTGCGACCGGCCGTCCAGACTGCGAGACAGATCAGCCAGTTGCACAGAATGCCGCGCAGAAACAATTCCCACGGACCGAGCGACATTTTCATGGCCGCGACCTTTTGAATCAGGTCCGTTTGCGGCGCCTTCGATATCACGCCGGACTGCACCACCAGCCACGCCAGCGCCAGCGAACCGATCAGATTGCCGGCCCACGACCAGAAATTGATCTGCGCCACCTCGCCCCACGTGATACTATTCGATAATCCGCCGATCGCGCCCACCATGTTGTTGCCGGTGAACAGTTCGGATCCGGCGAAAATGACCAGCGTCAGCGCAATCCCGAAGGACACGCCCATGACCAGTTTCACCGCCGGCGATCCGGCCGCCGCCAGCGGCCCGCCGATGCTGAAAATCAGCGCAATTCCGAATCCGAGATACACGCCCGCCATCGCCGAGAGCACGACATACCGCATCACGGATTTGGCGAGATAGTCTTTTTTCTTCACCGCCACCGTCGCAATTCGTTCATGATCCGGCTGATGCATGCCACGCCTCCTTGTATGGGCAACTGCCCGTCGGGATCGTCAGGGCCGCTTGCCGCCAAAATAAAAACGGCGTCCGCCATCCTGTGTAGAATGACGGACGCCGTTGTCCGTTAATCGTATGTCGGGAACCGCTCCCGTGGCGCCATTGCCACGGTCAGCTCGTATTCTTTATGTGTAGCACGAGCCGCCGGTCGCGGTCAATCCCCTTCGGAAGTCCGGACACCCTGCCTACACGTCGTAATAGAGGAAAAACTCGTACGGATGCGGCCGCAACCGCATCGTATCGACCTCTTTCGACCGCTTGTAGCCGATCCAGGCCTCGATCAAATCCTTCGAAAAGACGCCGCCCTTGAGCAGGAACTGATGGTCCTTCTCAAGATTGTTGAGCGCCTCGTCCAGGCTGCCCGGCATGGTCCGGATCTTCGCCGCTTCCTTCGCCTCGAGATCGTAGAGATCCTTCTCGGCCGGTTCGCCCGGATTGATTTTGTTTTCGATGCCGTCCAGACCCGCCATGAGCATCGCCGCGAACGCCAGGTACGGATTGGCGCCCGGATCCGGGAACCGCACTTCGATCCGCTTGGCTTTGGGGCTCGGCGAATACATCGGAATGCGGATACCGGCCGACCGGTTCCGGCTGGAATAGGCCAGCAGCACCGGCGCTTCGAACCCCGGCGTCAGCCGCTTGTAGGAGTTCGTCGTCGGATTGGTGAACGCCGCGAGGGCCGGCGCGTGCTTGAGGATGCCGCCGATGTAATGCAGGCACAGCTGCGACACGCCGGCATATTCCTTCCCGGCAAAGAGCGGCTTGCCCTCTTTCCAGATGCTCTGGTGCGTGTGCATGCCGGAGCCGTTGTCGCCGAAGATCGGTTTCGGCATGAACGTCACCGTCTTGCCGTGGCGGCGCGCCACGTTCTTGACGATGTACTTGTACATCATCATCTTGTCGGCCGTGCGGACCAGCGAGTCGAACCGGATGTCGATTTCCGCCTGTCCCGCCGTCGCCACTTCATGGTGGTGCTTTTCGATCGCGATACCGGCCTTTTCCATCTCCAGAATCATCTCGGTCCGGATATCCTGCTGGGTATCCGTCGGCGCCACGGGGAAGTAGCCTTCCTTGTGGCGGATCTTCCCGCCGAGATTCACGCCGTCCTGCCCCATGTTCCAGACGCCTTCGTCCGAATCGATGAAGTAGTAGCCGCTGTGGCTGGTCTGATCGTAGCGGGCATGATCGAAAATGAAGAACTCGGCTTCAGGGCCCCAATAGGAAATATCGCCGATCTTCGTGCTCTGGAGATGCTTCTCCGCCTTCTGCGCGATGTAGCGTGGATCGCGGTCGTAGGTCTCGCGCGTCACCGGATCGACGACGTTGCCGATCAGGCTCAGCGTCGGCACGGCGCAGAACGGATCCAGGCAGGCCGTTTCCGGATCGGGCACGACCAGCATGTCGCTGTTGTTGATGGCCTTCCAGCCGCGGATCGATGACCCGTCGAGGCCGGACCCGTCCTTGAACAGCCCTTCGGTCAGTTCACCGACCGGAATCGTGAAGTGCTGCCAGGTGCCGATCAGGTCGACGAATTTCAAGTCGACGACCTGCACTTTATGCTTCTTCGCGTACTCCAAGACTTCCCGAACGTTCATCCCCTCCTCCTTTCAGGCTCCACACAACGACTGAGTGAATCCCGATCCATGGTTAAGCTGCCTTGACGCCTAAAAACGCTTCGATCGCTTCCCATACCCCGCGCCGGATCCGGTCGAGCTGGCCCGGCTCGTCGATTTTGTTGCCCTGGCCGTCCGTCACATAGAACACGTCGGCCGCCTGATCCAAGCGCGTCGAAATGCGCGAGGCGTGCACGGACAGGCCGAGAGCGAAAATCGCGTTGGTGATGACGTAGAGCAGGCCCTGCCGATCGTCCGCGAACACATCGAGGATCGTAAACCGGTCCGAGGTTTCGTTGTCCACCCGCACTTCCGTCGGCTGCCGGTTCGCCGGCATGGACCGGTTGACGGACAGCCGCGTGCCGCGCCGCAACACCTCTTCGATGCGCTCGCGTCCCTGCAGCACCGCCCGGATCTTCTCCCCGATCGATTCCTGCCGGTCGCGCGGCGGCGCGCCCTTGTAATCCGGATCGACCACCTGAAACGTGTCCACGACCACGCCGTCCCGACGGGTCAGAATCTGCGCGTCGAGAATCTGCAGGCCGCTCGCCGCCATCACCCCGGCGATCTTCGAAAAGATTCCGGGAATGACGTCGTTGAATGTAATGACGGCATACTCGCACGTCCCCAGCGACTCGTTGTAGTCGACCTCCACCTGCACGTCGCCCGTATGCAGCCGGCGGACGGCGGCCAACTGCGCGGCGATCCGCCGCGGCGGCGTCCCATAGGCGTACCGCAACGGAAACGCCAGGAGCTGCTCCTCGATCCATGCCGCCGTCATTCCGGTCTGGCCGTCGGCCGAAGCCTGCTGAGCCACCTCCGCCACGATCGCCTTGATCCGCTCGGGAGCCTCCACCGCCTCGCGCTCGCCGGAGACTTCCGCCAGGGTACGCAAATACAGCTCGATCAGCAGCGATTCTTTCCACTTCGTGAGCACGCCCGGCCCGACGGCCGCAATGTCCGCCGCCGTCAGCACGAGCAACTTGCGCAGCACTTCCGGCGTCCCGACCAACCGGGCAAACGGCAGCACCACCTTGTCGTCGTTCGGATCGCGCCGGAACGCGGTGTGCGCCATCAAGAGATGGCGATGGACGAGAAACACAAGCGTGTCGCATTCCGCCTCGTCGAACCCCAGCCGTTGCGCCGCATCCTCCGCGATCCGCTTCCCGACCTCGCTGTGGTCCTCTTCCTGCCCCTTCCCCAAATCGTGCAGCAGCACCGCCAAATGCAGCACGTCTTTGCGCTTGATCTCGCGATACACCTCGCCCAGCACGCCCTGGTCCTGCGCGAACGATTCCACCTTGGCGACCGCGAGCAGACTGTGCTCGTCCACGGTGTACTTGTGGTACTGATTGAACTGCATCAGCCCGCGCACGGTCGCAAAGACCGGAATCATTTTTTCCAGCAAATGCGCGCGGTGCATCGCTTCCAGAGCCTGCGCCGTGCCCGGCCCGGACAGAATTTTCACAAAGATGCGGCTGACCTCCGGCGTGCGAAACCCCTGATCGGACAGCCCCTCGACGTGGCGATGGATGTCTTCCAGCAGCGCGGTGTCGATGGCCAGGCGGCGCGAGCGCGCCAGATCGAACAGCTGCAGCAACAGCGCCGGGCTTTCGAGCACGCGGGGGCGGGACTGGTCCTGCACCGTCAACCGCTCGCCGGTCTGCATGAAATGCTGATCGATCTTCCCGGCCGGCAGCCAGCTCTTGATCCGGGACCAGACCGACTGCGACCGGCAGCGCCCGACGAATCGCATCGTCGCCTCGTGTAGTCCCGTCGTATGCCGGTAGTACTGCTGCATGAACTGCTCGACGGCCAGCAGATGATGACGGTCCTGAAACCCGAACCGCGCCGCCAGCCAGACCTG
>OMJK01000129.1 GCA_900299325.1 Nitrospiraceae bacterium | reverse complement strand
GGAGCCGCGGGCCCATGTCGAAGCCACGCTGGCGCTGAAGACGGACGGCTAGTTGTACCGCCTCTCCACGACAAGTTGACCTCCGAACAGTCTTCTTATAGCCTGTAGGGGAACCTTCCGGCGGGTCTCCTATGGAAAAACGCCACCACCCCCGCATTGCCGTCAAATACCGCAGTCATTTTTCAGGCAAAGGTCCGATGGTAGCCGGCGACGGAGAGTTGTGCGATATGTCGTCGGGCGGGTGCCGGGTGGCGAGCAAGGTCGGGGTCAGCGTCGGGATCGAACTGGAACTCTGCATTTTTTCCGACGACGATCCGAATCCGCTGATGGTCGACGGGGCGACGGTCCGGTGGGCCCGGCTGGGAGAGTTCGGCGTGGCGTTTACGAACATCCGGCCGCCGGTGCAGCGCCGCGTCAACGATCTCTGCCGGAGGCTGATTCCCTTAAAGTAGTCTGCTGATCGCCGGTTCTTCCCGCACGCAACACTTAAATCCGCATCGCGTCCGTCACCTGCTCCAAGGTCTGCCGGGCGACCGCGCCGGCTTTCTGGCTGCCGTCCTCCACGATTTCGTCGAGTCGGGCGGGATGCTGGGTGAGCGCGGTGCGGGCCTCCCAGATCGGCGTCATCTGCTCGACCAGCCGGTCCGCCACCAGCTTTTTGCAATCGATGCAGCCGATCTCGGCGCTGCGGCACTCGCGGTTGATTTGCTGCTGCACCGCGGCCGGCGAATAGATCTTGTGAAATTCGTAGACCGGGCAGACGTCCGGATTGCCCGGATCGTGACGGCGGACGCGGGCTGGGTCGGTCACCATGGTCTTGAGCTTCTGGCGGACGACCGGTTCGGTGTCGGACAGGTTGATCGTGTTGCCGTAGCTCTTGCTCATCTTGCGTCCGTCGGTGCCCAATACTTTCGGAAATTTTGTCAGGTGTTCCTTCGGCTCGGGGAACACGGGCTTCTTGTAAATGTCGTTGAACCGCCGGGCGATCTCGCGCGTCAGTTCGAGATGCGGCAGCTGATCTTTGCCGACCGGCACGAAGTCCGGCTTGTAGAGCAGGATGTCGGCGGCCTGCAGCACGGGGTAGCCCAGAAAGCCGTACGTCGTCAGATCCTTTTCCTTAATTTCGTCCTGCTTTTCCTTGTACGTCGGGTTGCGCTCCAGCCAGGCGATGGGCGTCATCATCGAAAAGAGCAGATGGAGGATCGCGTGCTCGGGAATGCGCGATTGCACGAAGACGGTCGATCGGTTGGGATCGATTCCGGCGGCGAGCCAGTCGATCAACAACTCCCGCACGAACTCGCGGATCCGGCTCGTGTCGGCGTAGTTGGTCGACAACGCGTGCCAGTCGGCCACGAAGAAATAGCAGTCGTAGGAGGCCTGGAGCGCTTTCCAGTTCTCCAGCGCGCCCAGGTAGTTGCCCAGGTGCATCAACCCGCTGGGCTGCATGCCGCTCAAGACCCGTTTCCGGGGTGCGGTCATTCCGTGGCTCCTGTGGCGAGGCCGATGGCGGTCGAGAGAATCGTGCCGGACAGGCCGGAGGCCAGCGTGCCGGTAACGGCGTGAATCACGCCGAGTTCTTTGTCGAACACGATCAAGCCGACGAGAATCAGCATGCCGTAGGGCTCCAGCCGCGCCAGCGCCAGCGCCGGCTTGGCCGGCAGAAGGCAGGTGAGGATGCGGCCGCCGTCCAGCGGCGGTATCGGAATCAAATTGAAGAGCGCGAGAAAGACATTGATGAGCACGGAGTAGAAGGCCATGTAGGCCAGCGGCACGAGCAGAAACGTGGCGAGGCTTTGCGGTTGTGCCGCCCCGGCCTGTTGACTGTTCTGCGGCGCGGTCAGTTCGATGACGGCCAGCGCCAGCGCGCTGACGACGGCCAGCAGGAGATTCATGCCGGGACCGGCGGCCGCCACCAGCGCCATATCCCGCCGCGGCTGCCGCATGCAGCGCGGATCGACCGGCACCGGTTTAGCCCACCCGAGCAGAAAACTACCCGGCAGGATCAGGCAGATCAACGGCAGAATGATCGTGCCGAACGGATCGATGTGCGCCAGCGGGTTGAGCGTGAGCCGGCCCTGCAGCTTGGCCGTCGGATCGCCGCACTGTGCCGCGACCCAGCCGTGCGCGTACTCGTGCAGCACCATGGCGAACAGCAGCGGAAGCGCCATGGTCGATACGGTATGGACGATGTGCTCGAGTCCGTTCATCGCGGCCTCAGTCGAGCTGCCGGAATTTGCCCTGCTTCACTTGCAGCAGAAACAACGGGCGGAGCAGGACGCTGTCCGGTCCGAACGCCGCCGGTCCGGCGAGGGTCGGCAGGTCCTGGTGCGTCACGAAATGCTCGCGCACCGCTTCGCCCGATGTCGCGCCCTTGCGCACCGCGTCCAGCACGAGTTGTGCCGCATCGTATCCCTGGACGGTGAAGAGCGAGGGCGTCGAGCCGGGGAACCGCTTCTGATACCGATGGACGAACTCCTGCACGCCGGGGTTCGGACTGTCGAGAAAGAATCCGTCGACGAAGACGGCGCCGTCCACCGTGCGGTCCGCGGTGCGCGCGAAGTCCTGCGCGTTCCACCCGTTGGTGCCGAGCAGGGGGACCTTCATGTCGTGAAAGGCCAGCTGCGCGGCGATGAGGCCGATCTCGCTGGACCGGCTGGGAATAAAGATCGCGTCGAAGCCCGGCGTGTACAGCATCTGCTTGTCGGTTTTATTTTTCGGTTTGCCGGGCGGCCGCGATGGATCGGCCGGCACCGCCAGGCCGTACTTCTTGAGGTCTTCGGCTTTCAGGCGCTTGATCTGCGCGCTGAAATCCGTGTCGCCTTCCTTAAACGACTCGGTCGCGATGATTTCGCCGTCGTGCAGGCGGACTTCCTGGGCGAAGAGGCGGGCGAGTTCGCGGCCGTAGGTCGTATCGGGATGGAGGATGCAGAAACGGCGATAGTGCTCGTCCTCCGTTGCGTAGGTCGCCATCCGTTTCGCCTGCATTCCGTAGGTCAGCGACGTGCTGAACAGATAACTGCCCAGCCGGCGGACGTTGGGCAGCATGGCGGCCGGCGTGATCAACGGCACTTTCGTTTTTTGCGCCATCTCCGCCATGACCGGAAGATTTTTGGACAGCATCGGTCCGATCACGGCGAGCGGGTGGTCGTCGGTCAGCAGCGACGAGAGCTCGTCCAGAAACGACGGGCGGTCCGATTCGTTGTCTTTGACGATCAGGCCGATCGACGGTGTGCCGGCCTGTTCGCGCCCCCGCTCGAGCGCCAGTTCGATACCTTCCAGCACGTCGTTGGCGAACGGCGCGACCCGTCCGGACAACGGCAGCACGGCGGCGAGCAGGTATTGATTGGCCTTCAAGCGGGTTTTGATCAGCGCCAGCGTCTCCGACGCTTTCTGGCCGGCCGGATGGGCCGGGAACGACGCCAAAAACAACTGAATCTCGCGTTCGGCGAGATGATCTTCGTTCCGGGCCGTGTAGTACTCGATCAACCGGAGCGCGGCGAGATCGCCCGGATAGTTTTTGGGATAGGTATCGCGAATGCGGATCAGCGCCCGTTTGTCGAGCTGCTCCTGGATGAACTCGCGGATCTTGGCCCGGATCTCGACCGCCTGTTCGTCCGGGCTGCCCGCCAGCTCTTCGATGAGGATCTGAATGGCGTGCGCGTAATCTTTTTTTTGCGCCAGGAAATCCGCCGTCAGTTCGAGCGCCTCGCGTTTCGTCGCATCGTCTTCGGAGGTGGTGCGGATCTGCGTCAGTATGGGAAGCGCCAGGTCGATGTTGCCCATCGCCGCGTGCGTCCGGGCCAGCAGAATTTTCCCGCGATCCGCCACTTCCGACGACGGGAACTCCGTCTGCAGCTGGGTCAAGACTTTGAGCGCTTCCGGATATTCCTTCATGCCGAAGAGCGCGGCGCCCATGAGGAGGTACGCGTCGTCCAGATGTTCGGGCGGCGGCGATCCGGCGAGAAACCGGCGGATCACCGTGGCGGCGGATTCATGGTCGCCCTTATCGAGCAGGCTTTTCGCCTGGTTCAAGACCGGAGGAATCGGCGCCGTCGGTTGCGGCGGTGGCGCCGCCAGGGCTGCGCTCAGCAGGACGCACGACGCGATCAATCCCCAGCCGCAGAGGCTGGTCCTGCGCCGCGGCGGGCGCGGCATCGTAGCCGGGCGATTGCTAGTTGGCATGGATCGAAGCGTGCTCAGCCGGTGCATGGGAATCAGTGACTAGTATCGGAAAGGGGGTGGGGTGTCAAGGAGCGTGCTTCATTGAGTTCGCGCCGGGAGTTGGCTATAGTCCGCTTGTCCGAACCATCCGACGCGTCGCGATGCGCGCGTCGCCTCTGAGGACGCTTCCGATGGCCCTCTCACATGCACAGACGAACCCGCAAGTTGCGCCGATCCTCCATCCGCTGGTCGAGCGGTATCTCAGCCGGTTGCGCGTCGAAGGCGGGCTGGCGACGAATACCCTCGAAGCGTATCGGCACGATCTCGCCAGGTTTCAGCGGTACCTCGGCCGGCAGCACACGGCGATGGAAACGGCGCCGCCGAAGATCCTGATCGGGTTTCTGGCCTCGCTGAAACAGGAGCGCCTGTCGCCGGCATCGGTGGCGAGAATTCTGTCGGCATTGCGGGGCTGGTACCGGTTTTTGGTGCGGGAAGGGCTGGCCGCGGACAATCCGTTGCGCGATCTGGCGCCGGCCCGGAAGTCCAGGCAGTTGCCGAAGACGCTGACGCTCGGGGAAGTCACGGCGTTGCTCGATCTACCGGCCGGCGCCACATTGGAAGATGAGCGGGACCGCGCGATGCTGGAACTGCTGTATGCGTCCGGCCTGCGCGTTTCCGAGTTGATCGCGTTGGAAGTCTCGCAGATCGATTTCGATCTCGGCTGCGTGCGCGTGCGCGGGAAAGGCTCGAAAGAGCGGCTGGTGCCGATGGGGCAGGCGGCGCATACGCGGGTATCGGCGTATCTCGAGCAGGTGCGTCCGGCGCTGTTGCAGGGGCGGCCGTCGCGCACCCTGTTCGTCTCGCGACGCAGGACCGCGTTGAGCCGGCAGGCGTTCTGGAAACTGTTGCGGCAGCGCGCGCGGCGGGCGGGGATTGCCAAGCCGATCTCGCCGCACATGCTGCGCCATTCGTTTGCCACGCATCTGTTGGCAGGCGGCGCCGATCTCCGTTCGGTTCAGGCAATGCTGGGCCATGCCGACATCGCCACGACGCAAATCTATACCCACGTGGATCGGACCCGGCTCAAGCAGGTCCATCAACAATATTTCCCGCGGCAGGCGAGCCGGACGGACCGCACCCGATAAGGCGTTTGTCGGGGATGATGTCACGTCACTGACTCTGTAAGAGCAGACTTGCGATCCGGTTGACAAGCACGGAGTGACTTGGTACCCTCCGCCAAGGTTGCGAAGAAAATCGGGCGGATAGCTCAGTTGGGAGAGCGCTGCCCTTACAAGGCAGAGGTCACAGGTTCGATCCCTGTTCCGCCTACCAGCGGGAGTCGGGTGCCAGGGCGGCGGGTGAGGACAGAAATAACGCACATTTTGAGTTCGGGACTTGACCAGTACCATCCTGTAATCTTGTCGTTCCGATCCTCCAATCGATCAGCCTGCAGCATCGCACGGGGCCGTCGTTCAGCCTGGTTTAGGACGCCAGATTGTCAATCTGGAAGTCGCGGGTTCAAATCCCGTCGGCCCCGCCATTTTCCCTCGACGTCGTGCGGTTTCGGCGAACCCGCGACTGGGGGTTCCGAAGGGGGTGCGCCCCCTTCGTGGGGAGCGTACGAGGGGGCTGGCCCCCTCTGTAGGAGCGGGCGAGGCATGGACCAGAGCCGAGCCGGCGACGGAGCGTGGTTCAAATCCCGTCGGCCCCGCCATTTTTCTCCATGTTTGCTAGACTCCCGTGCAGGGGCCTGTCCCCTGCACTACGGAAGGAGCCTGTAGCTGCCTATGTTCCAGGCGGGTCCCATGGCCCTCGTCGGCTCGCTGGGAATCGTGTCGAAAGCGGTGCTCTTCGCGTTGTTCGTGTTTTCCATTCTCTCCTGGGCGGTCATTCTCACCAAGTGGCGGACGTTCCGGTCGGCCGATGCCGACGACAGCCGGTTCATGGCGGCCTTGTACAAAGCGAAAGACTTCGACGAAATTCTGCGTCACGCCCAGCGGGCCGACAACAGTCCCTGCGCACAGGTGTTGTGCGGAGTGGCCAACCGGCTGATGAAGGGCGCCGAATCGTCGCCGAAAGCCGGGGCCAGTCCATCTGAGCCGGCGAGTGTCCCGGCGGGCGACTCAGCGATCGATCGGCATACCGTTGAGCGGGCAGCCACGCATTTTGCGCAGGGCCAACTGGCGCGGCTGGAAATTTATCTCCCGTTTTTGGCGACGACCGGCAACGTGAGCCCCTTCGTCGGTCTCCTGGGCACGGTGCTCGGCATTATCGACGCCTTTCACGAAATCGGGGCGCAAGGCACGGCCAGCATCGCCGCCGTGGCGCCCGGCGTGTCGGAAGCCCTCATCGCGACGGCGGGCGGCCTCTTCACCGCTATTCCCGCGGTCATGGCCTACAATTATTTCCTCACGCGTATCCGCCGCACCGCGTTTCGCATGGATACGGTGACGGTCGAGCTGCTCGCCTTGCTGCCGACCAAAGGCAAATCGGCATCTGCGGGAGCCAAGGGATGATTCTCGACAGCCGGCAACGCCGGTTTCTGGCCGAGATCAACGTCATTCCGCTGGTGGACGTGGTGCTCGTTCTGCTGGTGATCTTCATGGTCACGGCGCCGATGCTGTACCGCGGCATGGATATCAAGCTGCCGGTGTCGGCCTCAAACACGATCAAGCCCGGCATCCGCAAGGTCCTCACGATCGAAAAGGACCAGCGGCTCTATCTCGATAAAGATCAGGTCAGTCTCATCCAACTCGAGCGCATGCTGAAGCAGCTCAAGACCGAGCATGCCGACGTGTCCTTGTACCTGCGTGCAGACCGGGACGTGCCGTACGGCGTCGTGGTGCAGGTGATGGACAGCGTCAAGAAAGCGGGCATCGAGAAGCTGGGAATGGTGACGGATCAGACGGCGCCGGAGCGGGTCGGCACCTCACCGGCGCCCGCGCGCAAACCATAAGGACTCGACTCGTGATGGGGCATGCGTTGGCACAGACCGGTCTGTGGGACGACGAAGCGGAACATCGGGCCTTCATGCGCCTGCTGAAGCGGGCGCTGATTCTGTCGCTGGGCGCGCATCTGATCATCGTTCTCCTGGCGACGTGGGTCCGTATGCCGCGCCACGTAGAGCAGCAGCTGGCCTCGATCGAAATTGCGTTGACCAGTGCGCCGGCCGCTCCGGCGCCGAAGGTTGACGAGCCCAAGCCGGTTCCGCCGGTCGTCGCGGCGCCTGTGGCGCCGGCCGCTCCGCAGCCGCGCGCGGAGGTGGTGCTGCCGCCGAAGTCTTCCAACAATGTCATGAAGGATTTGATCAAGGACCTGACCTTGCCGCCGGATGCGCCCAAGTACGGCGATCTCAGTCCGGTTCAGAAACCGGTGAAGTCGCAGTTGAAGCTGCCCGACGTGCCGGTGGCGCCCGAGCAGAAAGAGAAATCGCCGGAGGCAAAACCGCGTGCGTCGGTGGCCGAGGATCTGAATCGCGCGCTCGACGAGGAACTGGCCAAGCTCAAGACGCTGGATGTGCCCAAGCCGGTGAAGACCGACGCGCCCTCCAAATCGATGCCGCAACTGGAAGCCAAAGTCTCCGGTAAGGCGGCGGAAGCCGCGGTGCTGGTGCCGGGTGCTCAGACCGGCGTGAGTGCCTATTGGTCGCGGGTGCAGGCGCTCATCAGCAGCCGCTGGGACCCGCGATCGGGCGGTCAGACCGACACGGCACTTGCGGTCGTGATCAAATTCCGTCTGAGCCGGAGCGGGGAGATTGGCTTCGTCGTTGTGGACGAAACGTCCGGCAATGGATATTTCGACGACGCAGCGAAGCGGGCGGTGATGAGTCTGAAGACACTGCCGCCGTTTCCGTCGAACATGCCTGAGTCCTATATTGATGTGCCCATGCGGTTTCGTGTCGGCGAGGGGGCGCCGTAGTTCGATGAAATTCAGCGGATGGATCGCGCTGAGTCTGGTGCTGTTCGGCGGGCTGGCCGGCATTCTGGAATCCGGGGCCGCCGATGTGTTCTTGGAAGCCACGCGGACGGATTTTCAAAAAATTCCTCTGGGGCTGGTCGGCATTCAGAATGCCGGCGGGCCGGAGTGGCTGGGCGGCCGTCTCGAAGAGGTGCTCAAGGCCGACATCCGCCGGTCGCTGGTCTTTTCGCTGGTCGATCTGCCCGGCGCAGGGATCAAGGTGCGCGATGTGGGGCCGGATCCGGATCCTTCGTTCAAGGGCGCGGCGGAGCGCGGCGTGTCCGTCATTATCTGGGGCAAGGCGTCGCTGAAAACCGGCGATAAAGACCCCGAAGCCAACATGGACGCCTATGTCTACGACGCCGGCAGCGATGAAATGGTGGGCGGCAAGAAATATGTCGGGTCGTCGTCGGTCGTGCGTTTGATGGCCCACCGGTTCGCCGATGAATTGGTGTTCCGGTATACGGGGGAGCCGGGTATCGCCCGGACGAAAATTGCGTACGTGTCGGAGCAGGGCGCGGCGCGCGAGTTGTTCGTCATGGACTACGACGGGTATGAACCGCGTCAGTTGACGTCGGACGGGTTTTTGAATCTCATGCCCCGCTGGTCGCCCGACCGCCGGTTCCTTGTATTCACGGCCTACCGCGACCGGCAGTCGCAGACGATCGATATGCTGGAAGTGGCGACCGGCAAGCGCTGGACGCTGGCGGCGTTTGGCGGCGTGAACATCACGCCGAATCTGTCGCCGGACGGAAATTTTCTGGCCTTCGCCTCCAGTCATGAGGGAAATTCCGAACTCTATCGCCTGGACACCAGAACCAAGGCGCTGCAACGGCTGACCACGCACAGCGCCGGAGATTTGTCGCCGTCCTGGTCGCCGTCCGGCCGGGACCTGGTGTTCACGTCGGACCGCAGCGGCGGGCCGCAACTCTTTCTGATGAGTGCGGACGGGACCAACGTGCGGCGCCTCACGTTCGAAGGCGAGTACAACGCGGCACCGGCCTGGTCGCCGCGCGGCAACTGGATTGCGTACGTGTGCCGGACAAAAGAGAAGCAGTACAAACTCTGTGTGATCACGCCCGACGGCCAGAAACGCGTGCAGTTGACGACGGGACACGGCGTCGACGACTCGCCGTCCTGGTCGCCGGACGGGCGGCATATTGTGTTCAGTTCCATCCTCGACGGGAAGAGCCAGATTTATATGATTAACGTCGACGGGAAGGATTTGGAGCGGGTTACGTTTACCGGCGTACATAACAGCGCGCCGGCCTGGTCTCCCGCACTGTGAAATTTGCACAAGTCTTACAAAAATATTACAGTAGAGCAACTCGTGACTCTCCATTAGGACATTGGCAAGGAGGAAAGGCGACATGAATACATGGTCGAAGGCGCTGTTTCCGCTCACTCTTGTGGCTGGTTTGGTGCTATTCGGATTGCCGGGATGCGCGAGCAAATCTGTACAATCCGAAGGAGAAACAGCTACAGTGACTCCACCTCCCGCAAAGGGACCGCAAGGGGTCAATCCGAACTTCCCCGATACCTCGTTGGCGAACAAAGACGCCTCCACCGGCCTGCGCGGTCTGGACCGGACCCCGTCCGAAGAGCGTGTCCCGGGCAGTGGATCGATGGTCGCCAAGATGGATCCGTCGCAAGGCTCCCGTCAGACTGAAGACATTCGGTCGGAGCAGATCGCCACGGCGGCGGCCGGCCTGCGGGACGCGTTCTTCGCGTACGACAGTTTTGCGATTACGGACGATGGGCGCGACGCGCTCGTGAAAGATGCGGAATGGGCACGGGCCAACCCCAACGCCAAATTGAAGATCGAGGGCCATTGCGATGAACGGGGCACCTCCGCCTACAACATCGTGCTGGGGGAGAAACGGGCGAAGGCCGTGCGCAATTATCTGGTCGAACTGGGCATCAATGCGAATCGCGTGTCCGTCGTGTCCTACGGGAAGGAACGCCCGTTCTGCAGCGAGCATACCGAGACCTGCTACGCGCAAAACCGCCGCGGGCATGTCGTGGTGAGGACCGACAAGTAGCGGAGCTTCCGGATCTTGGAGCCGAGATCAACCGGTTCTGAGCGGGAGGACCCTATGCCGATCCACAGCAGGAATCATCGATCCCTGTTCGTGAGCGCCGGCGGCCTGGCGCTGCTCGTGGTGCTGTCCGGCTGTCTGGCGCAGCAGGCCGATCTCAAAAAAGCCGAGCGGGATCTCCAGCAGAAAATCAAACAACAGGATGAGCAGTACTCTCAGTCCCGCGCCAAGCAGAGCCAGGAGCTTGCGTCGCTCCGCGAGCAGGAACTGCCGCAGCTGCGCGGCGAGTTGGAGAAGGCGCTGCATCAAGCGCAGGAGCTGCAGGCGAAGCAGGACGACATCCGGCAGCGGTCGGCTCAGTTGGAGCAGCAGACGAAAAAGCTGGAACAGTTGGCGGCGAAGCTGGAGACCGACAGCACGACCCGCTACACCTGGGTGCAAAAGAGCCTGGATACGCAGGACGCCAAGGTCAACGCCCGCCTCGACGACATGTCGAAGGCGATGGAGGCGATGAAAAAAGAAGTGGTGGAGGCCATTCAGCGGACGAACGAAGGCCTGGCCAAGCGCGTCGATCTTAAGCTGGAGGATCAGCAGAAGGGGCTGGCCGAGAATCAGGCCCGGCTGGAGCAGGTCTCGCAGAAATTCACGCAGTTCAATCAGGCCATGATCGGGTTCAAAGACGTGCTGACGGGGCTCAACGACCGTCTGACGCACGAAGAGCAGTCGACGAAGGAGGTCACGGCGCATGCCGGCGACATTTCCAAGAGCGTGGCGTCGGTGGCCAGGACGCTGGAGTCGGTCAGCCAGAAGGTGATGGTCCGGCTGGACGAACAGGATCAGCGGATCGAATCGCTGGCAAAGTCGGTCGAGACCAGCCATAAGCCGGGGGCCCGCCAGCAGAACGTCAAGAAAACGTCCCCGCAAACCTCCGCGTTGCCGACGGAGCGCACGGTGCCGCCAACGGGGGCTTCGCAGGCCGACGCCCCGGATGTGTCGTTGCGCGACGCTGCGGCGGCGTCTGCGACGGTCGCGTCGGCGCCGGCTGCCGACCGGCCGGACAAGGCCGAGTACGAGCGGTTGCTGGCGACGTTAAAGAGCGGTGATCTCGACGGCGCGCGGAAAGGCTTCACGGCCTTTTTGTCCAGCTACCCGCAATCGGATCTGGCGCCGAACGCGCGGTTCTGGCTGGGCGAGTCCTACTACAATAAGAAGGATTTCCAGAAGGCGATCGAAACGTACGACAAGGTCCGGGTGGATTATCCGTCGAGCGAGAAAGCGCCGGCGGCGATGTTGAAAAAAGGGTATGCCTATCTGGCCATGAACGACAAGAAGCAGGCTTCATCGGCGTTCAAACAGGTCGTGACGCTCTATCCTAAGAGTCCCGAGGCCGGCAAGGCGTCGGATAAGCTGGCCCAGCTCAAGGAGGTCCGGTGAGTCTCCAGCCTGTGCAGTTCGCCCGGTATGTGATCCTGGTGGGAGTCGTCGGTATTGCGGTGTCGCTGGCCGGCTGCGCGAAGCACGCCGATTTCGTCGAAGTGCGCGATCAGCTTTCGACCGTCTCGCGCTCGCAGGAGCAGGACCATCAGCGCGTCGACCAGGCGTTGCGGCGGATCGAATCGATTGAGCAGAAGAAGGACAAGGATTCGGAGGCCAACAAGCCGCGGTTCGACGACCTGTCGGCGCGCCTGCAAAAACTGGAAACGCGTCTGGCTAAATTGGAAGAGAGCCTGGGACAGGCCGCTGCGAAGCCCGAATCGGCTCCGGCCAAACCGGCGAAACCGGCCTCGCCGTCGGATACGACGACGATCGTGCCCGGGGTGCCCGGCATCACGCCGACGTCCGCGTTCAACCTGGCCTATAACGATTATCTGAACGGGAAGTACGAGTTGGCGGTCGCCGGGTTCCAGCGGTTCACGAAAGATTTTCCAGGCACGTCGCTCACGCCGAACGCCCATTACTGGCTGGGCGAGTCCTACTATGTGCTGAAGGATTATCCGAAGGCGATCCAGTCGTTCGAGTATCTGATCTCCGAGTTTCCCGGCAACGAGAAGATGCCGGCAGCGCTCTACAAGCTCGGACTGGCGGCGGCAGAGACCGGCGATCCGGCGAAGGCGAAGAAGTCGCTCAAGCGCGTGGTCGACGAATTCCCCGCCGCCGATGAAGCCAAGCTGGCCAAGGGCCGGTTGGCCGAGATGAAATGATCGCCGCATCGGCGCGGCGGCCCGCCCGGTTTTCCCATCCATCGCAGAGGTGAGGAGTTGCCCGCCGTGCTCACCGCCGACGGCCGCGCGAAGATCCATGTGCTCTCCGGCGACGTCATCGGCCGGATTGCAGCCGGCGAAGTCATCGAACGTCCCGCCGCCGTCGTCAAAGAACTGGTCGAAAACAGCCTGGATGCCGGCAGCCGGTCCATCGTCGTCGACATCAAGAACGGCGGCCTTGGACTGATTCGGGTGACGGACGACGGGGAGGGCATGAGCCGTCCGGACGCCGCCCGGGCGTTCGAGCGGCATGCGACCAGCAAGCTGCGGTCCGACGACGATCTCTGGTCGATCCGCACGATGGGCTTCCGGGGCGAGGCGTTACCGAGCATCGCGGCCGTGTCGAAAATCCGCCTGACCACCTCGACTCCGGGAGCGTCCGTCGGAACGGAACTGCATCTCACGGCCGGCGCGATCAAAAAAACGCTGGATGCCGCGCCGGTGGCCGGCACGCGTATCGACGTCACGGAGCTGTTTTTCAATCAGCCCGCCAGGAAAAAATTCCTGAAATCGATTCCGACGGAATGTTCACACATCACGCGCGCGGTGCAGCAGGCCGCTCTGGCGTGGCCGGCCGTGCATTTCCGGCTCACGCATAACGACCAGGAGATCTGCCACTACCCCGCCGTCGGCTCCGACCGGGACCGGATGGCGCAGGTGTATCCGCGGGCATTCGTCGATCAGTGTGTTGTCGTGCAGGGCGCGCAACCGGGCGTGATGCTGCACGGCATGACGATCGAGGCCGTGCAGGCCACCGCGTCGCGTGTGCCGCAGGATCTGTTCGTCAACCGCCGGCCGGTCCGCCAGGCCGCCGTGCTGCATGCCGTGGCCGAAGGATACGGCGCCTTTCTGCCGAAGGGCCGCACGCCGCGGTTCGTGTTGTTTCTGGAGATCGACCCTGAACGGGTCGACGTGAACGTGCATCCGACGAAGCGGGAAGTCCGGTTCGCGGAGTCCGAAGCCGTGCATCAGGTGGTCCGGCGCGCGATCCGGCAGGCGCTGGGCGGATCGAGCGATCGCCGGCAAGTCGCGGAACCGGCGGTGCCGCGCGGCGCTGCATTCTCCGGTTTCCGTCAGGCGGCCTCAATAGGGGTTTCTCCGGCGCCGGTTCATCAGCCGGCGGATCTGCCGGCTCGTGCTGCGCGGTCCGGTCCGGACGAATCCCAACTGGCTTTTGTGTGCGAGGCGGCGGAGTCTTATGTGCGGGTGCCGGTCCGCGAAGTGACGCCGCTGGGACAGCTCAACCGGACGTTTTTGATCGTCCAGGCGGGCGGAGATTTGCTGGTGATCGATCAGCACACGGCGCACGAGCGTGTGCTGTTCGAACGGCTCTATCGCGCGCGGAGCGCACGCGGCATTTCGTCGCAGCCGTTGCTGATTCCCGAATCCGTCGAGCTGGGATCCGCCCAGACGGCCTTACTGGACCGGGCCCGCGGCGATCTCGAAAAATTAGGATTGGAGATCGAACTGTTCGGGTCGTCGGCGGTGCTTATCCGCAGCGTGCCGCACGGGTTGGGCACACTCGATGCGCGCGCGTTGCTGCAGGATCTGCTGGACGATGTCGGACAATGGGAGCAGGCGCCCGATCTGGATCGGAAGGTTCGGCCGGTGCTGGCGTCGCTCGCGTGTCACGGCGCAGTCCGGGCCGGACGGGAAATGGCGCTGCCGGAGATCAAGCAGTTGGTGGAGGACTGGCTGGCAGAAGGCGCGGTGACCACGTGTCCGCACGGCCGCCGCACGTCGTTCCGGTTGAGCGCTGACGACTTGGAGAAAATGTTCGGCCGCGCCGGCTGGTAACATGGGTGATAAGCAAAACGCGATGCAACTGCCTGAGGCGATCATCAATCGAAGGCCGCTGGTTGTGCTGCTGGGGCCGACGGCGGTCGGCAAAAGCCGGGTGGCGGTCCATGTCGCGAAGCATTACGGGACCGACGTGCTGGCGGCGGACTCCCGGCAGGTCTATCGCGGGATGGATATCGGCACGGACAAGCCGACGCTTGCGGAGCGCGACGGCGTGGCGCACCGGCTGATCGATCTGGCCGATCCGGATCAACCGTTCAACACCGGCTGGTACCGGCGCGTGGCGCTGGCGGAGATCGAGCGACTCTACCGCGTCCGGCAGTTGCCGCTGGTCGTAGGCGGAACCGGGCTTTACATCCGCACGCTGGTACGCGGGCTTTGCACGGCGCCCCAGGCCGATCCGCAGCTGCGGGCCGAGTTGGAACGGGTGGCCACGGAGGAGGGCCGGGACCGGCTCTATGCGCAACTGGTCGCCGTCGATCCGGCGATCGCCGCGCGCCTGCATCCGAACGACGTGTCGAAAGTCTTGCGGGCGCTGGAGGTCTATCGCCTTTCCGGGCGGCCGATGTCGGAGTTGCAGCGGCAACAGCCGTTTCGCGAGGGAGACTTCGACGCGCTGTTGATCGGTTTGCAGCGGCCGAAAGAGGAACTGTATCGGCGGATCGAAGCCCGCATCGATTGGCAACTGGCTCATGGAATGGTAGAAGAGACCCGGTCGCTGCTTGGCCGCGGGTTCGCGCGGGACTTGGGCGCGATGAAAGGCCTGGGATACCGGCAGGTCGCGGCGCATCTGGCCGGCGAGTACGATGAAGCCGAAATGGTGCGCCGGTTCAAGCGGGACACCCGGCATTTCGCAAAGCGGCAGCTGACGTGGTTCCGGAAGGAGCCGGGCATCGTCTGGCTGTCGATTGCGGACGATGAGCCGGCGGCTCGCACGGCGGAGCGCGTGATGGAGCACGTCGACCGGTTTCTGCGCACCCTCGCATCCGGACGCGTGGGGCCGACGACAATCGGCAACCCCGCATCGCACGAACGGCAGGCATGACACGACGGACGACGGACAAGGGCGCGGTGCTCGGATTCATCGGCGGGAGCGGCCTCTACGCCATCGAGGGACTGACCGCGGTGCGGGAGGTTCGCGTGCGCACGCCGTTCGGCGAACCGTCCGATGCAGTAATCCTCGGCACGCTCGCCGGCGCGCGGGTCGCCTTTCTGTCCCGGCACGGGCGCGGGCACCGGCGTAATCCCAGCGAGATCAACTATCGGGCCAACATCTATGCGCTGAAATCGCTGGGCGTGCGCCGCGTGGTCTCCGTCAGCGCCGTCGGGAGCATGAAGGAGACGATCCGGCCGGGCGATGTGGTGGTGCCGGACCAGTTCATCGACCTCACGAAGCGGCGGGCCTCGACGTTTTTCGAAGGCGGGATGGTGGCCCACGTCGCGTTCGGTCAGCCGGTCTGCGGAGCGATGACGCCGGTGCTGGCCGACGGGGCGCACACAGCCGGCGCCACGGTCCATCGCGGCGGCACGTACGTGTGCATCGAAGGGCCGCAGTTTTCGACGAAGGCCGAATCGCGCCTCTACCGGCAGTGGGGCGTCGACGTGATCGGGATGACCAACATGCCGGAGGCCAAACTCGCGCGCGAAGCGGAGTTGTGTTATGCCACACTGGCGCTGGCGACCGACTACGACTGCTGGCACGAGACGGAAGAAGCTGTGACGGTCGAGGCGATTCTCGCGACGCTCCATCAGAACGTGGCGCTGGCCAAGCGCGTGCTGCAGTCCATCGCGGCGCCGGTCGCGGCCCTGCCGGCATGCGCCTGCCAGCGGGCGTTGCAGGATGCCATCGTGACGGCGCCGGACGCCGTGCCGGCGGCCGTGCGGAACAGACTGGCGTTGCTCACGGCCCGTGTGCGCCCGCCGGCCAAGAAAGGATCGCGATAACAGATGGGAAAACTGCTCGTCGTCGGGTCGGTCGCGCTCGATACGGTGAAGACGCCGTTCGGAGAAGGCACGGAGATTCTCGGCGGCTCGGCCACGTATTTTTCCACCTCCGCGAGTTTCTTCACGTCGGTCGCGCTCATCGCCGTCGTCGGCGAGGATTTCCCGCCCCAGCATGTGAAGTTTCTTGAGACCCGCGGCATCGATCTGACCGGGCTCGAGCGCCGGCCCGGCGCGACGTTTCGCTGGAAGGGCGAGTACACGCATCAGTTGAACGAGGCGCACACGCTCGACACGAAACTGAACGTGTTCGAAACGTTCCGCCCGAAAATTCCGGAGGCCTATCGCAAGCCGGACGTGCTGTTCCTGGGCAACATCGATCCGGAATTGCAGCTCGATGTGCTGCACAAAGTCGAGCGGCCGGGGTTGGTTGCCTGCGACACGATGAATTTCTGGATCAACGGCAAGCGGGACGCGCTGTGGAAAGTGCTGGAGCAGGTGGACATCCTGATCATCAACGACGGCGAGGCGCGCGCGCTCGGCCAGGACTCCAATCTGGTGAAAGTCGCGAAACTCGTGCTCTCGCGCGGGCCGAAGCACTTGATCATCAAGCGCGGCGAGTACGGGGTGCTCTTGTTCAGTCCCGGGCAGACGTTCGGGGCGCCGGCGTTTCCTCTGGAGGACGTGCGCGATCCGACGGGCGCCGGCGACACCTTTGCCGGCGGGTTCCTGGGCTATCTGGCCTCGACCGGCAACCAGTCGTTCGAGGCGATGAAGCAGGCCATCATCTTCGGCAGCGTGATGGCCTCGTTTACCGTGGAATCCTTTAGTCTTGACCGATTGCGAGTCCTGGATTACAAAGAGATCCAGGCTCGATTCCGGGCATTCAAGCGCCTGACGCATTTCGAGGATCTCTCGTGAGCAGGACGTCGTCATTCACCGGCATAAATCAATCTGCAATCCGGGTCATCGCGTGGGGCGTGGCGTGCCTGTTGGCCGGCTGCGCGACGAGCCAGGAGTCCATTCAGAAGTCGCAAGGCTATTATCAGGAAGGGGTGGCCAGCCTGAACACGGATCGCCAGAAGGCGTTCGTGTCGTTTCAGAAGGCGGTGCAACTCAACCCCGACAACAAGGACGCCCGGTACGGGCTGGGACACATCTACTTCGCCCAGGGCAAGATGCAACAGGCCGAAGAGGAATTCCGGGCGGCGATTGCGATCGACGAGTCGTTTTCCGAGGCGCAGAACTATCTCGGGCAGGCGCTGGCGGCGCAAAACCGGTGGGACGAGGCGATCAAAGCGTATCGCGGCGCGCTGACGAATCCGCTGTACGATACGCCCGATAAAGTGCGTGTGAATCTGGGGCGGGCCTTGGTGCATCAAGGCGATTATCAGGGAGCGATGGAGGCGTTCGAGGATGCGCTGAACGTCAACCCGCCGAGCGTGCCGCCGGCCATTACCAATCTGGAACTGGGACGGGTCTACTACAAATTGGGCTATACAGTACGCGCGCGCGAAGCGCTGACGAAGGTGGCGACGTTGGACAAGGGCGGGGAATACGGGACGGCGGCGGCGGAACTGCTGGGCCGGCTGAAGAAGCCGTAGGGGGACTATGGACGCGGTCGGAGAATTTTTCAGGCAGGTGCGCGAGACCAAAGGGCTCACGATCGACGAAGTGGCGTCCAAGACCCGCATCCGGACCGATTTCATCCGGGCGCTGGAAGACGGCAACTTCGCCAAGCTGCCCGATCAAGTCTTTGCCCGGGGCTTCGTCCGGTCCTATGCGCGCTCCCTCGGGCTGGACGAAGAGGACGCCATCCACCGGTTCATTCAGTCCGCCGGCGCGTTCTACGAAAAACAGGATGAACGGGAACGGCTCAAGGCCCGGCAGGTCGAAGAAGAGCGGAAGCGCCAGGCGAACCGGAAAGCGGTGGCGGTCGCGATCGGCATTGCGGTGCTGACCCTGGTGTTTCTCTTGAGCCGGGAACAGCAATCCGCTATGACCCGGCGCACGCCGCCGGAGCCGACGACGACGAAGCGCACGGTGCAGGCGGGCAAAGATCTGCCCGAAGTGCCGCCGCTGCAGGATACCGTTGCAGTTCAAGATGCACCGAAAGCCAGCGAGCCGGTACCGGCCGCCAAAACCTCCGGCAGCGAGTCGCGTGCGACGGAACCGGCTGCGCCGGCGCCCGTGGTAGCGGCGAAGCCGGCCCCGGCACCGGTGTCGACTGTGTCGCCGGGCAGCGACGGACCGTTGGGCGGTATCACGCTCGGCGAGAGCGCGGCTGACGGCCAGCTGGTGCTGGATCTGGAGGCGACGGAGTTAAGCTGGGTGGTGGTGCAAATCGACAACGGCAGCCCGCAGGAAGCCCTACTGCGTCCGGGTGAGAAAGGGCAGTGGAAAGGGCAGGATCAGTTTGTGCTCACGCTCGGCAACGCCGGCGGCATCAAAGCCTTCCTCAACGGCAAACCGCAGAAGCCCTTCGGTCCCAGCGGCAAAGTCGCCCGCGACGTCGTCGTCAAACGGTAACGGTTCATCTCTCCTTCGTTTTCCTCTCGAGCCCATTCTCTAGTTGTCCGTCACATCAATCCAGTTCAATAGGCGCGGTGGAAGTTTGCCGGCAGCAGAATAAAATTAATTCCGCAAGATGAGAAACGTCTTACTTTTCCTGAGGCGGCTGTGACGCGGTTGAGGCGCAAAGGTGTCACGAATGCGAAAGGAAAGAGGATCGAATCAGTCGACGGTCGCGTAACGTCCTCAATTCATTCGCCTTCCCTCAGGACGTGGAATTGGCATGGGCCTTGTACGGTACAGGAGGCAGAACGTGATACGCGGAGTGGGGGAATACGTTGCTCCATCATCGGGAACTGCGTCAGGCGCGACCGGGTGGCGGAAAGGCGATTCGCCCTTGGGGGCGCGGGGATTTCTTGACAAGCCGGAAACGCGATTGCTATAGTCCGTCCGTTTTGCCGGCGGTCGACTCTGCGGGTCACGACAGCCAGCGGCTTCATGCCGGTATCATGTGCGGTGAGTTCAACACAAAGGAGGACGTGTGATGGGGTATCTGTCTAAGTTCATGGGAATCAGTGCAGCAGTGATGCTGCTGTCGGCCACGGTGGTCGGTGCGGAAGAGCGCGATCCGCTCAAGCCGCGCGTGCCGGACGATCAGAGAGCGGAAGCGCGGAACATGGCGAATCCCGTTCCGGCGACTCCGGAAAACATCGCCAAGGGCAAGGCGCTGTTCGAGGGCAAGGGCACCTGCTTCAACTGCCACGGCAAGACCGGTGAGGGCAACGGCCCGGCCGGCGCCATTCTGAATCCGAGCCCGCGGAACTTCACGAACTGCAAGTTCCACAAGAAGCGGAAAGACGGCGAGCTGTTCTGGGTCATCAAGAACGGCAGCGCCGGAACCGGCATGGTCTCTTTGATTCCGGCCGCGATCAACGAAGAAGAAGCCTGGACGATCATCAACTACGAGCGCAGCTTCTGCAAAGAGTAGTCTGACGGTCGAGGTTGGGTTTGATGGAGGGCGGGGAGCGATCCCCGCCCTCTTTTTTTTGCGCCGCGACCAGGTTTGATCGCGGACCCGCATGGATAAGGCGGGCCATGGAATAAAGAAGAAGAGATTAGGGCGATTCGGAACCGGAGATGGCCGCCAGCTTAGTGAGGACGAGGGAAGCGGATTTGTCGCCGGCCTTGATGGTGGGAAGAAAGAGGGGGCGCTGTTCACTGTTAAATTGCGACTTCGATGCCCAGGCGACCTTCTGGCTGACATAGCCGGTGACTTCGCCCAGCGTGACCTGGCCGTCGCGATTCAGATCCGCCTCGCCCCGCAGAGCCCGCAAGAAATAATAGGTGAAGAGCCCGTGGCGGTGTTTGTCGTCTTCCAGGCCGCGGCTCAGCCCGTCGGCGCTGACCATGTGGATCGTCGTGCCGCCGTTGTGGTCCCAGCGGGGAGTGAGGGTTTTCGCTTTGGCGTCGTGCGGGAGCTTCGCGACCATGCCGTCGAAAATCAAGATCGTCTGTTTCGCTTTTAGCCGGGCCAACGCGGACTGCAGATCCTTGAGCGGGTAGAGCCGGCTGGCCGACGCCGGATTACCCTCGTAGGGAACCAGCAGGATTTCGCCTGCCTGGTTCACCAGCGCCTGGCCGGCGAAGTACACGATGACGACCGATTCTTTCGTCACGTGGGGCGGCAGCCAGTCGAGCAAGGCCTCGTCGATATCCGGCCGGAGCGCCTTCCAGTCCTGCAGGAGCCGCACGTTGGACGAGGGAACACCGCCGAGCGACTGGAGATAGTTGGCCACCATCTCGGCGTCCAGCGACGCATATTTTCTCTGCGGGACCTGCTGATCGCGGTACGCGCCGATGCCGATCGAAACGAGAAACGTATGCGGGTGTTGAAAGCCCGCCACCGGCGGTGGAATCTGATCGACGTCGTCCGACCGGACACCGGTCGGTTGCACGGTCAGCGCCAGAGATTGGGCGGGTGCCGCGGCGCCGCCGGATTCGGCCACGACGACATGGAGCTCGGCCTTCTGTGCCTGGACGGTCGGCGGCAGCGTGGCGACGAACTCCAGCGATTTGGTGTCGCCGGGCTGAAGCATCGGAATCGGCAGGGTGGTTGCCGGGAATTGCGTAAGAATCGCCGGCGTGCCGGTCAGCGACGCGGTGGCGTTCTGCACCGGCGTCGGGCCGGTGTTGACCACGTCGACCCGCACGCGCACCCGCTCGCCGCCTTCGAAAATCAGGTTGCTGTTTTCATCCAGCACCATCGCTTTGAAGCGGAGGCTCGACGGCGCGCTCGACACGGCCGGTACCGGAACGGAGAAGCTTCTGGCTGTCGGGTCGGATGCTGAACCAGTCGGCGATTTCGGCGCGGCCTGCGCGGCGCTTGGGGCGCCCGGTACCGCGCTTTGGGCGACGATTGGCGCGGAGGGTTGCGTCCCGAACGCGAGCCGGGATTCCGTGGAGACTTTCGTCGCGAAATCGATAACCGAATCCTGGACGAACGGATTGATGATGTAGTCGCAGTTTTTCTGGAGCGGCTCGACGCGCAGGCGCTCCTGCCGGTCGGTCCGGACCTCCGCTTCGCGCAGCAGCTTGCCGCTTGGATCGTAGACACGCACGATGGCGTTGAAATTCAATTCAGCCGGCACGCGATCGTAGACGACGTCCTGTTTGAGGTTGAAAGACCAGCTCACGAGATCGACGTGGACGGTGGCGTCGGGCGTGGCGTCCTTGGTGCCCCGGCCCTCGTACACAACGCCCTTGAACGTGCGGTAGGCGCCCTCGACCAGCGCTTCCTCCAGCTTCGCCCCGACCGCAATCTCCATGATATGGCCGCAGCTTTCGGTGTACCGGAAGACGATGCTTTTGATGTTGGAGGGAATGTCCAGTTTGGCGGTATAGGGCAGCGGTTCGCCCATCGGTGGAAATTCAAGATGGCTGGCGCAGCTGACATGCAACGCGGCCGCACACACCAGGACCGCTGCTCTGACCGCCATCGCCGTCCGTCGTGAGAACTGCATCAACAATCACCTCCAAAGCGAACGCGCACGTGAACATGTCACCGTACCGGAAACGGCAGGACGAAAGCAACGGGCGGCCGCACTTGCGGCCTGCGCGGGACTCGACTATTCTGCGCGGCAATGCTGACGCTGGGGCTCTCCAACATGCGGGACGCGGCGGCCGCGCTGGTCGAAGACGGCCGGATTGTCGCCGCGGCGGAAGAAGAGCGGTTCGTGCGTGTGAAACATGCGTCGGGCATTCCTGTCCAGGCGATCCGCTACTGTCTGCGCGAACGGGGCGTGCGGCTGAGCGACGTCGACGCCGTGGCGGTGCCGTGGAAATATTGGGAGATCGGCCGCCGCGCACGTCTGGCGCTGGGTGCCATGCTGCGTTCGCCGCGCCTTTTCCGGGTGAAGGGGACGCGGGCGGCCGAGCGGATGACGCAGGAGTGGAGAGAGTTGGCCTTTCTCCGGCGCTATCTCACGCAACGCATCGACGGCACGCGCCCACCCGCTCCCGCGTTTCTCGACCATCACATGTGCCACGCGGCCAGCAGCTATCTGGCCTCGCCCTACGAGCGGGCTGCGGTGCTCGTGGTCGACGGCGCGTCCGAGGCGCACACGACGACGCTGGCCCTGGGGGAGGGCCGCACGATCGACGTGCTGAAGCGGATTCCGCTGCCCCATTCGCTCGGCCAGTTGTATGCGGCCATGACGGCATACCTGGGCTTCAAACCGGACCATGACGAGTACATCGTGATGGGACTGGCCGCCTATGGAGAACCGCGGTTCGTGCCGGCGATGCGGGAGCATCTTGTGCGGATCGAGCCGGACGGTGCGTTCACGCTGAACACGGCGCTGTTGGATTTTCATCTGGCGCGTGCCGGCATGTTCGTCCCGAAGCTCCTGGCGTTGCTGGGGCCGAACCGCTGGCCGCACGAAGAAGTGTCCCAGCGGCATCGGGATATTGCCGCCAGCGTCCAGGCTCTGTTGGAAGAGGTGTTGCTGCATCTGGCCCGGCATCTGCGGGAAGCGACGAAGGCGAATCAGCTTTGCCTTGCCGGTGGCGTGGCGTTCAATTGCGTCGCCAACAGCCGGCTATGGCGTGAGGCTGGATTTCACGACGTCTATATCCCGTCGGCCGCCGGCGATGCCGGCGCCGCATTGGGCGCCGCGCTCTGGTACGACTACCGGCACCACGCGCACCCGATCCGTTCAGTCATGCGATCGGCCCTGTGGGGGCCACATTTTTCCGAAGCAGAGTGCCGGCAGGCAGTGCAACAGGCCGGATTAATCGCGCAGCATTTGTCAGATGACGCGCTCTGCGACAAGATGGCCGCAGAATTATCGTGTGGCCGGCTGGTGTTCTGGTTTCAGGGGCGCATGGAGTGGGGCCCGCGGGCGCTCGGCAACCGGAGTCTGCTGGCCGATCCCCGACGGGAAGACATCCGCGCGGTGATCAACGCCAAGGTGAAGCACCGCGAACTCTTCCGGCCGTTCGCGCCGTCTGTGCTCGAGGAAGCGGCCGGGCGCTACTTCGAACTGGCGGCTCCGTCTCCGTTCATGTTGTTCACCGCGCGGGTTCAACCCAGCGCCAAGGGCATCATCCCCGCTGTAGTGCATGTCGACGGCTCGGCGCGGGTGCAGACCGTCGACCGCGAGTCGAATCCGCTGTATCGCCGGTTGCTGGAAGCGTTCGAGCGGCACACGGGCGTGCCGGTACTGCTGAACACGTCGTTCAACGTGCAGGAGCCGATCGTGTGCACGCCCGACGACGCGGTCCGGTGCTTTCTCAGGACCGAGGTCGAGTGGCTGGTGCTTGGCAATCTGCTGGTAAGCCGGCCAGCCAATTAGCACGAGTCCGTCGGTGCTCGTGCAAGGAGCTTCCGGGTGTCGATTCCCGCTCGCCACCGATTCCTCGCGCTCAACGCGCTGCTGCTGCTCCTGCTCGCGAACTTTGCGCTGCAGCCGCTGACGGAGCCGGATTTCGGCTGGCATCTCCGGACAGGTATGGATCTCGTGGCGAACGGCGGGCGTCTGCCCGCGCTGGATCCCTATTCGCATACGATGCCGGACTGGCCGTGGGT
>OMJK01000128.1 GCA_900299325.1 Nitrospiraceae bacterium | reverse complement strand
GGCCGTCCGACCCTGTGGTTGCTGATCCTCACGGTCGGTGCGTTGATTCTCTTGTCGCGGCGCGGTCAGGAAGAGCCTCCTCAACATTAAAACTGACACAACAGGTCTGTCCGGTCGTCTGGTCTATCTTGTCGAATGCTTTGCTCCGAAAGACTAGATAGACCAGGCAGATCAAATAGACCAACAGACGGTCTATCTGCCGGTTGCAGCTGTTTCAACGTCTCCATTACAATGCGCCTTCCACCATGACGACCGCCGCCAAAGATCCGAAGCAGTATCCGGTGCTCAGGAACCTCCAATTCTCTCCTGTCAAAGAGGGTGAGGAGCAGTACATTGTGCTGTGGGATCCGACCGGGTTGAGCAAGGAAAAGCTGGTGCTGCCGCTGAACTATTTCTTCATCGTTCAGCATTTCGACGGCGAGCATTCGCTCAATGAGATCGGTGGCCTCTACCTCAAGCGCTTCGGCGAGTTTCTCCTGCCGGACAAGGTGAGCCAATTGGTGGCCGATCTCGACCAGAAGCTCTTTCTGGAAGGGGCCCGCGCCGAAGACGCCCGCATGAAAGCGCGGGATGCCTATCGCACCAGCCCGCTCCGCGCCGCCGTATTTGCCGGGCGCAGCTACGAGGCCGATGGCGAAAAGCTGAAGAAGCAACTCGACGGATTTTTCACGTCGAAGGAAGGGCCGGACTTCAAGCCGTCGGAGAACCAGGGGAAGAAGATCAGGGGACTGGTCGTGCCGACCTACGATCTGAAGCAGGCCGGGCCGGTGTACGCGTGGGGGTACAAGGAATTGCAGGAGGCCGACCAGCCGGACGTCTACATTGTGTTCGGCACGGCCTATGCGGGGCTGCAGAATCTGTTTGCCGTCACGGACAAGGATTTCGAAACGCCGCTGGGGGTGGTGCGAACCGATCGGGCACTCGTCCCGCAATTGAAGACGCGTTTCCCGGCGGCGTTCGAGGAAGATGTGTGTCATCAGGCTGAACACGCCATCGAATTTCAGCTGCCGTTTCTGCAACACGTCGTCGGGACGAAGAAACCGTTCACGATCGTGCCGGTGCTGTGCGCCTTTTCGCCGCTGGAATTTTCCGATCAGACGGTGCGCCGGTCGGTCGATGTGTTTCTGGCCGGCCTGCGCGAGAGTGTCGCCGCCGATGGCCGGGCCGTGTGCATCGTCGCGGCCGCCGAACTCGCGCATTTGGGGCTGCGGTACGGGGACAAGGAGCCGCCGACCGATTTTTCTTTCCACCGGTCCATGCAGCACGACCTGGAGATGCTCAAGCCGGTCGAGGAACTCAAGCCCGACGACTTCGCCGCCTACATCCAGAAGGAGAACGACCAGCGCCGCATCTCCGGCTTCTCCGCCATCTATAGCCTGCTCCGGCTGATCCAGGCCGAAAAAGGGCAGGTGCTCCGCTACGACCGCGGGATTACCGACCAATACAATTCGACCGTGACCTACGCTTCCATGTCCTTTTTCTAGCAGGGCGGTGAAAACGACCACCCTGTGGGGAAATCTACGGAAAGTGTTGTTCTCTATCTCTCCTCGCCCTCGAAGTGCCTGTTTCCACATGAATTTTCATTAGGTTTGTTCATCGTCGCCAATCAAGTCATCGCTCCGTTCGTCCGATAGAGAACTGTCGCTCTAGGCCGTGGTGTGTGCGCATGCGCCGCCGGGGTGTGAGCGACACGGAGGTTGCTGTGGAAGGCCGGGTGAGAGTGTGATCACGACACTGTTTCGGCGTGTCCGATGGGTCCGGACCAGATGGTCCGGCGACCTCCGGTTCCGCCTCATGGTGGGCCTGCCTGCCGTCATCTTCCTGGTCATGGCGCTCGGCTCGGCCCTCACGATCTACGAACAACGCCGTGTGCTGCATGAAGGGGCGACCGAACGCGCCGTGACGTTTGCGCGGACCTTTGCCGCGTTCGGCGCGGTGGCGGTGCTCGACGACCTGTATCGCATCCAGGAGTCGATCGGTAGTTACATTCATGACGAGGACCTCGTCAATCTCGATGTGCTCGATCCCGACGGCATGATCAGCGCGGCCTACCGTCCGGCTCGCATCGGCCAGGTCTTGCAGGAGTCCGTCACGCAATCTTCCGACGAGCATACGGCCGAAACCATCCGTACCGTCACCGGTCCGGACGGCAATGCGCTGCTCGTGATCCTCGAGCCGCTGCGATTTAAAACAGGGGAGCCGGTCTGGATTCGGGTCGAGTACGCGCTCACGCGGGTCGATCGCGCGGTGCAGCAGACAATCTGGCGCATGCTCGGCGTCACGCTGTTGCTGATGGCGGTCGGGGTGCTGTCCATCTACTGGGGCATCGGGGCGGTGTCCATGGTGCTCAAGCGCTTGTTGGGCGAAACCGTGTTGAAGGACGACTGGGATCCGTCTGTCGCGCACGGGCAGGTGATCGGCCAATTCGAGCACTTGGCAAAAGCGGTCCAGCGGACCAATCAGTTGCTGCAATCGCAGCGCGAGGTGCTCCACGAGCAGGCGGTGGAATTGGAGCGGAGGGTTCGGGAACGGACGGCTGAACTGGTCGAGGCGCGCGATCAAGCGCTGATTGCGGTCAAGACCAAGTCGGAGTTTCTGGCCACGATGAGCCATGAGATCCGCACGCCGATGAACGGCGTCATCGGCATGGCCGGTCTGCTGCTGGATCTGGATCTCACGCCGGAACAGCGGGAGTGCGCCGAGGTGATCCGCCGATCCGGCGACGTCTTGCTCACGATCATCAACGACATTCTGGACTTCTCGAAAATCGAGGCAGGCAAGTTGTCGCTGGAAGTGATTCCCTTCGACTTGCGCACGATGGTGGAAGACACGGTGGAGATTTTGGCCGAACTGGCCCAGCGCAAGCAGCTGGAGCTGGTTGTGCTGATGGATGCTGCGGTGCCCACGGGCGTGACCGGCGATCCGGGCCGGGTGCGGCAGATCCTGACGAACCTCGTGGGGAACGCGATCAAGTTCACCGATGCGGGCGAGGTGCTGGTCAAAGTGACCGTGGTCGAGTCCGATGCGTCGTCGGCGATGCTGCGGTTCGAAGTCCGCGATACCGGCATCGGCATCAGCGCCGAGGCGCAATCGAAGCTCTTCCAGTCGTTCTCACAGGTGGACGGATCCGACGCAAGAAAATACGGCGGCACCGGTCTCGGGCTGGCGATTTGTCGGCAACTGGTCGATCTGATGGGGGGGGCGGATCGGCGTCGAGTCTGCAAAAGGGAAGGGCAGCAATTTCTGGTTTACGGTCCAGTTGGCTGTGACGGCATCGGATCGCCGTGCGCAGGATGCGTCCGCTAAGAACGCCGGCTTACAGGGAGTCCGGTGCTGTCTGGTCGACGATCATGCCGCGACCCTGTCGGTGCTGGAACAGTATGCGGAGACCTGGGGGCTGCGTGCGGTGAGCGCACCCGACGGGCCGCGCGCACTGGAGGTGATGCGGCAGGCGGCGGCGGCGGGGTATCCCATCGAGCTTGCGCTCCTGGATATGCAGATGCCGGGCATGACCGGTCTGGAACTCGCCCGGATGGTGAAAGCGGATCCGGTGCTGGCTTCCATGCGCCTGGTGATGCTGACGGCGCTCGGTGAACGCGGCGACGCCAAACTGGCGCAGGAAGCCGGGCTGGCCGGCTATCTCACCAAGCCGATCCGGCAGGAGCAGTTGTTCAATTGTCTGCGTCTGGTTATGAGTCAGGCTCCACGCGTCCAGGGGGCGGGTAGCGGCCCGCCACCGGCTTTAGTGACGAAACACCAGCTCTCCGAAGCGCAAGCGGCGAAGAAGGGTCGTCTGCTGGTTGCGGAGGACAATCCGATTAACCAGAAAATTGCGGCCAAGATGCTGGAGAAGCTCGGATATAAAGTCGATGTCGTGTCGAACGGATCCGAAGCGGTCGACGCGGTGTTTCGCCAGCCCTACATGATGGTATTGATGGACTGCCAGATGCCCGAGATGGACGGTTTCGAGGCCACCCGCACGATCCGTGCGTGGGAGCGGGAGGGGCGCTCGCCCAAGGTGGCGTCGTCCGACGGCCGGCGCCCGGATCGCCCGGGTGTGTCCGGGCGGCAGCGCATTCCCATTGTGGCGATGACCGCCAATGCGATGTCGGAGGACCGCCGCAAATGTCTCGATGCCGGCATGGATGATTTCGTCAGTAAGCCGGTGTCGGCCACGGTGCTGTCCGAGGTGCTGGCTCGATGGTTTCATGACGAAGGGCACGAACGTGCGGCGTAACGACTCGGCGATCGAACGGAGGCAAGGGTGACAACTGGACTCTTTCAGTGGACAGGCAAACTTCGCACGCGGTGGACGACCGATCTCCGGTTCCGGCTCCTGGTCGGCTTGCCGGCCATCATTCTGCTGATCATGGCCGTCGGGTCCACGCTGACGGTGGTCCGCGAATATCGCATGTTCCACGACGGGGCGAGAGAACGTGCGCTGGCGATCGCCCGGACCTTCACCGGCTTCAGTGCGGTGGCGGTGCTGGACGGGGTGTATGAAATCCAGGAGTCCATGGCGCATCTGGTCCAGGACGGCGATCTGGTGAACCTCGACGTGCTGGATCCGGATGGCATGATCAGCGCGGCGTTGCAGCCGGCACGGATCGGCCGTGCGATGTCGGACTTCAACAGCGAGCACGTCGGCGAGAGCGATGAGGAGTCGGTCCGGACGGCGACGGATTCGGACGGCCGGCATCTGCTCGTCATTCTGGAACCGATTCGATTTAAAACGGGCGAGCGGGTGTGGATCCGTGCCGAGTATTCGCTGGCGCGGGTCGATGGCGCGGTGCAACGGACGGCCTGGGCGATGCTGGGGGCCACGCTCCTACTGATGTTGGCCGGAGTGCTCTCCATCTACTGGGGGTTGGACGCGGTGTCGAAAGCGCTCCAGGGGTTGCTCAAAGAACTCGTCCAGAACCAGACGGATATGCCCGTGTTGCGCGAACGGAGCGGCGGGCAGTTCGAGCAGCTGGCGGCGATGATTCGGCTCGTCAACTGCCTGCTGCGCGAACGCAGTCTCGCGCTGCACGAACTTGCCACGGGGTTGGAACAAAAGGTCGCGGAGCGGACGGCCGAACTGGCCGACGTGCGGGAGGTGGCCCGGCTCAAGTCGGAATTCATGGCCACGATGAGCCATGAAATCCGCACGCCGATGAATGGAGTCCTCGGCATGGCCGGCTTGCTGCTGGACACCGAGTTGACGCCGGAGCAGCGGGAATGCGCCGACGTCATTCGCCGGTCCGGCGACGCGCTCCTCATGATCATTAACGACATTCTCGATTTTTCCAAAATCGAGTCTGGGAAGCTGACGCTCGAACTCTTGCCGTTCGATGTGCGAACCATGGTGGACGATACGCTGGAGCTGCTGGCCGAGGCGGCGCAGAGCAAAGGGCTGGAACTGGTCGAAACGGTCGATCCGGGCGTTCCGGAGATGTGCACGGGCGATTCGGGCCGCATCCGCCAGGTGCTGACCAATTTCGTCGGGAACGCGATCAAATTCACGAAGGCCGGCGAGATTCTGGTCAAAGTGTCCCTCGAAGCATCTCAGACCGGGTCGGTCGCGCTCCGGTTCTAGGTGAGCGATACGGGCATCGGCATCAGTCAGGAGGCGCAGCGCCGGTTGTTCCAGCCCTTCTCGCAGGCCGACGGCTCGACGACGAGAAAATACGGCGGTCCGGGTTAGGGTTGGCCATCAGCAAACAGCTGGCGGAACTGATGGGCGGGCAGGTCGGCGTCGTCTCCAGCGAAGGGCAGGGGAGCCGCTTTTGGTTTACGGTCGGTGTCGGCGCGGGGACTGCCGCACAGGCGCCTGCACCGTCACCGGCGCGCATCGGCAGTTTTTCCGGGCTGCGGGTGTGCATTGTGGACGACAACGCGACCAACCGGACCATTCTGGAACGCTATTGCCGTGAGTGGGGGATGTCGTGCCGGAGCGTCTGTGACGGCCGCTCGGCGCTGGCGGCCATGCGGGAGGCTGTGGCGACCGGCGCACCGTTCGATCTGGCGCTGCTCGACATGCTGATGCCGGAGATGGACGGAATTCAGCTGGCTCGGGCCGTGAGAGCCGATCCTGCGCTGGCGTCGATGAAGCTGGTCATGCTGACCTCCTGGAGCGGCCACAGCAGCGCCAAACGTAATCAGGATACCCAACTCGACGGCTGTCTCACGAAGCCGGTCCGGCATACGCAGCTGTTCGATTGTTTGCGGATCGCGATGGGAACCGCCGGCGCCGATCGCGCAGGCAATTCGTCCGATGAGATGGCGGCCGTCGATCGCGGGGTGGGCGGTGTGTGGCCGGGGCGCGTCCTGGTGGCGGACGACAATCCGATGAATCAGAAGATTGCGCTCAAGATGCTGGAAAAAATCGGGTACAAGGTCGATGTGGTGTCGAGCGGACGGGAGGCGGTCGAGGCCGTCTTCCGCCAGCCCTATGCCCTCGTCTTTATGGACTGTCAGATGCCGGAGATGGACGGGTTGGAAGCGACGCAGATCATTCGGGCGCGGGAGCAAACCGAAGAAACGCCGTACAGCAAACTGATCGCTCG
>OMJK01000127.1 GCA_900299325.1 Nitrospiraceae bacterium | reverse complement strand
GGTAACCCGCTAGGTTTTCCCGCCTATTTCGTGCCTTCCGGCCAAGTGCTCTCCTCCTGATTCCTTCTCCACATTTCTGTCCAAACTGGGTCCTTATGCGGCGGGTCCAGCGCATCCTGCGATGGCCCGTTCAGGATGGCGGGCGGGCAGTCGTTTAGCCGCATGAAAGAAGTCGCAAAGTGTTTTGAAAATTAGACTTTTTGTGGAATGGTTAGGCTGCGACACGAACAGGCCCAACCCCGTCGCTGGGGGATCGTGTGGCTTGGTGTCGCCGGAATTATTCGATCATACGGTCGCATGCCGTTGCTGGGTAGGGGACGGGTGCGATGACAGCGAGATATGTAAAGGGTTAGCCGGCCGGCATGCATATCCTGTTTCTCACAGACAATTTCCCTCCTGAAGTCAACGCCCCTGCGAGCCGGACGTTCGAGCACTGCCGTGAATGGGTGCGGAGCGGTCACCAGGTCACCGTCATGACCTGCGCGCCGAATTTTCCTCAAGGCAAGGTCTACGCGGGATATCGCAACGCACTCTGGCAGAGCGAGCGCATCGACGGCATCCGTGTCATCCGGGTCTGGACATACATCACGGCCAATCAGGGCCTGATCAAGCGCATTCTGGACTACCTCAGCTTTATGCTCATGGCCATCGTCATGAGCCCCTTCGTGCGCGGCGTCGATCTGGTGATCGGCACGTCGCCCCAGTTCTTCACCGCCTGCGCCGCGTATGTCGTCAGCCGGTGCAAGCGCATTCCATTCGTGTTCGAACTGCGCGATCTGTGGCCGGAATCCATTGTGGCGGTCGGGGCGATCCGCAACAAGCTGGTGATCGGGCTGCTGGAAAAGGTGGAGATGTTTCTCTACCGGAAGGCCGCGTGCATCGTATCGGTGACGCATTCGTTTACCCTCAATTTGATTGCGCGCGGCATCGATCCCCGCAAAATCGGAGTCGTGACCAACGGGGTCGATATTTCCCGGTTCCGTCCTCAGCCGAAAGATGCGGCGCTCGTCCGGCAGTTGAATCTGGACGGCCAGTTTGTCGCCGGCTACATCGGCACGCACGGCATGGCGCACGGATTGGAGACCATCCTTGACGCCGCCGACCGGCTTCGCCGGGAAGGCGAGGGACGGACCATCCGGTTTATTTTGCTGGGCGACGGCGCCTGCAAGGCGGCGCTGCAGGACAAAGCGCGGGCGATGGGACTCGAGAACGTGTTGTTTATCGACTCGGTGCCGAAAGAAGAAGTGGTGCGGTACTGGTCGCTGCTCGATGTCTCCATCATCCACCTGAAGAAGACGGATCTGTTCACCCAGGTGATTCCCTCCAAGCTGTTTGAGTGCATGGGTATGGGCATTCCGGTGCTGCACGGCGTGGCGGGCGAATCGGCGGAGATTGTCGAACGGGAAGGCGTCGGATTGGTGTTCGAGCCGGAGAATGTCG
Source organism: Nitrospiraceae bacterium (assembly GCA_900299325.1). Lineage (GTDB taxonomy): Bacteria > Nitrospirota > Nitrospiria > Nitrospirales > Nitrospiraceae > Nitrospira_D. The sequence continues at coordinate 14,904 of OMJK01000127.1, read as the reverse complement.
CGCAGTTGGTGGAGCAAGTGCGCGCGATGCGGGCCGAGACGGTTGCGTATCAGCAGATGCGGACCCGGTGTCTGCGGGCCGCCCGCGACTACGATCGCAGCGCGTTGGCGCTGCGCATGTTGAACATGCTGGGCGGCCTGCCCGGCGTGCGTTCGTCCGCGCCTGCCGGTGCTCCTGCCGGTCCGGCCGGCGCGCCGATGCGGGTGCTGTTCGTCAACCGGTATTTCTATCCCGATATTTCCGGCTCATCGCAACTCTTGACGGAGTTGGCTGAAGATCTCGTTGCCCGGGGGGCCGACGTCACGGTGGTGACGGGGAACACGGCCTACTTCGACGAGACCGCCCGGTTTCCTGCGACCGACCGGTACAAAGGCGTTCGCGTGGTGCGGGTCGGGTTCACCCGATTCGATCGTTCGACCATTGCCGGCCGGCTGGCCGACTATGCGCTCTTTTATGTCACGGCGTTCTGGGCGACGATTCGTTTGGGACGGCAGGACTGCCTGGTTGTGCTGTCCGATCCCCCGCTGATGTCCATTCTGGCCGTACTCGTTCGGATCTGCACGCGCACCAGCACCATCTCCTGGCTCCAGGATATTTATCCGGACATCGCGGTGCGGGCCGGCGTCATTCCGGAAGGATGGTTTGCGCGCACGCTTCGGCGGGTCATGATGCGGTCGCTCAACACGATGGACATGAACGTAGTGCTGGGCCGCTGTATGGAGCGGCATCTGTTGCGCGACGGGTTGTCGAAGGACCGGGTGGTAGCGATTCCCAACTGGGCGGACGGCGAGCAAATACAGCCGGTCGACCGCCGTTCCAACGAGTTCTTGAAGATGCACGGGCTCGACGGCCGGTTTGTCGTCATGTACTCGGGCAACTTCGGCGTCGTCCACGATATCGAGACCATCATGTCGGTCGTGCGGCAGACCCGCGATCTTCCCAACCTCCGGTACTGTTTCGTCGGCGAGGGGGTACACAAACAGCGGTTAGTCGATGCCGCGGCGCGGGAACAGTGGTCGCACACGGTGTTTCTGCCGTACCAACCGAAAGAATCGCTGCAGCACAGCCTCTCGGCGGGCGATCTGCATCTCGTGTCCCTGCGCGAGGACATGGCCGGGCTGTGCGTGCCGAGCAAAAGCTACGGCATCATGGCGGCCGGCCGGCCCATGCTCTTCATCGGTCCGGACGAGTGCGAAGCCGCGGCGGTGATCCGGGAGTCGCGGTGCGGATTCGTCATTCCGCCCGGCGACAGCCGCGCGGCGGCCGACGCGATCCGGACCTGTTATCACGACTGTGCGTTGTGCGAACGCCAGGGGCAGGCGGCACGCGAGTATTTTGTCCGCCATGCGCATCGGCCTCAGGCTACGGCGCAATTCTGGTCCGTGCTGAATAAGGTGGCGGCGTAATGGAGCCGATGTCGTTGTCACTCGCTGAAATTGCGTTGCTGTCGGTGGTGGCCTTCGTCTGTTCGTACGGGTTTACGGGCGGTCTGTGCTGGCTGATCCCGCGCCTGTACCGCGCCGATGGCGCGGATGCGCCGGTGCGGAGCGGCAGTATGGTGCCCCGGTTCGGCGGTATCGGCGTGGCGATGGCCATTGTGGTTTCCGGGGTCACGGCCAATGTGCTGTTCCAGTTCGTCGCGCCCGGCACGATGGTGGACACCAGCCGGTGGCTGCCGGTGCTCGACGGGCTGTTTATCATTCTGCTCGGCGCCGTGCTCGACGATGCGCGCTGCCTTCCGCCGTGGGCCAAGTTCTTCTTCCAGGGGCTTGGCGCCACCGTGGCCATCTGGCTGGGCGTCCGGATCGACGAAATCTCCGTGTTCGGCGGGGAGCCGTATCATCTCGGCGTCGTCGCCATTCCGCTGACCTACCTCTGGATCGTCGGCCTGACCAATGCCTATAACCTCGTCGACGGGCTGGACGGGCTGGCCGCGGGACTCGGCGCGATCGCCTCCGGCACCTCCGCTGTGCTGTTTTTGATGCGGGACGATTTTATCGACGCCGGGTTGATGGCGATCCTGTTCGGCGCGCTGGTCGGTTTTCTGCCGCACAATTTCAATCCCGCCCGTATTTATCTCGGCGACGCCGGCAGCCAGCTGATCGGGTTTTTACTGGCGGCGACCGCCATCCAAGGCAGCCAAGAGCAGGAAACGGCCTTGGCCGTGATCATTCCGTTTTTAGTGTTCGGCTTGCCGATTCTCGACACGATGATCCAGATGATCCGCCGGTTCTCCGGTGGATTGCAGCAGCACGGTACGTTGAGTCTGCTGGCGCGGTATCGCATGGCGGCCCGGCTGATGTTCGTCGGCGACAAAGAACACATCCATCACCGGCTGCTGGCGCTCGGCCTCCCGCACCGCCACACCGTCCTGGCGTTGTATGCCGTCGGGCTGCTGCTCTCGGCGCTGGCGCTGATTTCTGTGTTGGCCCAGTACCGGAACGCGGGTTTGATCCTCGCCATGGTCGGATTCGCTACGGCGATCGGCATCAGCAAACTTGGCTATTCCGACGTCGGCGTGGTGCGGATCGGATGGGCGATGCGGTGGTTCGATCAGATGAAGATCGACCGCACGTTCTTCTTCGGGTTCTTGGACCTCTTTTTGATCGGGACCGCGTACTGGGGCGCCTATTCGCTGATCTACGGGCTAGGAGCGCCACCCGCGATACATCAGTGGCACACGAACATGTTTCCGGTCGTGATGGTGGTGCAGTTCGCCGTGTTCTATGCGGTCGGGTTGTATCGCGGGATTTGGCGCGCGATCGGCGCGCGGGATTTGTTGCGTGTCGGCGTGTCGGTTTGCGTCGGAGGCGTGCTGTCGTACTCCATCGTGCTGATCAGCGATCCGCCGGTCGGGATCGAGGCGGTCTTTGCCCTGGACGTGTTGGGGCTGGGATGGCTCATGGGCGCCATGCGGAGTGCGTACCGGCTGGTCGGGCTGTACCGGCCTCGCACGCGCCCCACGCAGCCGGTCCTGATTTATGGAGCTGGATTCGGCGGCGAATTGGTGCTGCGCGAGTTGCAGCAAAACACCGCCAGGGGGCTGAATCCGATCGGTTTCATCGACGACGACATGAGTTATCGCGACCGCATTGTGAACGGCCTTCCGGTGCTGGGCGGCAGTCATGAACTGCCGGCGATCATCGACCGGTACCGGATTGAAGTGCTGATGATCTCGTCGGCCAAAATCGTCGGGTCGGTATTGCGGCGTGCGGTGCACACGTGTCGGGTGAAGAATGTCATGGTGCTTCGGTCTGAATTACAGTTCTGTCCGGTGACGGTCGAACAGACGACGGGTGTGGAAGCGGCCCGGGCGGCGACGGGAACATACGGGCGCAGCGTGCACCCGGTTGTTCGCCGGCCGATAGACCCCGATCAGCCCATATCGAAAACGGCGGTGTAGTCGGCAGTGGTTGTGCGCGACCGGTTAGGGGTGTTGTGAGTTCAGCGGCCTATCCGTATTTCGTGCTGAGACCGATTCCGGGTTCCCACCATTCGGCCGGTTTTTCATCCGCACGCGGTACCCTCGACAGGATCTGCCATCATGCGTAACCGGACCGCGCACAGGCGTGTCACCGCGGTGTGGATCAGTACGTGGCTGCTGGTTGCGGGATTGTTCGTCGGCCTGCCGTCGTTGGGTGCGGCGTCCATGAATCTTCCCTTGCATCATTGGGCCTACGAGGCGATCGACCGGCTGGTCGCGATGGAAATCATCGACCGGGCCATGATCAGCGTCAAGCCGTACAGCCGGAAGGAAGCGGCCAAATATATTACCAGGGCCGTGGAGCGGATTCGTTCCGGCGACCTGCCGGTCGATGGACGGGCGCGGGTCGCGGAACCGCTGCTCACCCGCTTGATGCAGGAATTTCATGCTGAACTGACCGATCTGGGCACGATTGCCCGTCAGGATGGTGAGCAGGCGGCGGCGATCCGCTACGGCGCGATCGTCAAAACGGAGATGGATGCGTTTTCCGTCGGCGGCGGGCAGACGGTCCGGTTCCGTGAGAATCGCGGCGGTGAGTATTACGCCCACGGGATTCAAAATCAGACGGATGTCCGCGGCTGGCTGGAGGTCGGCGATTGGCTGGCCGTGCAGGCCCAGCCGAAGTTTATCAGCAATCATCACGCGCTCGGAATCGGACCGACCAATCATAGCGACAATGTGTACATGCGCGAGTACAGCATCAAAGCCACGTACGCGAACGTGGCGTTGGAGGCCGGACGGATCTCGCAATGGTGGGGGCAGGGGTATCACGGTTCGCTGCTTGTGACCGACCATGTGCTGCCGATGCAGATGATCCGATTGGGCAGCGATGAATCGTTCCGGCTTCCGGGAATGTTCAGTTCGCTGGGTGAATGGAAAGTCAACACGTTTCTCGCCCGGCTCGAGCAAAACCGAGATTTCGCCCATGCCAACGTGTTCGGATTGCGGGTCAGCTATCTGCCTACGGACTGGCTGGAGTTGGGCGGTACCCGCCTCACGCAGTTCGGCGGGCAGGGGCGTGATCAATCGTTCCCGGGCACAGTCATCGATACATTTTTCAGTTCGCCCAATCAAAGCGGGGGAAAAAACGTCAACGAGCAGTCGATGCTCGACTTCCGCGCCCGCGTTCCGCGGGTGCCGTATCTCGTGCCGTTTGCCAGCGGGATGCAGCTCTACGGTGAACTGGGGTCGGAGGACAAGTGGTCGCAGGTTCCCATCCCGAGCCGGGCCGCATTCCTCACCGGCGTCTATATTCCGCAATTATTCACGAACGATACGCAGGATCTGCGGATCGAGTACGGGGATACCGATTACACGCGGCGGAAAACCGGTTTGAAAGGGGTGTGGTACAACAACAGTACCTACGTGAGCGGGATGCGGTATCGCGGATTTCCGCTCGGGGATAACATCGGCACCGATGCGGTCGATTTCTTCGTGCGTACCACCCGGTTTCTTACCAAGGAAATTCAACTCGGCACCAACCTGAATCTCCAGGAACGGGCCAAGGGACAGCCGGTGCACGAGCGCAAGCGCGAATTCGGGCCGGATCTCACCTGGTGGCTGTCCGCCCGGGCGCAAGTCCAGGTGGGGTACACCTATCAGTATCTCAAGAATCCCGGACAGATCACGGCGCTTACACCGTATATCGAAACCTTTGCATCCGGCGTAACGGCCCAGAACCACTTTCTCTGGACCTCGCTGATGATTGAATTTTGACGGACCGGACGACGTACAATACCAGGGTGTAAACGGTGTTGTGAGACCGGCAAAACAGGGATCAGAAAACGGCGAAATTCTTGACGCTTCGGCAGTCCTGCGATACGGTCGTTTTGATATCAGGAAGCTGAGTAATTCAATCGAGAATGCGACCACACGACAACGCGGGAGAGGTGTAATGAAGGGCATGCGGTCTCGACGACTGGTCCAGTGGCTTGTCTGGATTTTGTCGGCGCTCATGGTGGCGCCGCCGGTTGCAGTGGCGCAGATGGCGGGTGGGGGTGTTGGTGGCGGCGGCGGCGGAATTGGTGGTGCGCCGGTTCCGTTCGGACTGTCGGCGAGTTCTCAAGGGGCCATGATGGGCGCGCCGATTGTTACGAATCCCGAAGCCCTGCAGCCGATTATTCCGTCGCACGCAGCCTCGCAAGTTCCCTGTCCCGGGCAGGCCGGTGGAGCGGCGACAGCTCCGGCGCTGTCGCAGGATCCACTCAATACGGCTGACCGGTTGGCGGCCATCGGTGTGTCGTCGGCGATGGGCACGATGCGGCAGCCTGGAGCGGCAGGTATGCCTGGAACTGCACCGGCGGGAGCCGGCCAACCGGCTGCTGTTCCGGGGCAATCGGCCGCGCCGCAAGCGTCCGCGAACCCGTCATCCACTAGTCCGGCTGGCATGTCGATGGACAGCGGGGTGCGTTCGAGTAGTACGGTGTTGCCGAATAATGCGGGGCTGCTCAGTCCGTTGATTCAGGCGCAGCAGGCGGAACTCCAGGGCAACGTCGGGATCACACAGCCGGGCCAGATCGAACCGACCGGCCCGATGACCATCGAAGACTCCTTTGCCAAGTTTTTTCTGTTGCAGGGGATGACGAATCAGCTCAAACAGTACGGGTACAATTATTTCGATCTCAGTTTTTCTTCGTTCCCGCAGATCATGGACATGCCGATCGGTCCGGACTACGTGCTGGGTCCGGAAGATACGCTGGCCATTCACATCTGGAACGTGCCGGATCCCAGCTTTAATCGGAGTTATATCGGGTCTGTCGAGCGGGACGGCATGCTGTTCATTCCGCAGGTCGGGTCGTTTCCGATCGCCGGCGCGACGTTCGGGCAGGCACACCAGATTATCCATGCCAAACTTAGCGGATTACTGAAGCGGTTCGACTTTCATATCTCAATGGGCCGGCTCCGGAGCATTAAAGTCTTTGTTGTCGGCGAAGTTGTGCGCCCGGGCGCCTACGATTTGAGTTCACTGTCAACCGTCTCCCATGCCCTCTATGCGGCCTGCGGACCGGCCAAGTCCGGATCGCTCCGCCATATCAAAGTGATCCGGAACAATAAGGTCGTCGGCGATGTGGACTTTTATCAGTTCTTCCTCCACGGCGACCGGAGTCACGATCTGCAACTGCATTCCGGCGATACGATCCTGGTCAATCCCATCGGTGCCGTTGCGGCGATCGGCGGACCGGTCCGGCGTCCGGCGATCTATGAGATTCTCGACGGCACGACACTGCCGGAACTGGTGGATCTGGCCGGCGGGTTGGCGCCATCGGCTGGCCGCAAGCGCTGCCAGATTTTCCGGGTAGAGGCCGGTCAACAACGCGTCATTCTCGATGTGGATATCCAGAAGTATTTCAACGGATCGCCGAAGCCTGTCTCGACCGGGGATTCGCTGACGATCAGGGACGGCGATTTTGTCCGGATTGGCTCGGTTCCCCTGCAGATCGAAAATGCCGTGACACTGACAGGCGCTGTTCGCTCGCCGGGCGTCTATGAACTCAAACCGGGCATGCGCATGCTGGATGTGGTGAAGCCCGAGCAACTGCTCCAGGATTCGTATCTGGACAAGGCGGAGCTGGTGCGCACGGATCCGGTCACGTACGAAACGGCCGTCAAAGTTTTCAGCATCAAGGCGTTGCTGGAAGGACATGAGGATAATGTCGAGTTGCGCCGGCTGGACAAGATCGTCGTCGGCAGCCAGTTGCGCGCGCCCTGGGTGGTGTCGCTGGCGGGGGAAATCAAACGGCCGGGCAGCTACACATTGGAAACTGGCGAGCGGCTGTCGTCGGTGCTGAAGCGGGCAGGCGGATTGACGTCCCGCGCCTTTCCGCAGGGATTAGTGTTGATGAGAGATTCGGTCGCGCAGCGGCAGCAGGCCGAAATCAGCAAGTTCGTCGCGTTGCAGAAGCAGCGGCTCACGATGGAAGCGGCGGCGTTGAGTGCCGGCGCCGTTCCTACATCTGGCCCGGCGGGTCCCGTACAACAATCGTCGGATGCGCAGTCGGTGATGCTGCAAATGCAGGCGCTCGATCAATTGATGTCGAGAGTGCAGGTGGGGCGTGTGGTTCTGCATATCCAGTCGGTCGATACCCTCGACGGCAGCGAGAACGATGTGATTCTGGAAGGGGGCGATCAGATCACGATTCCGCCAACCCCCAAAACGGTGTCAGTCATCGGCGCGGTCCGCAGCTCCACCAACGTACTGTATCGGGAAGGGTTTCAGCTCAAAGACTATCTTCGCGAGGCCGGCGGGTTGATCGAAGAGGCGAATGAAGACGGGATTTATCTCGTTCGTGCCAATGGATCGACCGAAGGCGGGTATGCTTTTGTCAAAAATATTTCCTTTGGCGATACGATCATTGTGCCTGAAAAGATCGAGCCGAAGACCAAGCCGTTGACGCTGTGGGGGTCAATCGCCAGCATCTTCAGCAGTCTCGGCATCGCAGCTGCCGCACTGGCGGTTATTAGCAAACAGTAGGAGTCTGATTTGATGAGCCAGGTTCCGCCTCAGGGGCCGTCCGAATTGCCGTCGGAAAGTGGGGCAGCAGCCATGCCGCTCCTTGAGTTTTACCGTGTGATTCGCCCACGGAAGAAGTTCATTGCGAGTGTGACGATCGGGGCTATGCTGGTGGCTATGGTGCTGAGTCTGTTCGTGATCGAGAAGACGTTCGAAGCCACGGCGTCGATGGTGCCGCCGACCGAACATGACGGGATGGGGTTGTCGGGATTGCTGGCGGCGGCGGGCGGCGTCGACCGCGCGGCGCAGAACCTGGGGATCTCGCTGCCTGGGGCACCGGCGACACCCACGGACTTGTTCATGGCTATGGTGAAATCGCGTGTTGTCGCCGATGCGATCATCGACAAGTTCAAGTTGAAAGAAGTGTACGACATCGAGACGATGGACAAGACTAGAAAAGCACTGGCAGGATCGACATCGATCACGCTGACCAGGGAAAAGGTCATCAAGATTACGGTGGAAGACTCGGATCCGCAGCGGGCGGCGGACATCGCGAATGCGTATCTGAACGAGTTGGATAAGCTTAACCAAAAGCTCAACGTCAGCAAGGCGGCGCTCAACCGGCAGTTTATCGAACAGCAGATGGTGAAAAACCAAACGAAGATCATGGAACTCGAGGATCAGATCAAGGACTTTCAAACCAAGCACATGTCGTTCGCCATGGAAGAACAGGCAAAGGCGATGGTCGGCGCCGTGGCCGGTATTCAAAGCCAGTTGGTGGCGCAGGAAGTGCAGTTGGAGGTCATGCAGCAGTATTTGTCTCCGGAGAACCCTGAGATTCACCGCGTCCGCGCCAGCATCGAAGAGCTGCGCAAGCAGATCCGGGCGATTGAGCGCGGCCAGGGATTCCAAAGCGGACCGTCGGAGAAAGGCGAGAAGCGGGCGCCCGGCGGCGGGCATTCGCAACCTGCCATTGTCGATGTGCCGGCCTTAGCGGTCGAGTACGGGCGCTTGCTGCGCATGCTAAAGGTGCACGAAACGCTCTATACGTTGATGATATCTGAGTTTCAGCAGGCAAAATACTCCGAAGCGAGGAATACCCCGACCGTTCAGGTGCTCGATCCGGCGGTGCCGCCTGAGATCAAGAGCCGCCCGATCACGTCGCTCAATATGCTGGTCGCCGGGTTCCTGGGGTTGGCATGCAGTTCATTGTGGGTCTACCGGAGTGAGCGCAAATTCCAGGCGAAAGGCGGCGTCCATCTGGTCGCCGACCGTGCTGCGTAGCCGTCGTCCCTCTTTCGTCGGTTCTTGTCAGTGTCCGAGCCTCGTTCGTCTGGCTGTCGAGAAGTACCGCTTGCCAAGTCCCGCCGATTCCCGTTAAAATCATGGCATGGTTCCCACCGTTGAATGGCGCGACGGCGCTGTCCGTCTGCTGGATCAGAGTCGCCTTCCTGGGGCCGTCGAGTTTCTGGAGTGCCGGGATGTTGCGGCGGTCGCACGTGCGATTAAAGAACTCAAGGTGCGCGGTGCACCGGCGATCGGCGTGACGGCGGCGATGGGGGTGGCGCTGGGCGCGCAGTCGGTGACGGCGTCAGACGTCGGCGTCTTTTCAAAGGCTGTTTTGGAGATATGCGATCAGCTTGCCGCCACCAGGCCGACCGCCGTCAATCTGTTCTGGGCGCTCGACCGGATGAAGCGCGTCCTGTCGGCCATGTGCGAGCAGCCGGTTGAGCGAATCAAGACGGCTTTGAAAGCCGAGTCCCAGGCCATCCTCGATGAGGATATCGCGCTGTGCAAAACCATGGGGCGGCACGGCGCCTCGCTGATCCGTGACGGACAGACGGTATTGACGCATTGCAATGCCGGTGCGCTGGCGACGGCCGGGTACGGCACGGCGCTCGGCGTCATCCGGGCTGCCTGGGAACAAGGGAAAAAGATTCAGGTGGTGGCCGACGAGACCAGGCCGGTGCTGCAGGGAGCCAGGCTGACGGCGTGGGAGCTGATGCAGGACAAGATTCCCGTGACGCTGATCACCGACAACATGGCAGGCACGCTGATGCGGCAGGGGAAAATCCACCTGTGCATCGTCGGGGCAGACCGGATCGCGGCCAACGGCGACGTGGCAAATAAAATCGGGACCTATTCGGTGGCGGTGTTGGCCAAGGCGCACGGGATCCCGTTTTATGTGGCTGCGCCCTATTCGACGATCGACCTGCGCACCAAATCAGGGGCGGACATTCCCATCGAGGAGCGGAATCCGGCGGAAGTGACCACGATTCACGGCAGCCATCCGGTCGCGCCGCAGGGAGTGGCGGTGTACAATCCAGCTTTTGATGTGACACCGGCGGAGTTGATTGCCGGGATTGTGACTGAGCGGGGTGTGTTCAAGCCGGGCGAGCTTGCGGGGCAGTTTGCGTCGTAATGTTGCGTCTGGGCTGATTGAGTTGCATGCATCGCAAGGCCCACCTATAATGGGTACAAGGAAGCTTCATTTCATACTTGAACTCTGTGGAGGAACCGTCTGAACTATGAGCGAACGCACGTTGGCGATTATTAAACCGGATGCGGTCAAGAAACATGTCATCGGGGACATCCTCAGCCGCTATGAGAAGGCCGGACTGAAGCCGGTGGCGATGAAACTGATGCAGATGTCGAAACCGACCGCCGAGGGATTTTATGCGGTGCATAAGGCTAGGCCGTTCTTCGACAGTCTCTGCACCTTTATGTCATCGGGACCGTCGGTCGTGCTGGTGTTGCAAGGTCCGAATGCGATCAAGAAGAATCGCGAGCTGATGGGCGCCACCGATCCGGCCAAAGCTGAGGCCGGCACGATTCGGAAGGCGCACGGGACCAACATCGAGTACAATGCCGTGCATGGATCCGATTCCCCCGAGACGGCGCAGTTCGAAGTCGGGTATTTTTTCCCCGGCATGGACATGTATAGCTGAGCCTCACCTTGGAGGGCGGTGATTCCGTTGCCCTTCACGCTCCGCCTCCGACACACTGCTGCGCTGTCATTCAGCCTGCTTGTTGCATGCGCGCAGGCTGTCACCCCGCCCCCGCGTATTGATCCACCTGCTGACAACGTCAGAATTAATCCGGCACGCGATGCCTCCGTCCGGTTGCTGCGGGAGGCCTATCGTGCCTATGTGCAGGAACGGTATCCCGTTGCCGTGCAATTTTTTCAGCGGGTCGCCGACGATTTTCCGACCGGTCCCCGTGCACCGGAGGCGCGGTGGTGGCTGGGACGTTCTCAGGAGCAGGTCGGCAATCTCCGGGCGGCTGCGGAACAGTACCGGTTACTGGCCAGCGGACAGTTGGATGGCGTTGCAGCGCTGTATGCCGCTCATGCCGAGCGGCGGCTGACTGAGTTGGGACGTCTGCGTCTCACGGCCTTGCGGCAGATAGCAGTTCAGATCGATGCTGCGCAGCTTCCGCCGGTTGCCGGTCGGATCGAATGGTTGCGCGCATTGATCCAGCGTGGCGTGACGGCAGTTGTGATCGAGACCGATGCGTCACAGAACGTCGAGATGCAGTTGGAGCAGGCCGGATGGACGGAGTGGGTGGGCGTTGCGCATCAAGCCGGCCTTCAAGTCTGGCTCGCGCTCGATGTCCATCAGGCAGCCGTCGGCTCGCTCAAGCCGGACTGGATGAGCCGGTCGGAGACCGCTCGAGCAGATGAAGGCTCGATCGGACGCCCCGATATAGCTCATCCCGACTATTAGGCTGCTCTCGCAGGGGTGGTGAACAGGCTTGTGGTTGGTGGGTGTGACGGGCTGGTGCTCCGTGCCAGGCCGGCGGGCGGGTTTGGCCGCGAATATTCCGATGGATCGTTCCGCATTTTTTCAGAATTGTTCGGGATCGCGCTCAATCCGTTGGAGGTGGTGCGGGCTCCGAACGCACCGGATTCTGCAGCCGAGGAGCACACCGCGACATATTGGCGATGGGTTGGATGGAAGGCGGGACAGTATGCGGCACTGGCCGACCGGTTACGCCGAGCGGTAGCACACAGTAATCCGCTGGCGGTGGTGATGGCTAGGTGCATGGCGAAGCCGTGGAGGCTTCTTCCCAGGCGCTCGAGCAGTACGGCGAGGACGTTGCGGAGTTGATGCGACATGCCGTTGCTGTGGTGGTACGTCAGAATGCTCGAGGGGAGGCGGTGATGGAGCGGCTCAGCCGGCAGATGGTGAATGTTGATCAACTGTGGCTGCGCCGAACCGTTCCGGAATCGGTGTCGGTAGGTTCGGTAGAGGGACTGTCGCAGTTGTTCACCACGTTCAGAGACGACATACGCTGGAACCTCTTGCTCGGCGCCGATGCCCGTCAGCCGCTTCCTTGACAAACCCCGGCGGAGCCCACTACGATCCGAGCGCCGTCCGGCGGCACAGTTCGATGATCACTACATGAGGGGAGCATGATTCCAGCGGATCTGCGGTATCACCAGGAGCACGAGTGGGTGCGCCTCAGCGGCACACAGGCGACGGTAGGCATCAGTCATTTTGCCCAGGACGCCCTGGGGGACATTGTGTTCCTCGACTTGCCGAAAGTTGGTGCCACGGTCACGGCAGGCCAGCAGATCGGCGAGGTGGAATCCACGAAGACGACCTCGACCATCTATACGCCGGTGTCGGGAACGATCGCTACCATTAATACGGATCTCAAAGATCATCCGGAAGTCGTCAATGCCGATCCGTACGGCAAGGGCTGGATCGCGGTCATCACGCTGTCCAAGCCGGCCGAGGTGGATCAACTAATGACGGCGCAGCAGTACGAGACCTTCCTCAAGAATCAGACACATTGAACCATTCATGCGTGCTGCATAGGGTTCACTCGGCCAGAGTTCGATGAATCCATGACTGCCCAGACGCACATCGCCATTCTCGGCGCCGGCCCCGGTGGCTATGTGGCGGCGATCCGTGCTGCCCAATTGGGCGCGCGCGTGACGGTGGTCGAGCGTGATGCGCTCGGCGGGGTGTGCCTGAATTGGGGCTGCATTCCCAGCAAAGCGCTGCTGTCGGTGGTGGAACTCGGCGACAAGATCAAGAAGTCCGGTGACCTGGGGTTGCGCGTGCCGGGACCGGTTACCTATGACGTGGCACAGATGGTGGCCAGAAAAAACAAGGTGGTGGCGACACTGGTCAAGGGTATCGCCACGTTATTCAAAAGCTGGAACATCGAACATGTGCAGGGAACCGGTGCGATCACGAATGCCCGCACGATTGCGGTCACGACACCGGAGGGTGGGCGCAGGGACATCGCAGCTGATGCCATTGTGATCGCGACCGGCTCGTCCTGGCCCAATCTGCCGCAATTTCCGATCGACGGGCAGCAACTGGTGACCAGCCAGCAGCTGCTGGATCTGACACGGGTTCCCGCCAGCCTGCTGATTGTCGGAGCCGGAGTGGAGGGCTGCGAGTTTGCGTCGCTCTATAGTGGACTCGGGACGCAGGTGACAATGGTGGAATTGCTGTCACGCGTACTCCCGCTGGAGGATGAAGAGATCTCCTCGACCATGGAGCGGGAACTCAAGAAACGGGGCGTGACGGTGTTGACGGGGACGACGGTCGAACAGGTGGAGCGGTTGCCGCACGTGGTGCAGGCCCGGCTCAAGGACGGCACGACGGTGGCGGTGGACACCGTATTGGTGTCGGTCGGCCGGGGATTCAACTCGCGGGGCATTGGCCTGGAAACTGTCGGAGTGCAGGTGGGCCGGCGGGGAGAAATTGTCGTGAACGACCGGATGGAAACGAACGTGCCGGGGATTTATGCGATCGGCGACGTCGTGGGCAAGGCCATGTTGGCGCATGTAGCATCGGCGCAGGGCAAGGTCGCCGTCGAAAATATTATGGGGCATCGGACCGCTGTTCGGTACGAGGTGATTCCCGCGGGGATCTTTACGCTGCCGGAAGTGGGGCGGGTGGGGTTGACGGAGCAGCAGGCCCGCGAGCAGGCGCAGGCGCAAGGGCGTGATCCCGGCTCGTCGATTGTCGTCGGCCGGTTCCGGTATGCCGGGTTAGGCAAGGCGCAGGCGGTCGGAGAGATCACTGGGTTATTCAAGGTTGTTGCGGACAAAGAGACCGGCCGGATCCTTGGCGTCCATATCGTCGGGGCGCACGCAGCCGACCTGATTCACGAAGCGGCGCTGACGATGCAGGTCGGCGCGACGATCACCCAGGTGGCCGACATGATCCACGCTCATCCGACGCTCTCGGAAGGAATGATGGAAGCGATGGAGGATGTCGAAGGGCGTGCGATTCATCAGGCCCGGAAGAAGGTGGGCGCGTGATCGCGTCGCTGCTCATCAAGCTCGGGATGCTGACCGCCACCATCGTGGTGGTCGTGTGGGTCGGGTGGACTGTACCTGCGGCTTCCAATCGGAGCGAGGTCGGAGGTCCTGGTGCGAATTCGAATCGTCCGGCTGAGCCGAACGATCATCCGGTTGTGGCGCTTCCGGTTCAACCGCTGACGCCTGTTCAGGCACCGGCGCAGCAGCAGACGCCCAAACCGGCGTCCGGCCGGCTGGATGTGAACCGAGCCACGGCGGCCGAGTTCGAAACGCTGCCGGGAATCGGGCCGGTGCTGGCCCGGCGGATTGTCGAGTATCGTCGGGCGAACGGTCCGTTCCACACCCTCGAACAGCTCAAGCAGGTGAAAGGCATTGGTGCGAAGAAGTTTGAGAAGGTCCGTCCGCTGCTCACGATGCCGGCTGCGCAACCGTCGAAACACGAGCAAGGAGCCGCATGAGCGAACTGTCGAAACAACTCGATCTCATTCTGCGCGGCGCCGTTGAAGTCATCCAACAAACGGAGCTGGAATCCAAGCTGACGCGCGCGTTGAAAGAGAAGCGACCGCTGCGGGTGAAAGCCGGGTTCGATCCGACGGCGCCCGATCTGCATTTGGGGCACACTGTGCTCCTACGGAAATTGAAGCACTTTCAGGATTTGGGTCACACCGTCATCTTTCTGATCGG
>OMJK01000126.1 GCA_900299325.1 Nitrospiraceae bacterium | reverse complement strand
TGAACTTCGATTGCCGCATGGGAACCTCCTGGCTAAGGGTGGCTATTGTGCCAGAAAGTTCTCCACTCTGAGTGTCTCAAGTCACGGGGAGCTTACATGCGAGGTCTAGTTTGCGAATGGCATTTCGGAGCGGTTTGTAGGCATCGAAGACTGTTGAGTCCTGCTGCTTTCCGTCCATAATTAGTCAGGGGGAGCCAGAAATGAGGACAGGCTAATTTCAAAAGCACCGCTCACAGTGCTCCGAATGTCTTCTCGAAAAACTCCTTGTTCCTCCCCATGTGCTCCTCAATGTCACTGCTCAAATGACGTGCCCCTGCTTGCCAGTCGTCGGTGGCGTAGCCGACGCGGCGGGCGAGGAAGATAAATTCATCTGAGTCGGTCGGCGGCAGCACCAAGTCTTTCGCGTGGCCGCGGACCATGCGGAGGCCGTCGATGAGCATGCGCGTAAAGAAGTAGGCCTTTCGTAAGTTCTCTCCATCCTGCCGGCTCACAATCCCGCACTCGACCAATCCAGCCAGCGCTTGCATGGCATTCGGCGTGCGCAAGGCGGCGTGTGTGTGGCCATGCATGAGTTGCAAGTATTGGATGGCGTATTCGATATCCACGACGCCGCCGGGGCTGAGCTTCACATTCACGGTGCCGCGCTTGACCAGTTGCTTGAGCTGCTGCCGCCGCAGATCGAGAGCAGTCGGAAGATCCCATGACGCGTCGCTGTAGACGTAGCGATCGCGGTAAGCCTCGACTTGTTTGCCGAGTGAAGCATCGCCCGCCACGAAGCGCAATTTGATCAAGGCCTGCCGTTCGAACGGCGCGGCAAGGCCCTCGTCGCTATAGTAGTTCATAATTTCGCTGAGGGGGTTGGCGAGGAACCCTTTGCCGCCGTGGGGACGGAGCCGCACATCGATGTGAAAGATGCCTTCCTGTTTGGCTTCGATCCATTGGAGTAACTCTTGCGTGAGGCGCTCGAAGTACTCGCTGTTCTCGATGCCCTGTTTGCCGGCGGTGCGCCCCGGTCCGCCATAAACGAAGAGGACTTCGATGTCGGAGGCATAGCCGAGTTCACGCCCGCCGAATTTGCCCATGCCGAAGACGGCAAATGGGCAGGGCTTCTTGTTGGCGAGTTTGGGCGCGCCGTATAGCTTCGTCAGCTTTGCGTCGCAGTCGGTCAGGCTCCGTTCCACAATCACTTCGGCCAGGTCCGTGAGGGCGAGCGAGAAATCGGCGAGGCCGGTCGAGGGCTCGACAATGTGCTTCATGTCGATGCGAAACAGCTCCTGATCCTTGAACCGGTTCAAGGCCTCCTTGCGTGCTTCGTCGGATTTCGCCTTAGCCACGAGTTTGTCGAGTTCCTTGCGGAGTGTTGGCTTGGGCGTGATGAGCGGTTTGTCGCGATAGCCCTTGAGCAGCGGCAGGAGATTGCCGTGCTGGCGGCGCAGAAAATCCTCCCAAATGAAATCGCTGGCGCCGAGCAGCCGGGCGAGGAGGGGATAGACTTTCTTGTCGCCGATGACGTCCAGCGCGCGGCTCTTCTTGCCGCGGCCTGCCTCCTCCACCAGCACGTCGAGAAACTGGTCGAAAGCCTCCAGTGCCTTGGCCGGATCCGGCGCCCAGGTGAGCGCGTGGGTGAACTGCTTGATGAGCACGGCGGTCGTCCGCAGGTGCTCCTGATCGGCGGTATCGGTCAGCTTCTGGCCATAGCGATTACGCACGTAGAAGCGGTCGTGCAGTTTGCCGCCGTCGATCTCGACCTGGGCCTTGGCGATATACACGTTGCGCATCGCGAGCGCATTCGCGAAGGCGTACAGGAAGGCCGGCGTATCGTCCGAGCGGATGTCCATGATCGTGTCGGTGGACGACTGGCTGTTATCGAATGTGATCTGTACAGGCAGCAGCAGACCACTGAAGGTGCCGCGCCGTTTGCCGAGTTGTTCGACGAGTTGGCGATTGACGGCCTGCCGGGCTTTCTCGACCTGGCCGCTGTGCAGGAAGCCGAGCATCCGCGCCAGTTCCGCGGTGAGGCGGGTCTGTTCGTCCTGGCCGAATGCCGTCCCAAGCACCGGCTGAACGCGAAAGACGTCCACGATCTTCTTCCGGCTCAGTCCCGGTCTCGCCGCTCGCGTTCGACCGGCGGATGGCTCGTTCGGCCGAGGCGCACTGTCCTGGTAGGTATAGATAAGGCCCTCTTCGATATTCAGCGCGAAGGCCGACAGGAGGCCGCAGATCGTGGCGAACTCGGCAAAGTAGTCGTAGGCGACGATGGTCAGTTCGGCATGCTGCTGATGCAGGTCTGTCACGACCAGTTCGCAGGGATGATCCGGTGTGAGCTTCGCGGCAAGATGGATGTGGCGTGCCACTGCCGCGGCATCGAAGCGCCGGAAATACTCCGGATCCATGCGGCCGAGAAAATCCTGAAGGATGTCGGGAGGGACGTCCTGGCAGAGCGGTGTGACGGTCTGCCGTATCTGATCGTGATCGGCGGGATTCATCACCGGCAGTATACTCCAGTGCGCTTCGTTGTGCGTAACCGGTGAGGCCAGTATAATGCCGCCGCATGGGCCGTGCGACCAAGCCAACAGCCTCCACGCGTACGTCTGCCATCGTTCCGCTTCCATCGAATAGGCCCGATCCCGGTCCGATCCTGCTCGCCGCGGGGGCGGATCCGAAACAGGTCCGTTCGATTCTGTCTGCGTATGGGATCAAAGAACCGGAGCAGGCCGACAAGAATTTGCAGGCCATGGCCGGCGATCCCCACACCAGAAAACAGTTGGCCGGGCTGCTGCCGATTCTTTTGGATGCCGTTGCGCGAACGGCCGATCCCGATCAGGCGCTGAACCATTGGGAGCGGGTGCTGGCGTCCGTGACCCGATCCTCGTTTCTGGAATATCTGCACAGCTCGCCCCGGATGCTGGATCTGCTGTGCACGATCTTCGGCAACAGCGACTCGCTCGCGTTCACCATCATCCGCGATCCGACCCTGGTCCATTGGCTGGCGGAGGAAGAGGTGCTGTCGAAGCCACCGACGAGGCTGGGCCTCGACGCGTCGCTTGCGGCCATGCTGCGGCAGGTGAAGGCCAAAGAACTCAAGCTGGAGGCGCTGCGCCGGTTCCGCCGGCGGGAAATGCTGCGCATCGGCGTGCGGGATCTGTTGCGCCTGGCCGACGTGCCGGAGACGACGGCGTCGCTGTCCGATTTGGCGAGTCTGCTGATTCACGCCGCCTATACGATCGTCGACGAGGATTTGCGGCGGCATTATGGCGTGCCCATGCATAAGAACCGACAGGGAAAGTGGGTGGAAACCGGCTTCGCCGTGATGGGGATGGGCAAGCTCGGCGGGCACGAACTGAATTACAGCTCCGATGTGGACCTGATTTATGTCTATGCGTCGCACGAGGGGGAGACGCGCGCGCCGAAGGGGCCGCGGACCGGCGCGCTGGCTGCCGGCATCTCGAACGAAGAATATTTCGAGCTGCTGTCGCAGGAGTTGACCAAGGCGCTGACGGAATCGACCCGGGAAGGTTCCATCTTTCGCGTCGACCTCCGGCTGCGCGCGGAAGGGTCGGTGGGGCAGTTGGCGCGCTCCCTCGACGAGTACCAGCAATATTATGCGACCCGCGGGCAGGTCTGGGAGCGGCTGGCGTTGCTCAAGGCCTGGCCGGTGGCCGGGTCGCTGGAGGTCGGGCAGGCGTTTCTGAACATGGCGAAGCCGTTTATCTTCGGAGTTGCGAAGAAGAAGCCGGGTCTCGCCGGCGCATTGGCGATCGTGCAGGACGTACGCGGGGTCAAAGAAATGATCGACGCGAAGATGGCCGACCGGGGCCACGAGCGGCGCAACGTGAAGCTGGGCACCGGCGGCATCCGGGAGATCGAGTTTCTCGTGCAGACGGTTCAGGTCTTGGCCGGTAAAAAGGTGCCGGCGTTGTTAGACCGCAACACGCTCGGCTCGCTGAAGAAATTCGTCGCCCGCAAATTGATGTCAGCGCACGATCAGGAGGCCCTCGCCGCGGCCTACCTCTTTCTCCGCGACGTCGAACACAAATTGCAGATGGTGCACGATCTGCAGACCCACGTGCTGCCGGACCATGGCGACGAGTTGGAACGCTGCGCTGTGCGGTCCGGCTACGGGATCGACGACCGGCGCACGGGCGCCGTACAATTTTACGCCGACCATGCGCGCCACACGGGTCTGGTCAACCGCCTCTTCCGGTCGCTCTTCTACGAACCGAAGACCTCGCCGCTGTTCAAGGCGACGCTTCGTCTGGCCGGGATAGCCCGATAGCTCCGTCGCACAAAACACGAAGGGCCCGGCGGGAAACCGCCGGGCCCTTCGCAGCAGAAAGCTGTCAGCTGTTAGCGATCAGCCGTCAGCGAATTAGTACATCCCTTCCATGCCGTGGCTGTGGCCATGGCCACCGCCGGCTGCTTCCTTCTTCTCTTCGGGGATGTCGGTGATCATGACTTCGGTCGTGAGCATCAAGCCCGCCACGGAGGCCGCGTTCTGCAGGGCGCAGCGCGAGACCTTGGTCGGGTCGATGATGCCGGCCTTGATCATGTCCACATACTCTTCCGTCGCGGCGTTGAACCCGGCGGAGGTGTTCTTGTCGGCGCGGACTTTCTCCACGACGACCGAGCCCTCGCCGCCGGCGTTGGTGACGATCTGGCGGATCGGCTCTTCGAGCGCGCGGCGGATGATGTTCACGCCCACCTGCTGCTCGGCCGCCAGCTTGAGGCCGTCCAGCGCGCCGATGCAACGGAGATAGGCCGTGCCGCCGCCCGGGACGATGCCCTCTTCGACCGCCGCCTTGGTGGCGTGCAGCGCGTCCTCGACGCGGGCCTTCTTTTCCTTCATTTCGGTTTCGGTCGCGGCGCCGACGTTGATGACGGCCACGCCGCCCACGATCTTCGCCAGCCGCTCTTGCAGCTTCTCGCGATCGTAGTCGGAGGTCGTCTCTTCGATCTGGGCCTTGATCTGCTTCACGCGGCCTTCGATCTTCTTCGGGTCGCCGTAGCCCTCGACGATCGTGCTGTTGTCCTTGTCGATCGTCACGCGCTTGGCGCGGCCGAGGTCGGTCAGCTTCACGTTCTCGAGCTTGATGCCGAGGTCTTCCGAGATCACCTGGCCGCCGGTGAGGATCGCGATGTCCTCCAGCATGGCCTTGCGGCGATCGCCGAAACCCGGGGCCTTCACGGCCGCCACGTTCAGGGTGCCGCGCAGCTTGTTGACCACGAGGGTCGCGAGCGCTTCGCCTTCGACTTCTTCCGCGATGATCACGAGCGGCTTGCCCATCTTGGCCACCTGCTCGAGGATCGGGAGGAGGTCCTTCATGCTGCTGACTTTCTTTTCGTTGATGAGGATGAGCGGCTCTTCGACGGAACATTCCATCCGCTCGGCGTTGGTGACGAAGTAGGGGGAGATGTAGCCGCGGTCGAACTGCATGCCCTCGACGACGTCCAGCGACGTGGTCATCGACTTGGCTTCTTCGACCGTGATCACGCCGTCCTTGCCGACCTTCTCCATCGCCTCGGCGATCAAATCGCCGATGGTCTTATCGTTGTTGGCCGAAATCGTCCCGACCTGGGAGATCTCGGTCTTGTTCTGGCAGGGCTTGCTGAGCTTCTTCAACTCGCCCACGACCACTTCGACGGCCTTGTTGATGCCGCGCTGAATTTCCATCGGGTTCGCGCCGGCGGTGATGTTCTTCACGCCCTCGCGGTAGATGGCCTGCGCCAACACGGTCGCGGTGGTCGTGCCGTCTCCGGCGGTGTCGCTGGTCTTGCTGGCGACTTCGCGGACGAGCTGGGCGCCCATGTTCTCATACGGGTTCTTGAGTTCGATTTCCTTCGCGACGGTGACACCGTCCTTGGTGATGGTCGGGGCGCCGAACTTCTTGTCGAGGATCGCGTTGCGGCCCTTCGGGCCCAACGTCGCCTTGACGGCATCGGCGAGCTGGTTCACCCCTTTCAGGATGGACGCCCGTGCCGATTCGCTATACATCAGTTGCTTTGCCATGGTGATTCCTCCGTTAACGACTGTCTGTTGTGTCGTGTTGGTTTAGTTGCTGAAAATGCCGAGGATGTCTTCTTCCTTGAGAATCAAGCACTCCTCATCCTCGATCCGGAGCTTGCTGCCCGAGTACTTGTCGAAGAGCACCTGGTCGCCGACCTTCACGTTCTCGACCTTCTTGCCGACGGCCTGGACGAT
This sequence comes from Nitrospiraceae bacterium, assembly GCA_900299325.1. GTDB lineage: Bacteria > Nitrospirota > Nitrospiria > Nitrospirales > Nitrospiraceae > Nitrospira_D. Next base: position 3,238 of record OMJK01000126.1, on the reverse strand, counting down.
GCCCCGCTGCGGCTTTTCCTTGGCCGAATCCGGCACGTAGATCCCGCCGGCGGTACGCTCCAGTTCCTCGGTGTAGGTGACGAACACGCGGTCGCCCAGGGGCTGAAAGCCCTTGGCCACGCTCTTCTTTTCCTTCGCTGCGGTGCTCATAACGGAACCTCCTCGTGATAGTTAACCGGAATACACGTTAGGTTGAATGTGGTACGGGTTCGAACTCGATCGCGCTGCATCCGAACACCCGAACAGAACCATCCTCCTGCAAGCTGGATTGCAGATAGTCTCCTGTCTATCCAAGTCAAGGGGGTAATTGACGAAAAAGTTTATCCCCGTCTGCTTTGGAAGAACCGCATCATAACCTATTGAGATTCCAATATTCCAGAGGGGGAGGGCAGGAAAGGATCGGGCGGGCGTCAGGCGCGTAACTGTTCGAAATCCTGGATATCTTTTTTCATGTAGTCGCGCAGCCGCTTGATGATCCGGGCTTCCAGCTGCCGGGTCCGCTCTTTGGTGATCCCGTATTTGGCTCCCAGGTCGTCCAGCGTCAGCGGGGTTTCCGACAGCAGCCGGTTGCGGAGAATGTCCTCGTCCCGCTCGTCCAGGGTGGTGATGAATTCGGCCAGCTTCTTCCGGAACAGCACGCGCAGCTGCTTGTCCGCAATCTGCTCGTCGGCCGGGGTTTGTTGGGAGGGCAGGATGTCGAGCAGGGTGCTGTCCTGGTCTTCGCCGAGGGGCTGGTCCAGCGACAGTTCCCAGTTGCCGAGCCGCTGGTCCATCTCGATCACGTCCCGCTCGCGCACGTTCAGCCGGTCGGCGAGCAGTTTCGTATCCGGCGCGAAGCCTTCCCGCTCGAGCTTCGCCTTTTCCTTCTTGAGATTGTAGAAGAGCTTGCGCTGATCCTGCGTTGTGCCGATTTTCACCAGGCGGTAGGTGTTGAGCAGATAACGCAGGATGTAGGCGCGCGACCACCAGGCGGCGTAGGCGTAGAACCGGACGTTTTTCGTCGGGTCGAATTTTTTGATGGCCTGCATCAGGCCGACGTTGCCCTCTTGAATCAGATCCATATGATCGGCGCCGGTGTGCAGATATTCGGCGGCAATGGCCACGGACACGCGCAGGTTGGCCATGATGAGCTTCACGGCCGCTTCGCGGCTGCCGGTCGTCCGGTATTCGTGGAAGAGCTGCAGTTCCTCTTCTTTTGATAGGTACGGATAGCGGCGGACTTCGGCCAGATATTGCTGCAGGGCCGTGACCGGAACGACGGCGGTCGAATCGGTTTTTTCGCCGACCTCGATCACCGGTCCGTGCGCCGGCAGTTCCAGCGCCAGATCGTCCTCGGACGGTCCGAGGACCTCCGGTTCTTGGACGTCCTCTTCGCGCTCGCCGTTGTGCTGTGTGGCCATACGAATTGCAAACTATAACAGAACCGTTGCTCTGAACACAGAACCTTGCGCCGACGAAACGGCGTCACCTATGATGCCGATACAGGTGCTGACGATTGCATTGAGGACAATGTGACAGGAAACTCGCACCTTCTCGAATGAACATTCTCTCAAGTTTGAAAAGCGGACACTGGCCGTCGCTAGCCGGTGCATGGCTGCATCTGACCGTCAGTTTCATGGTCTGGCTGTTGATCGGTGCCGTGGCCATTCCTCTCGCACAGAACCTCCTGCTGACGGAGCAGCAGCGGGCATGGCTCTTGGCCTTGCCTCTGTTGGGCGGAGCCGGTCTGCGCATCCTTGCCGGTTGGTCGGCCGATTGGGTCGGAGCCAGATCGACCGCGATTGCAATTCTCTTCATCGAGTTCGGTGCATTGATCTGGGGTTGGCTGGCGGTTGAAGGATTTCACGAGGCGCTGGCATTCGCCGTCTGTTTGGGAGTCGCCGGTTCGAGTTTTGCCGTGTCCTTGCCGTTGGCCGGGCGTGCGTATCCGCCGGAGGCCCGAGGGTTGGTACTCGGTGTGGCCGCGTCCGGAAATGTCGGAACAGTACTCATTCTTTTTTTTGCGCCGCGCTGGGCAGCCGCGATGAATTGGCATTTCGTCTGCGGCGTGATGGCAGCTGTGGTGGCGGTGACTTTGATGCTGTTCCTGTGGCTGGTCCCGCAGACAACGCGATCGGTGCGAGAAGACGTTGCCTGGTGGCATCATGTGGCGCGGTTGATTCGACGGCGCGCGGCCTATTGGCTCTGCTTCATGTACGGGATCACCTTCGGCGGTTTCGTAGGGTTGTGTACACTCCTGCCGTTGTTGTTGCATGAGGTTTATGAATTGAGTGCGGTGACGGCCGGCGCGCTTGCCGCATTGTGCGGCCTGGCCGGCAGTATCGCGCGCCCATTTGGCGGCCATGCGGCGGATCGGCAGGGCGGCCTTCAGATGTTGCGATATGTTTTGCCGGTAGTGGCCGGTGCCGTCGTTGCCGTATTGAGTTCCACGTTGCCAATGGCGGTGGGCATGATGATCATCACAACCGGCGCGTTGGGGTTCGGAAATGGAGTTGTGTTTCAACTCGTCGCCGAATGGTTCCCTGCTGAGATAGGGCTGGCGTCCGGTTTAGTCGGTGCGGCAGGTGGGTTCGGAGGCTTCGTTCTCTCGATGGCGGCTGCAACACTGGAAGGATTGACGGGCAGTTATGAGATCGGACTCTGGCTCTTTGCCGGGGCGGTCATGTGCGCCTGGGGCACTGTGATGATTGCGCTCCGAGCGCAGGCCGGCTCGGTTGCGGACCTCTCCCCCTGAGCCACAGTTTTGAAATGGTTGGCCCAAAAACCCCTGTTAAATACCCGATGTTAAATGGTAAATTGAGGCTTCGTTCGCAACGCACTCGAGACGGGTGACCTTCAGATCCATGGCCTCCCCATTCAACACGATTGAAGACGCCATTCGGGACATCCGGAAGGGCAAGTTCGTCATTCTCGTCGACGACGAGGATCGCGAAAACGAAGGCGATCTCGTCATCGCAGCAGAGAAGGTCACGCCGCAGGCCGTGAACTTCATGGCCACGCATGCGCGGGGCTTGATCTGTCTCGCGCTGACGCCGGAGCGGGTGGAGGAATTGCAACTGCCGCCGCAGGCGATCGAGAACACGGCCACGTTCGGGACCGCATTCACGGTGTCGATCGACGCGCGCAAAGACATTACGACCGGCATTTCCGCCGCCGACCGTGCGACGACGATTCATGTGGCGATCGATCCGAAGTCCAATCCTGGCGACCTGGCGCGTCCCGGCCACATTTTTCCCCT
>OMJK01000125.1 GCA_900299325.1 Nitrospiraceae bacterium | reverse complement strand
TCGGCGCTGGCCGCGCACGACTTCGTGCTCACGTATACGATGCCGTTTCTCCTCGCCTGCCTCATCGTCAGCCTCCTGTACCGGTACGTGCCGCGCCGGCAACCCGGCTGGCCGGAGGCGGTCGGCGGCGCGATGACCTTCGGCCTGCTCTGGGTGTCCGCCAAACTGCTCTTCGTCACCTACAGCGGCTATGCCTCGATGTACATCCGGCTCTACGGCTCGCTGCTGGAGGTCGTCCTCCTGCTCCTGTGGGTTTACTATTCGGCGCTCCTGCTGCTGTTCGGGGCAACCATCGCGCATCATCTGCAGCAGCGCACCCAGGCCGCGGCATCCTCCGCTTCGCTCACCCACGCCGCCTAGCCGGCGACCTCGTGCACATTCTGCCGATTTTCTGGCGGGGACCGGCCTTCCTCGATAGAATGGCACCGGCACGAATTGGAGCGACGATGTCCGAAGATTTCGGCAAAGAAATGCTGATGCTGGGCGGCACGATCGTGGGGTTCCTCGCGGCCCTGCTGACGGTGCTGGAAAAGCTGCTGGATATGCAGCACCGCTACCAGGCGCGAAAAGACCGGCTCGCGCCGGCGCAAGCCGCACCCGTTCCCCAGGAGCCCGTCTCCAGTATGGGGTTCTTCTCGAACCCGCTGCAGGGCTCTTCCTATCTGCTGCTGTACGAAACCAGTGTCATCGTGGCCGCCGGCGTGCTCTTGAACTATGTCGGCCTGACCTTGAGCCGGCACCTGGAAAGCATTCTGTTTTTGGACATGACGGGCACGGCGCTCGCGGCGATCCTACTGGGCCCCTGGTGGGGCGCGATCGTCGCGCTCCTGTCGAATTCCGTCGTGAACTGGCTGCTCTATCCGGAAGCCGGCGCCGACGTCGTGATTTTCCCCTGGTCGCTGGTCAACATGACGGGCGCACTGTTCTGGGGCATTCTCGCCAGGCAGCCCGGCTTCAAACAGTACATCCGCAGCAACCGGAGTTCGGCGGGGGCCCACACCTGGTTTCTGTTGAGCTTCGGCGTCGCCGGCGCCGTCGCGATGAGCATCCCCGGCACGTTCGTGCAGGCCGCGCTCCAGGAAAAAGCGACTTTCGCATTGAACCCCGAGGTGGCGGAAGCGCTGGGATATCGGGTCCAGCAATGGCAGGCGGTGGTGCGGACCTATCTGGAGATGACACTCGGACTGCAATGGAGCGAGGACATCAGCTGGTACGTGGTCAACTGGTTCCAGAACTGCATCCGGTACATCCCGGACAAAACGATGAGCGCGGCGATTGCGCTGATCGTGCTCAAGTACGGTTACCCGCTGTTCGAGCGCGAACTGGTCCTCGGCGGGCCGGAGGGACAGCAGCCGGGCGATGAACGGATGCTGCCGCTCGTCATGGGCCTGCTGTACGCCCCGTCGTTCGCTACGCTCATCAGCCACGAAGACTACGGCGGCACGCACTACTGGCCCTTATGGTCGCTCCCCTGGCTGTTCATCATCGTCGGCTTCGTCGTGCTGCGCCGCTGGGGACCGACAGACGACACCCTGTACGAAGCGCGCCTCCAACGGGCCGACCGGTATGCCCGCGCGCTGAAAGCGATCGGCAAAGAGCCGGCGAACGAATTCTGCCGGCGGCTGATTTTCGTCACCTTGATGGCGAGCCTGGTTTTTGCGCTGTTCCTGCCGATTCTGCTGATGGACTTCTACCGCGTGACGTTCAAATTCTTCTGCGTCGTGTACGGCTTCCTGCTGGTGGTCCACCTGATCCGCGTCGCCATCGCGCAGAACATCTCCGCAGCCCGACCGGAATAAACGGTCACGCCCCCCGCACATGCGCGTCACGAGATGCGTTCACGATTTGCGCAGTTGGAGAAAATGCGCGACGGCCGAATGGGTCAGCAGGCCGACCAACTGCTCATCCTGCAGCACAACCAGCCGGTCCACCCCTTCCTGCGTCATCCGCTCGAGGGCGTGCAGAGCCGGCGCATCCGGCGCAATCGCCAGCGCGGGTGACATCGGCCGCATGACCTGCGCCACCAACCGCCACGGCCAGAGCGCCTGCGACACCGATTGCACGTCGTCGACATCGAGCAACCCCACCACCCGGCCTTCGTCCACCACGGGGAACCCGCCATAGCCGTACGGCATGAAATACTGATTCACCGCTTCGTCCAGACTTAGAGTGGACGGGATCGAAACGACCGTGCGCACCATCATGTTCTGGACCGGGATGGCCGCCAGGGATTGCCGGATCGCCGCCTGCCGCCGGCTGGCCGTGGCCGTACCGACCAGGAACGAGCCGATGACGATGATCCACACGCCGCCGGCCATCGAACCGGCCCGGTCGCCGACGAGCGCTTCGTACACGATGACCACCCCGGCCATCATGAAGAGCACGCCGAATCCCATGCCGAATAGCGCCGCGTGACTCGTGGCGCGGTGGAAATCTTTGCTCCACGCCCAGAAACCCGCCCGCAAAATCCGTCCGCCATCCAGCGGGTAGCCGGGAATCAGGTTAAACAGGCCGAGGGTCATGTTGACTTGGGCCAGGACAAAACCCAGCACCATCAGGCCATGAGGCTGCGCATCGGCCGGTGCGGACTCGGCCAGAAACAACAACGCCAGGCAGACGGCGGCCAACACGAAACTGACGACCGGTCCGGCCACGGCGATGAGAAATTCGGCCCGCGGGTGGGGTGGCTCCTTCCGCATCGTCGCCACGCCGCCGAAGAGAAACAAGGTGATCCGTTCGATCGGAATGCGGTAGCGCTGGGCCACGTACGAATGGCCCAGTTCGTGGAGCAGGACCGAGAGAAACATCAACACCGCCGCGACGCCGCCCATCCCCCAATACCGGCCGGCCTCCAGGCCGGGCAGTTCTTCCGGCAAGACGCCGGTCGCCAGCGACCAGGTCACCAGAAAAAAGACGAGAAACCATGAACTGTGGATGAGGATGGGAATCCCGAGGGCGCGGCCGATTTCCCATGAAGGCCAGGACATGACGTCACCGTAACAGCCGAGATTTTCAAGGTCAACCGGTTCTTCGCTTGCGGGTTCAGGTATACTACCACTCATGCCACACACCGCCCTGCGACGAGGCTGCCTGGCGCTGATCATCGGGGTGATGCTGACGGCCCCGTGGCCGGCCTTCGCGCAGGTCATCACCGCCGGTCCCCGTTCCTGTCCGGGCGTCGCGCTGACCTTCGACCTTTGTCCGGTCCGGAAAGGACCCGGATACGACCAGGCGCTGGTGGACTACCTGATCGACCACCACATTCCCGCGACGTTTTTCATGTCCGGCAAATGGATGGCGAGCCACGAAGACGACGTGGATCATCTGCTGGGGATCGGCTTCTTCGAAATCGGCACCCACGGCGACGTGCATGCCCATCTCCCGCTGCACAACGCCGAAGAACAGCAGACCGAAATCCGCCGGCCGGTGACGCTGCTCCATGAACACTACGCGCACGACGCCGTCCTGTTCCGGCCGCCCTACGGCGAATACAATGAAACCACCGTCGACGTGGTGAAAGCCCTCGGTCTCCGGTTCATTCAATGGAGCATCGAGTCCGGCGACCCCGATCCGACGCTGTCGACCGAGCAGATTCTGGCGCGCGTGTCGAAGCGGGCCAAACCCGGCAGCATCGTGGTGTTCCACGCGAACGGCAAAGGCAAGCAGACGCGTCAGGTGATCGAACGGCTCACAATTGAAGTGCTCCCGCACAAGGGACTCGCCCCGATGACGGTCAGCGATCTGCTGACCTGCCGGCAGCCCGGTCGATGATGGCGCCGACGATCAGAGTCATGACTGCAGACGACCGCGACGCCGTCGTGGCGCTTCTGGCCGACTCCGACCCGTGGAAAACGCTGGGCTACACGCAGCACGATTGGAACATGATTTTTACGCCCATTCCGATCGGACGCGACACCTACGTGGCCGTGATCGATGGGCGCGTGGCTGCGGTGGCGTTGCTCCGGCAGAAATTTCTGCTCGGCGATTATCTGGAACTGCTGGGCGTGGCCGGATGGGCGCGCAGCCAGGGGCTGGGCGGACACGTATTGGCGCACATCGAAGCCGCCGTGTTCGCCAGAACCAAAAACCTGTTTGTCTGCGTGTCGGATTTCAATGCGCCGGCGCGCCGGTTCTACAAGAAACACGGCTACCAGGACATCGGCCCGATGCCCGACTTTCTCATCCCAGGCAAGGCGGAAATTCTGTTGCGCAAAACCAAGGGCCCGGCAAGATAAGCCGCCATGAAAGTCACAAAGCTCCTCCACACCCGCATGCGCGTCAGCGACATGGATCAGACGATCCGGTTTTACACCGACGTGTTGGGGCTGGAAGTGGTGGAGCGTAAAACGTCGCCGCGCGGCTCGCATCTCGCGTTTCTGCATGTGCCGAACAGCGACGAATTGATCGAACTCTGCAGCTTCCCGCCCAGCGGACCGGTGACTGTGCAGGAAGATCTCGTGCATCTGGCCTTTCAGGTCGAAAACCTGGACGCCAGGATCGCCGCGTTACAGAAAAAGGGCGTCAAGATTACCGACGGGCCCACACGAACCTCCTCAGGCAGCCGCTTCATCTTTATCGACGCACCCGACGGGTACGAAGTGGAACTCATCGAACGGCCGCCCGGTGTGACGATCGTCTGACCCCCGCCCTCTTTTCCTCCTGCGCTGCTTCGTGCTACCTTCCTGGCCCGATTGACGGCAGTGATTTCAGAGGGAGCGACAGCATGAAAAACGGGTTCTTCCGCGGACACGGGCTCGGCAACGATTACGTCGTGATGGACCCGAAAGAGCTGAGCTTCACGCTCACGCCCAAGACGATCGAGCGGATCTGCAACCGCAATTGGGGGCTGGGCAGCGACGGTATCCTGGCTCTCGTGCCCTCGAAGAAAGCCGACTTCGGCCTGCGCATTTTCAATCCCGACGGCAGCG
>OMJK01000124.1 GCA_900299325.1 Nitrospiraceae bacterium | reverse complement strand
GACCGGCGTTTCTTGGCCGGATCCATATTCACGGGCATCGGACATCCTCCAGACCGCCTAGTCTCTCTCTCCGGCGATCGCGTTGTCAATGCCGGCAAACCGCGCATTGACCCTCTGAAAAATGGCTGCTACAGTCCGCGCCCATGCTGGATGGACGGGTCTGGTGGCCGTTGTTCCCGCTGCTGCTGTTGCTGGTCGTGGTGTGCCTGACCTGGGCACTGGTCGCGGTCGTGCGCGGCGGCGAGCGGGGTAAGGTGCTGTGGCTCCAGATCGGGGCGTTCAGCTGCTATGCCCTGGCCGCGGTGTCGGCGATTGCGAGCGAGCGCGGGATTGTCTCCGCCCATCTGCACCGGCCCTTCTCGCTGCTGACGCAGGTGTGCCTTGTGGCGGCGCTCGTCCATCATTGGAAACAGAAAAACCGCCGGATGGTGTGGTTGAATGCGCTGGCCTGGGCGGGGATTTTGGCCGACGCGGCGCTGCATCTCGTAGTGGTCAGGCACTAAAAGAGCGTGATGAGTAATGCGTGATGGGTGATGAGTGAAGCGTTATTCGAACGCGATGGTTTGGGACGAGTCCTTCAGTGTTCCCGCTTCCCAGTCTGCTCTAGAACAATTCCTCTGCTACCGTGTCGGCGTACCGCTGTCCTAACGGCGTGAGCCGGACGCGGCTGTTCTCCATTTCGAGCAAGCCCTGTGCGATCAACCGATCCATGGCCCGGCGTTGTCCTTCAGGAGGACGATGGCCGCCGACAGCATGAAGCGGCACGCCCTTCAGCAACCGGAGGCCGAAGACCAAGGCGTCGCGGGCCTGTTCGGAAGGCGACAGGACGGTTCGCTCGGAGACGGGAAGGATGCCCTGGTTCAGTTGTTCGGTGTAGGCGGTCAAGTCGGCCACATTGCCGAAGCGGACGCCGTCGACGTAGGACTGGGCGCTCGGGCCCAGTCCCAGATAATCACCGTCGGTCCAATAGAGCAGGTTGTGCCGGCAGGCGAAGCCCGGCCTGGCGTAATTGGAAATTTCGTACCGCTGAAATCCAGCCCCGGCCAGAATTGAGTCGGCTGCCGCGTCCATCTCGACCTGCGTCGATTCATCCGGCGCCGGCAGATGGCCCCGCTCGATGTCGTGCGCGAGCCGGGTGCCGTCTTCAATCGTTAAGGCGTAACAGGATACATGCGCCGGATTGAGATCGACCAGCGCGTGCAGCGTCGCGGTCCACGAGTCGAGTGTCTGACCGGGCAGCCCGTACATGACATCGAGATTAATGTTCGCAAAGCCCGCATCTCTCGCAGCCGCGACAGCGGTGGCCGTATCGGATACGGTGCCGGGCCGCCCGATCGGTACAAAATCCTCTTCCTTCATCGACTCCGCGCCGAAGCTGATGCGTGTGACACCGGCTTCGGCCAGCCGTTCAAGATCGCCCCGTGAGACGGTGGACGGGTGCGCTTCGACCGTGACCTCTGCATTCGGGTCGACTGAGAATGCTGTGCGAAACTGCGCAAGGAGCGCAATCAATTGAGTTGCAGGCACGGCGGTCGGGGTGCCGCCGCCGAGGTAGATTGTCCGGAGCGTCCGGCCCCCAATCAGATTGTGTTGATGATACAACCGGGCTTCCTGTTCGAGCGCCGCGAGAAACGAGGCGGTCCGTTCCTCCCGGGCAATTTCCAGGTAGAAGGCGCAGAAGTGGCAGCGCTGCCGGCAAAACGGGATGTGGACGTACAATCCGATGTCGCGTGAAGCCGTCATTTAAATGGAGAAGGGTTGGGGTTTGGAGTAATCGCGCTCCAGCACGACCTCGATCTCATCCTCCGGCGATATTCCGCGGTTGCGCGTGTGGACAGTCCAGTGCGGCGCCCGCCGCAGCGATTCGAACACGGCCCTGATCATTTCCGGCTTGATGCGTGCCTCCCACGCCCGCAGCCAGGCATGGTGGTCGTCGTCGCCCTCGTAGTCGTCCGGAAAAGTCGCTTCCAGGCTGAACCGGAGCGTGAACGTCTTCTCTTCCTGATACATACAGCCCCTCTCGTTGCGATCAGCGGCCGGCGAATTTATAATAGGCGGCAGACAAGGAGTATTGCCTATGCCTATCTTCGAATATGTCTGTCGGGAATGCAATCACCGCTTCGAGTTGCTGATTCAGGGTTCCACCGAAGCGGCCTGTCCTCAATGCAAGACGACGAAACTCGACAAACAGTTCTCTGCGTTCGGCGTCGGGGCCACCGCCGGTTGGGCCACGTCCGGCGGATCGGGCGCCTGCGGTAGTTGCGGCGACCCTCGCGGTCCCGGTTCCTGCTCGATGAATTAGCGGACATGTCCCAGCCCGGCGAACAGGCGTTGCACCGCGCCATTGCGACGATCTCGCAATCCGATCCGATCATCAAATTGCTGCAACAGGTCCAGCTCGGCCGCATGAAGCCGACCGACGCCGGCCTGCGTGCGATCACCGAATCCTGGCTGGGCACGTACGAAAAAGCCTTCGCCATCGAGGGGCTGACCCGCGCCGGCTTGCGCCGTCTCGATCCGGCGCCGCGCGTGGCCGTGCTCACCGGTCTCGGCGTGCTCGGGATGGATCATCCGGCTGTCGTGTCGGTCCAGAGCGCATTTGCGCGCGCAGTGGTGCAGGCACAGGAGTGACGAGATCGCTATGCGACGACTGATACTTGTTATGACCCTGGCGGTGCTGCTGTCGCCCGCCGCCGCCCTGTCCGACAGTCGAGTCGGCATCGGTCCGTTGACCGACATCTCCCTGGCGGACATCAAGTCCGCGTTGACGCCTGACACGCATGTATTGATCGGCCGCAAGGAGATCGAATCGTTTCTGAACGCGTTGGAGAAGGCCCCGCCGGATTGGGCCGCGGTCTATGGGCATGGCCATCACGATCCCGGTCACGATGAGCGGCTGTTCAACTTGAATCGGGAACGCGATGCTGCGCGCAAAGGGAATCCGGTGTTGCAATGGCGGGTGGCGTTCGTCTGGACGGGGCAATTGTCGCGCTTCGATTTTGAGGATTCGGGATATCCGGTTTCGATCGGACCGGAATTCACGCAGACCGGCTGGGGCATGGTCCGCTTCAAGGCCGAGGACATGCCGGCGAATTTGCGCGCCATACCGAGCCGAAAGTTGCGCGCGCCGATCCGGGTGCGGATGGCGAATCAAGAAAAAATCGAGGTGGCGGTCATCTTTGTCGGCACGCTCATTCCCGAAGAATCGATTGTGTACGACTTTTCGCACGACAAAGAAAGACTCGGCCT
>OMJK01000123.1 GCA_900299325.1 Nitrospiraceae bacterium | reverse complement strand
GAGAAATCCAGGTTCATGTGGTGCTCGAAGCTGGCGGCGGCCATGCGGCCCGGCAAATTGGCCAGTCCGCGGAGCTTAGCGAGGTCCAGGACCCCTTCGGTCGGATGATTCCGCATTTGGGCCCAATCGTCCTGGGTGAACTCGCCGGACTTGTTCAGAACATCCAACGGAATGGTGGCTTTACCCATGTCGTGAAACAGAGCGGCCAGCCCCAGGTCGGCCAGATCGGTTTTGGGGTAACCGGCGCGATTGCCGAGTGCCATGGACAGCAGCGCGACGTTGACGGAATGGTTATGGGTGTACTGGTCGTGACACCGGAGCGTGGTCAGGCCCAGCAAGGCCGATTCGTCTTTCATCATCAAGTCGACAATGTTCTGGATCGCCCGCTTGGCCTGTTTGAAGCCGACGCCGCCGCCTTCACGTACGTTCTTGGCCAGGGTGTCGATCGCGGTGGCGGTGCGCGCGTACCCGTGTTTGGCGGCCGCGCGGGCCGTTCGAGAGGCGGTGGCTTTGCCGGTGGACAGGCTTCGGCCCTCTTCGACTTCGATCGCTGTGACGTTGTTGTCCCGCAGCGACTGCTGCAAGCAGGTGATCGCCGTTTCCTGCGGGTCCAGCGCGGCCAGGAGATTGACGAAGGTGCGAATGTCCTGAGAACTCACGGCCGGCGCCAGCGACACGGCGCCGATATTCCAGGCGTTGAAGGTGTCGATGACGGTCGAGAACACCAGCATCAACTGGGAAGTGACTTTGAGGTGCTTTTTGCCGAGGAAGATGAAATCGTTCTGCAGCCGGATGACGACCGGTTCGTCGTGCGCCAGCGTTTTCGTCACTGTCAGAATCGTTTCGACGTGGAGGTCCAGCGCGGAATTAGTCGGACCGTGAATACGTGCGGTTTTGATCAGCACGCTCAGTTGGGTCACCAATTGGCTGCCCAACATCAGTACTTGCTGTTCGTAGATATCACCGGCCTCCGAGCCCTTGGCGATCTTCGCTGTCAGAGATCGCTCGTGGGTCAGGAGCGGCTGGGAGCCGGCCGCGTTCTGCTCCGGTGTGTCCGACAGAGGTTGCGTCATCTCGGTCTTTCGATCCTTATTCCCGCTTACGAGGCTTTGGACTTGTGCCGTGCGACCGCCGCCAGCGCGGTGGCGCACGCCTGCTTGATGGTTCCGCCGCCTTGTTGCTGTCCGACTTCCAGGGCCGCCAGCGCATCGGGCGTCGCCAGCTTGCTCAACGTTTCCGCCGCCAGCAGGGCCAGGTCTTCGCGCTTTTTCCGGTTGGTCCATCCCCAGTCGGTCAGAAGATCTTTCCAGTACGGCACCGCTTCATTGCCCGACGTGGCGCGCATGGCATGAAACATATTGCGTTTCTCGGTGTGGGAACGGTCGCCGAAGTCGTCGGCGGTGACCAGCGATTCCCATGCGGAAAAAGGCGCCGAATAGTTCCCCGTGACCAGCAGTTTCAGGCTGGCCAGGCGAACGCCTTCATCGCTGTCGCTCAGGAGCGCAATCAACTTGCTGCCGTTTCCATTCGGTTTGAGCAGGCCCAGTGTGCGGATGACCTCCCGGCGGATGACAGGGTCAGGATAGCGGACGATCTTTTCCACCGCCTCGGCGTGATGCGGGTTGCGCCATTTGCCGACGATGGTGAGCAGCTGTCTGACATAGGCCGGCCGCCGGTCGGTGAGCGATTTGAGCAGCGGATCCGGATGTTCTTTAGCGAGGACCGTGAGGGCATCAGCCACGATGGTCTGATGGGCGGGGTTCTCCAGGTTACTCAGGAGCGTCCCCAAGGCCGGGACACTGCTCGGAGGCATCATGAGCAGCACCGTGCCCAGTCCTTCGGTGTTCGGGGCGGCGGTTTTGGTGAGGTACTGTTCGATCAAATGAATCCGCTCGGTTGTGCCGAGTTTCTCGAACAGCGCCCGCAGGCGCTGCTTCTGTTCGTCGGCCAGATCGGGGCGAACGGCTTCGGTCTCGAAGAGCAGGCACAGGACGTGCTCGAGCATCACCCACTGGCCCTGGCGCATGAGCGATTCGACGACGCCTTCGTAAATGTCGAATAATTTTCCGATGAGCTGGGGGGATTGTTCGGATTCCAGAATGGCCGTGAGGATGTCGAGAATATAGCCGATGTTGTCGCGCGACGATTCGAGGCGGAGTTCGTCGGCCAATGTCGCCAGTTCCTGCACGGACACGTCGTACCCGGTGCCGCCCGATTGAAAGCGGCTGGCGTGGCTGGCCGGGCGGGAGGCGTCGTCGACCGGTCTCGATTGTTCCTGCTCCATGATCCCGTGCAGTGACGCCGGCGGCGCATTGAGCGTGGTGTTTTCTTGCGGGCTCAGCGCGGCGTCCGTCTCGGCCATACTCATCACATCGTCGGCGGTGACGATGGTGACGGTCGGAAGCGCCTTGTCCCACAGCCGGGTGACGATGTCGTCGTCGTGATTGGCGGTCACTTCGGTGCCGGTCCATAAGACGTCCAGGAAAAACGCCACGTCCTCCTCGGACAGTCCTTCGCGAAGCGTCAGTTCCCGCACGCCGTCTGCGTACAGCCGGAAGGCGAGATTTTCCGTCGACGTGTCGGCGGTGTCTCCGTACACGACCGCATCTTTGAAGAACAGTTCGGATCGCTGGACCAGGAGCGAGATCGAGGAGTAGGCCAGGAGATGGCCGGTCAGCACTTCATAAAATTGCTGGAAAAATCGTTGGGCGACCGGGTTCGGTTGTCCGAACGTCCGGGCGTTTCTGGCCGCCTTGTCGAGGAGTTTCAGGACCTGCTTGACTGAGGCCAACTCAGGATCTTCGGTTTCCTTGTTGGCAGCGACGGCCGCCGCCATCATGTCCTGGGCGGATTTGAGATTGTCCATATAAGGGTAAGACCTACCCGTAGAGACACGAATCGTCAAGAAAATCGCCAATATCGACGGAGCCGTTCGGCTCCATGTTGTGGCGGCGTTCGCTTGTTCTGGCGGCGGCTGAACAGTAGAATCGCACGGTCAGCACCGTGTATTCGTAGAGGTGTGTGGTGCCGATGTGGCTGTGAATCCGACCAGGCCGGGTCCAATGCGCATTATCTGCTTCGGAGACAGTTTGACCGCCGGCTTTCAAGCGCCGACCCGGGAAAATCCGAGCGGACATGCGACGCCGTACGGTGCCTGGGTCCAGGAGTTCATCGGATCTGCGGGCGAGGTTTTGACCAGCGGGGTGTGCGGGGAAGTCACGGGCGAAATGCTGTTGCGGTTCCGGCGGGATGTGTTGGTGCACCGTCCCCGTATCGTCGTCATTCTCGGCGGGACCAACGATCTCGGGTGGAATGCCCGGCCGGATGCCATCATGCACAACCTCGTGAAGTTGTACGAACAGACGCTGGCCGCCGGCGGCGTGCCGGTGCCGGTGACGGTCCCATCCATCCGGGTTGAGGACAGTGGAGGCAATCCGGACGCAGAGGCCTGGATCGCCGACCATCTGGCGCGCCGTGCCCAACTCAACGGGCTGATTCAGGAATATGCCCTGGCTAAGTCGCTCGCCTGGGTCGATCTGTTCGGCGCGACCGCCGACCCGGACAGCCGGCAGTTAGCGGACCGGTATTCAAACGACGGGTTGCATCTCAGCACGGCCGGATATCGGGTGCTGGCGGAACTTGTCTATCGCGATGCGATCAGCCATGTGTTGGCGGGTTGAAGGCGAACGGGCCATGGGACGATTGCCCGCAGTGACCGACGCAGACTTCGATCGGGTTGTGGCATCGGCTCCGACGCCGGTGCTGGTTGAATTCTGGAAGCCCGGGTGCGGGCATTGCCGCGCGTTGACGGCCGAGTTGGAGCAGTTGCAGGCCGATGTGGACGGACGTGTGCGAGTCGTGACGATGAACGTCGAGGAAAATTTCCAAATCCCCGCCGAACTGGAGGTCGCGTCGCTGCCGGCGCTGGCGCTCTATCGGGATGGCCTGTTTGAGCGATTCATCGGAGGCCTGGGCACGCGGGACGCGATACTGAAAGAACTGCAGTTGACGGCGGAGGCGGACTAGAGCACGCGCCAGGCCCGTCCGTCGTTCTGAATGAGCCGGTCTGCCTCGACCGGACCCCAGCTGCCGGCCTGATATTCCGGGAGCCATCGCTGGCCGAGGTGGTCCCAGCCGTCCAGAATCTGCGTGATCCACGCCCAGGAAGCTTCCACGGCGTCGCGTCGCATGAACCGCGAGGCGTCGCCGGCCATGACGTCCAGCAGGAGCCGTTCGTAGGCTTCCGGCGACGGGCGGCCGAACACTTCGCCGTATTTGAAATGCATCTCCACGGGATGCGTTTGCGCGCGGGTGCCGGGCACGCGCGACACGATGCGCAGCGAGAGTCCTTCCTCCGGTTGAATCCGCAACGTCAGCACGTTCGGCGCCTGTGGCTGCTGGCTGTTGGCGTTGAACAGGATCTGCGGGATTTCTTTGAATTGGACGGCGACTTCGCTGGCCCGCAGCGGCAGCGCTTTACCGGTGCGCAGGTAGAACGGCACGCCGGACCACCGCCAATTTTCGACGAAGCACTTCACGGCGACGTAGGTTTCGGTTGTGGAGTTCGGATTGACGCCCTTCTCGCGGCGATACCCGGGGACCGGCGACCCGTGTACGGCGCCTTCGGTGTACTGCGCGCGCACGGTGTAGGTTTCGACGTCTTTACCCGCGATCGGCCGCAGGCAGCGGAGGACTTCCATCTTGGCATTGCGGACGACGTCGGGGTCCAGGGAATACGGCGGTTCCATCGCCACGAGACAGAGGAGCTGGAGCAGATGGTTCTGCACCATGTCGCGCAGCGCGCCGGCTTCTTCGTAGTAGGTCGCGCGGGTGCCGACGCCTTCCGCTTCGCTCACCGTGATCTGGACGTGATCGATGTACTTGTGGTTCCAGATCGGCTCGAAGATGCTGTTGGCGAACCGGACGACCATGAGGTTCTGGACAGTTTCCTTGCCCAGGTAATGGTCGATCCGGAAGATCTGCGATTCGTCGAACACGCGGCCGGTGACGGCATTGATGGCCTGCGCCGTTTGCAGATCCCGGCCGACCGGCTTTTCGACGATGATACGGCCGTAAGGAGCCCGGGTAGCCGGTTTGGACGCGAGCCCGGAATTCGACAGGCCTTCGCACACCGGTGTGAATGAACTGGGTGGAATGCTGAGATAAAAAATCCGGTTGCCGGGCAGGTGGAACGTCTTTTCGAGCTCCTCGGCGCGGGCTTTGAGTCGCGCGTAGGTCTGCGGGTCGTCGTTTTCGCCGGCCAGATAAAACAGATGCCGGGAAAACGTGTTCCAGGTATCTTCGATCAGCGCCTGCCGCGAGTGTTTCATCACGCCGTCCCGAACGGCGGCGCGAAATTCTTCGTCGCTCATCGGCTTCCGGCCCAGACCGATGACGACGTAGTTGGACGGCAGCAATCCATCGAGCAGGAGGTTGTACACGGCAGGGATCAACCGGCGCCGGGCCAGGTCGCCTGATCCGCCGAAGATCACCAGCGTGCAGGGCTCGACCGGCGGCAGCGTTTCCGGGGCGGGGCTGATCTCAACGCGTTGATTAGTCGATGCCATAGAGCGTGTCG
>OMJK01000122.1 GCA_900299325.1 Nitrospiraceae bacterium | reverse complement strand
GAGAATCTGTTCAACGGTGTGACGCAACCGTGGCATGCGACCCTCCTTTCGGCCCGACCCTAACATAGGATCTGGACCCGTTTAAGGGGGCTAGGTCAACGCGATGGCGACGAAGCAGCAGGGCCACCGGCTCTTGCTGAAGAGCGCCGTTGAGAATGCGGACTATACGGAAGTCACGCTGCCGATTTTCGAAGGGCAACGCAGCGGTGAGACCGTGTGGTACGTGGTGACGGAATCGTCGGACAAGGCCGATGCCGAATCGCGCGGTGTGCACTACAGCCCGAAGATGGCGAACGGCAAAGGCACGCTGGCCGTGCAGACCGTCGGCATGGTGAACGGCAAAGTCATCTTCCTCGGCAGCGTCGATTTTGCGCCGGATCGCGTGGTGGTCCCGAGCGAGACCGGCTTCCCCCCGAAGGAAGCGAAGCCGGGCGCCATTGGCGAAGCGCTCTACACGCCGTTGATCCAATTGCCGAACGGCATCGTGTTGAACGCGCCGCAGATCAAGAACAACAGCGGCACACACGACCGCCTGGTCCGCATCGATCTGCAGAAGCGCACCGCAACCTTTAAGATGACGGATGGCTTCTACGAAGGCCGCCGCGTGCATTACACTTCGTTCAATGCCTCCGATCCGGCGGTGGCCGCGCTCGAAGCCGCGAACTACACGCCGAACTTGAAGGCGCTGCCGAACAAGGGTTCGAACGGCCCCGGCTCCGGCTTGACCGGCTTGGCGCCGGTCGTGAACGGCCCGACCGGAAAAGGCAATCCGCAGCGGCAAGGCCTCAGCTCCGCGCTCATGGGGGAAGGCGATCCGCTGAACATCGTGCAGGAGATCCCGTACGGTCCCCGCGCGTTGGCCTACAGCCCGATGTGGGACGTTCATGCGACGGTCTGGGCGCAGGTGCCGATGCATGCTTCGACGAACGTCCAACTGACGGACTTTCACGACGTCGAGAAGAAAGCCTATGCCGGTCAAATCACCGGCCCGGGCGGAATGTCCTGGGGTCCAATCGGCGTGGTGGTGAACTGCCCGATCGTCAGCATCGAAGAGTAGTCCTCTCGCATCGCTCCAATCGGGGTATCGCTATGAAGCGGTACCCCGATTGTCGTTTTTGAGTTCACGAGTTTTCGAGTTTTCAAATGCTGTGGGTCCTGACGACCGGCGTTGACTTTCGCACATCCCTCATTTCACACTGGCGCCGGTATGAACCCCGACACGGAGATACGCATGACGATTCGCCTGATTCTTGCGCTCCCCTGCTTGTTATTGCTGGCTGCGCTGGCCTATGCCGGATCGCCCTGCTCGGACTGTTTCCGGAGCGCCGAAGAGGCGCTGAAGTCCTGCCTGGATAGCGCGATCAGCGTGGACGACAAGACCACTTGCGAAGACCGGCGGGACGAGCAACTGAAAACCTGCAGTGACGGCGAGTGCCGGGTCGAGCGCGAAAAACGCGAGCAGAAAACCGAGGCCCCGCCGCAGACACCGTAACCCCGCCCCGCGTCCCCTCATTGCCAGTTGACTCTTCGTGCGCGAGGCCGTAGCCTCTCCCCGTTTCGGATCGTCACTCAATCGCACGGGCACCGGATCTATGGATTGGTCAATCTGGCTTGAACTCTCGGCGTTACTCCTGGCCGGCGTGGCCGGCCTGGTGCTGTTGTATCGGTTTGAAGCCCGCACGCAGAGCGACTTTCGCGCCCAGCAGCCGTCTCTCCGCGTGACCAATCTGTCGGCCATGACGTCGGGCGACACGTTGACCCTCGCCCCCGAATTGGACAATATCGGCGGCGGCGTGGCCTACGATTGCCTCCTGCAACTGGGCGGCTGGGATGGCAGCTTTGCGGTCAATCATATCTATCCGCGCAACTCGCGAACCCCGAAACAAACGATCGCCATTGTGCTGGGGCCCGAGGCGCCGATCCGCACCAAACCGATGAGCAACGGCTACCTCCGCCTGCGCTATCGGGACCGGTGGGGCCTGCTGTACGAATGTTGGTATCCGGTCTCCCAACAGAAACACGGGGCTTCGCCGCTCTACACTATTCAGGTGGACCTGGCGAACCCGGACCGCACGGAACCGAACCCCTCGCTGTGGGAACGATGGAAGCTGCTGCAGACCGCCTCGACACAGGAACAGATGGAGCGCGCATGACACGTTCAGCGACAGGCTATCTCTTCGGACGGGCGGTCGGCCTCGCTATCGCCGGCCTTGCCCTGCTCACCGGTCCCCTTGCACTGCAGGCGGCCCCGGGCGGCAAAACGGAAGTCTTGCCCGTTCAGAAATCCGCGCCGACGGCCGTGGCGATCGAATCGGCCGGCAGTGAGCAGGATTTGCGAAAACAGCTCCGGACAAAGAACGGTGTGACGGAATTATCTACAGCCAGTGCACGATTCTCGTCGGCCCCCACGGGCAGCTACGGATTCATCGCCCCGCAGCAGCTGGGCATGGCCTTGGTCACGCAGAGCCCCGATCTCGGACTGGAACGGGCTCCGTCGACCGCCAACGCGTACGAGATCCACAAGCTGGCCGACGGCAGCGGGTTGCTCGTCGGATTCATCGCGAAAGACCTCATTCCGCAGGTGACGCCGGCCAACCGGCCGCATCATATCCGCATCGCACTCTATTCCAATCCTTCCGAAAAGGCGCCGTTCATCGCCGCTGTGCCGCTGGTGAAGCTGATGGTCGACCGCATGCCGGTCCGGCTCGATCCGAAAAATACGAATGGCCCGGTTATGTTCGACATGGATCTGCAGGGCACGGCCAACCGCAAATCGGTCCCGGGCACGCAGTAGCCGCGAGCCGCTTAGTAGCCGGCACCTGTCGTCGTAAGCCTGATCCGGTACACAGCACTCCCGCCTGTTACGAACAGGGTCCGGCCATCCTCGCCCCAGGCCACGTTGGACGTCGGTTGACCGGTTTCGATGGCGCCGAGCAGCGTCCCGTCCGGCGCAATGATGCTGATGCCGCCTGGACGCGCTCCGAACAGATTGCCCTGCTGATCGACCTTGAACCCGTCAGGCCCGAAGAAGGGATCTTTGCGCCAGCGCGTGGCATCGAAGAACACCCGGCCATTGGCCACCGTCCCGTCGGCTTTGACGTCATACGCCAGCCAGGCGGCACGTTTCGGATCGACATCGGACACATACAGCGTCTTTTCGTCAGGGGAAAAGGCGATGCCGTTCGGGGCCTTGATGTCGGCAATCAGGCGCGTGACCGTACCGTCTTTCCCAACCCGGTACACGCCCTGCACTGGAGCCTTCTGCGGATCGTCGAACACGTTGGGAAGCCCGAACGGCGGATCGGTGAAATACAGATCGCCGTTGGATGTGAACACGAGATCGTTCGGGCTGTTGATTCTGTACCCATCGTAGCGGTCGGCGACCACACGGATAACGCCGTCGCTGTCGAGACGTCCGATTTGCCGATCGCCATGCCGGCAGAGGACAAGGTGTCCGTCGGCATCGAAGGTGAGCCCGTTCGACCCCGGCTCCTTGCCGCCAAACGGTGTGGCGCCGCTGTACCCGCTGTTCTTCAGAAAAACTGTGGTCTCTTCGCCTGGTTTCCATTGATACACGGCATTTGCGGGAATATCGGAAAAGAGGAGATAGCCGCCCTGCTTACTCCACACCGGGCCTTCAACCCACGTAAACCCATCGGCGATTTTTTCGAGCGTGGCATCTTTGGGAACGAGTCGGTCGATGCGCGGATCGAGGCGGATAATCTCAGCCCGGACGGCCGACGAAGCCTGTCCTGACAAGGCCCTGTCGGCAAACACAAGACACGACGCGACCGTGGCGACAGCAAAGACAAACCAACGGACACCCAACATGGCGGAGCCCTCCCTGACGGTAGTCAGAGAGGGCTCCCGATCCTTACAACCCGACCCCTTACTTGGGAAACGACTTTGGCGCCGTGACGTGCTGCCAGCCTTCGCCGTTGAGCGAGCGGAGCAACGCCACCACGTCCTGCTGTTCCTGGTCGGTGAGTTCCAACGGGATGATCGTGTTGTCCTGGTGCGGATTCTTGATACCGCCCCGGTTGTAAAACGCCACGACCTCCTCCAGCGTCTTGAACCGCCCGTCGTGCATGTACGGCGCCGTGCGCGCGATCTCCCGCAACGTCGGCGTTTTGAACGCGCCGATGTCCTCGGGATTCTTCGTCACCATGTAGCGGCCCAAGTCGACCGTGTTGGTGTCCCATCCGATGCCGAGGTTGTGAAACTTCTCGTCGGTGAAGTTGAACCCCGAGTGGCACCGCGTGCAGCGGGCCTTCCCCCTGAACAATTCCAGCCCGCGCTGCGCCGACTCGGTCAGCGCAGCGGCCTCGCCGCCCACATCGAACCGGTCCATGGCGCTGTTGCCGGAGAGAATCGTCCGCTGAAAGCTGGCGATGGCGTTGCCCACGTCTTCGATGACGATCTCGCGGCCGAACACCTGCTTGAACAGGGTCCGATAGCCCGCAATTTTTCGCATCTTCGCAACCATCTCGTCATGCGTGACGAATCCATGCTCGACCGGGCTCACGAAGGGGCCGATGGACTGCACTTCAAGGGTGTCCGCCCGGCCGTCCCAGAACTGGGCCTTGCTGAACACGCGGTTCAGCGAAGCCGGCGCGCTGCGGCCCCCTTTCAGATTGTGGATGCCGGTGGACACCGGCTTTCCATCAGTGAATCCCTTTCCGGGCAGATGGCAACTGGCGCAGGCAATGGTATTGTTCTTCGACAGGCGTTTATCGAAGAACAGAAGCCGTCCCAACTCGACTTTCTGCGCGGTGAGCGGATTATCCGCCGGCACAAAGGTGTTCGGGTCCTCAAGTCCCTGGAGTTGCGGCAGTTGGTAGCCCCTGGCCTGGTTCGCGCCCGATGCGCCGAACGCCGGCTGTACCCATCCGTTGAGACCGATGGCCGAGAGTCCCACCGCGATGGTCCCTGCGATTGCGACGACGATGTTCATGGCGTTGCTCCTTTCGTTAAATAACCTGGAGCAAACCTACCCGGACCCGATCAATTAGTCAAATTGATAATTCTAATCTATTCGATTTATAGTACTTATCGAATAGGAGAAACGCCCCATGACGCTGACGGAATTGCGGTACATCGTGACGGTTGCGCAGGAACGCCATTTCGGCCGCGCGGCAGACCGCTGTTTCGTCACGCAACCCGCGTTGAGCCTGGCCATTCAAAAACTGGAAGCGCACTTAGGCGCGACGCTCTTCGAGCGGCGGAAAAACCAGATTACGCTCACACCGCTCGGCGAGCAGGTGGTCCGGCAGGCGCAGCGCGTACTGGAGGAGGTGGAGCAGATCAATCTGATTGTGGCCCGGGGCAAAGACCAGCTCGCCGGGCCGCTCAAGCTGGGCGTGATCGCCACCGTCGGCCCCTACATCCTGCCCGACCTCATCCCGCTCCTGCATAAACGGGCGCCGGCGATGCCGTTGGAGATCGAAGAGAATCTGACCGCGAATCTGAACCGGATGCTGCTGCACGGAAAACTGGACGCCATCGTCATCGCCCTCCCCCATGAAGAATCCGGCGTGCTGACGAGGCCGCTCTATGACGAGCCATTCAAAGCCGTCGTCCCGATTACCCACCCGTGGTCGAAAAAGAAGCGCGTCGACACCGACGATCTCGGCCGCGAGAAAGTGATCTTGCCCCATGCCGGCCATTGTTTTCGGCGGCACGTGCTGGAGCAGTGCCCCGACATCAGCCAATCCGACCGGGAAGGGGTGCAGGGCAACTCGCTCGAAACTATCCGGCAGATGGTTGCTTCCGGTCTCGGCATTACCGTCCTGCCCTGCAGCGCACTGTCTCCCAAACACCAGCACAAGCGCCTGGCGACCATTCCATTTCACGATCCGGTTCCTGAACGGCAAATCGGCTTGGCCTGGCGCAAAGGATTTTCAAGGCCGGCAGCGCTCGATGCCATTGTCGAAGCCATGCAGGCACTGAAGATTCCCGGATTGACGATGTTGGCGGTCAAGGAACACTAAGAAGAGGGCCGCACGCCCCCAATGTTCATCTTGATCCGATAAATGCCAGTCAGCGCCGTGATGTAGAGCGTCTTGCCGTCGTCGTCGCCCGAGGCCATGTTGTGCGGATCTTCGGTGCCCTTGATCAATCCAAGCTGCTTCCCTTCCGGAGACACAATCCACAACCCACCTGGGCCCGTCGAATAGACGTTCCCTTTGCGATCGACTTTAAGGCCGTCAAGTGCGTCTTCACCAGGCGCATGCGTCATATCGAAAAAGAGTGTGCCGTTGGATAGCGTGCAGTCGGCATTCACGTCATAGCGGAGGATGACCTTCTTCGTATCGTTCCAGTTATTCACATAGAGCGCCTTCTCATCCGGCGAGAGCGCGATTCCGTTCGGCGCATCCAGATCGGTGCTGACGAGCTTGACCTGCCCGTCCTTCACGCAATAGACGCCGCTGTACGGCAGCTCCTTGCGTGGATCATCGAACACGTTCGGCAGACCGAACGGCGGATCGGTGAAATAGAGCGCACCATCGGAGCGGTAGACGAGATCGTTGGGGCTGTTGAGGCGCTGGCCGTCATAACGATCCGCCAGCACGGTAATGTTGCCTCGGGGTTCGACACGAATCACGCGACGGTTGCCATGCTGATTGATCGTCAGCCGGCCTTTGGCGTCGAGGGTCAGGCCGTTGGACCCCGGCTGATGATACTCGCCGACGTTGAATCCGCTGTAGCCGCTCTTCGTGCGAAAGACGGAGACCTGCCCTTCGGGTGACCAACGATAGATGGTATTGGCGTTGGGGTCGCTGAAGAGGAGATACCCCGGACTGTTGGCGGTGGCCGGGACCCACACCGGTCCCTCGGTGAAGAGAAAGCCACCAGCGAGTTTTTCAAGCTGTGTACCTGGCGTGACAAGTTCATCGAGAGCCGGATCGGTTTTGACGATCTCGGTTTTCACAAATTGTGTGGGGCCGATCCGAGTGCTCTTGTAAAAATCAAGCGTGGCCGAGCGGACCCAAATGAAGTTGCCGGGTGGATTCGAGAGCGGCCCGTTGATGCCGAAGACCGCGAGCTGAATCTTCTTTCCTGGTTTCGCGTTCTTGGTGAGGACAACGCGATTCGGCGCATTGAAGCCCTTGATCAGCTGCCCGCCAGGCTGGCCCAACACCAACGGCAATTTTCCGTCGACCCAGACCTCCGCATAGTCGTCAATGACGATTTCGAAGACGACGGTCGAGCCGGCCGGATCGAATGAGCCGATCTTTTCAGGAATCGTGACGGTGATTCGATACCAGTTGAAGCAAAGACGCCCCGTGGAACGTCGTTCTTCCAACTGAACCGGCTTGAGCTGCTCCCACTTCGAGTCGTCGAAGTCCGCCGCTCCGGCATGAAGATCGATGTCCTGCGTGCGATTGGGAGGCCCAGACGGAGCGAGATCAACACCGGGACCATGGTGATCGACGTCGACGACCTTGGCGTTGCTGTACCGCCACTGCCCTTTGATGAGCGTGATCCCTTCATCGGTCTTCAGATCGACGATCGCATCCGGCCGCACCCCCGGCGCATCGCCGGTAACTTGGGCATAGGTTGGATGTGCAACCAGCACCAGAGCCGCTGTGACCAGCACTCCCCAACTCTTCATTACCTTACCTTGACGACGTAGTAGTCGAAGGGGGCCTCGACCTCTTTAAACCAGTGCGGCACGCCATTCGGAATGATGACGACATCGCCCGGCACGAGCGTGCGCGTTTCACCGCCGGTGACCGTCGGTGCGCGAAACTCATGCGGCGCAATCGTCTTTGTCCCGACCGGTGTGCCTCCTGTAATCAATTGAGCAGAACCTTTCAAGACATAGACAATGTCCGTGTCGAATTCGTGAATCTCGACCACGCCCGGCTTGTCCCGGTGGCTCGCATGCACCATATAATTATGCGAGGCGTGCATCATGTTTTCATCTTCGCCGACGAGCACCGCCCCTTTCGCAAACGAGGCTGCGACTTTCTGGTTCTCGATGTACGTCACCGGGAGCGGACTATGGCCGTTCACCATCCCCGCCATTTCCATGCTGTCCAATGCCTTTGCCCCGACAATAGCGAGTTCTTCATCCTGCTGCGCACTGGCCGCCCCGCTGACACCGATCGCCCCGACAACCTTCCCTTCCCATTCCAGCGGAATCCCGCCTTGCAAGGGCGTGAAGTTCTGGAGGTCACCACCGAGCGTCACCATCGACGTGCGCCCGCCTTTGATGACATCTTCGAAGACTTTTGTCGGCTTTTTGAACAGGGCCGACGTTCGCGCCTTGCCGATGGAGATGTTCGCGCTGGCGGCGAAGGAGCCATCTAGCCGTTCGAGTGCCAATAGGTTTCCGCCATCATCCACCACGGCAATGGACCCGCCTGGTGCATTGACGCGCTTGGCTTCCGCCACGGTGGCGGCGATGACTTTCTTCGCTCCGTCGAGCGTGAGCCCTTGTTTGTCCGAGACGGAACCGGCGTAACTTGTGGAAGCGAGCAACAGTGTGACCATGCTGATTGTTGAGAGGATCTGTTTCATGATGCTTCTCCTTTCCTCTGATTGGGCGATCAGCGTTCAGCAATCAGCTTTCATCTTTATGGCACGACAGCTGACGGCTGAAGACTGATGGCTACTGTTTCGCAAACGACGCCGCGACTGCAGCTCCAGCCACGGCAATGTCCTCATCCTGCTGAGGGGTTTCTCCGCTCACGCCGATCGCACCGATCACTTTTCCGTTCACGGTGATCGGGACGCCGCCTTGCAACGCCACGGCGCCGTGGAGTGCGAGGGCCGACACCCGGCCGTTCTTCACCTGGTCCTCGAATACCTTGCTGGGTCGGCGATAAATTGCCGCCGTGCGTGCTTTGTCGATGCCCACATTCACACTGGCGACTTGGGTATCGTCGAGCCGTTCCAGCAGTAGGAGGTTGCCACTGTCATCGACGACCGCGATCACGACTCGTGCGCCCTCGGCCTTGGCCTTCGCCTCGGCTGCTGCCGCAATCTTCTTCGCGCCGTCCAACGTCAGCGCAGTCTTCTCGATCAGTTGCGCATTGGCGACACCAACCACCAATACCATTGTCATCGCTGCCAACATCATTGATCGAATCATTGTCGTTCTCCTGGGCCTGAGCTATCAGCTGTCAGCTTTCAGCCATCAGCGGTCAGACTCAGTCTTCGTCGGAAGCTGAATGCTGATCGCTGACAGCTGACCGCTTTCCCTTACCGGCTCATCGCCATGCTGTCGTTGTGCATCCGCTCGCCGGAGGCTGTTTGAATCGGCTTCGGGAAGGACGCTTCGCCGAGCAACACTTCGGCGTAGGCGCACCAGATCTGCACTTTCGCCACGTCATGGACATAGGACGGAATCGTGATCGTACGATTCTGCTTGTCGCCCTTGATAGCCAGACGCTGCAGCAGATACACGTTGCCCTTGGTGTCCACCACCTGCCAGTGCGGCGCCGGGGTGTCGGGAATCTTGAAATCCTCCGACCAGGTCAACGTGTCGTTGTTCCCCGACCGGCCGTGCGTGGCCGTGCCGCTGTTTGCCTTCACCCCCTCGAACTTCGAGGTGGTGTGGGCGTCGCCGGCAAAAGCGTTCGCCGCAACGAACAAACCGGTCGCCGCGACCATCGACAACAATCCAAGTTTGAATACACTCTGCGCGCTCATAACGATCCTCCTTGTGAGTATGGTGAGCGATTGTGCTGAGTCGTTTCTCAGCTCGGCGGGATCATCCCGCTCTGCAGATCAGTCGAGTGTCGAGGAATGTTCTTACAACAGACGTGACACGAGCGGGCGTCAGGCCATATAACCGCAGCGGAAAATACAGCGCGCCGAATTGTGATGATGCAGTTTCGCGCAGAGGACGCGGCGCGCGCCCGCTACACGCACGTAGACCTCGGCCGCCGACAACATGCCGACGAGCGGCGCAGTCAGGTACACCCAGAAGGCGGTCCAGAGATTCGCCGGTAGTGCCGACGCGAAGGTGCGTGCGGGATTCATGCTCATCCCCGAGAACGGCGCTTCGAGACTAATATAGGTGGCGACAAGACCGCCGGCGAAGAGACCGGTCCAGGCATTGAGCGACTTCGTGTTCGAAACAATCAGCACCACCAGCATGAGCCCGAAAGAAATGGCGAACTCCGCTACAAACGCCACAGCCGCGCCTCCTGATCCCGGCACCGTCGTCACATAGTTCACTGCGGGATGCTCAATTGCCATGCCGATGACGGTAGCGGCCAACACCAAGCCGATCAGTCCTCCCATACACTGTGCCGCGACATAACACAGCGCATCAATCCGCTCGATTTTCCCCAACCGGAAAAACGTCGCGGTTACGGCGGGATTCAGATGCGCCCCAGATCGCTTGCCCCACGGAGAATAGATGATGCCGATCGCCGTCAGTCCCATGCAGAGACCGATGAGGATGCGGCGGACGACCGGATCGGGAATAGCCGCATGCACCGGCGAATGGGGATATTCAAGGAGAGTCGTGACGAGGGCAGCCGAGACCATGAACAGGCCGAGTCCCGCCGCCTCCATCAGATACTCAGGCCAGTGATCGCGGAGGATCTCAGCAGGCGCCCGCATGGGCTTGAACTCCCCGATCAGGCAGGCGTCTCGAAACCCACGAGACAACCGGCGGCGCGACCGCATACCGAATCCTGGCCGGAGCGGATCCACGATAGTCGGCGCTCATCCAGATTTCCTCTGCAGTCTCGTGACAGGGGCGGCACCGCCAGCGCGTGATCGTCATCGCACCCTGAGCATCTTCGATCGCCTGGCTGCTGGTGCTGATCATTGTTCGGCGACAGCTTGGACAGTGCATCGAACCCTCCTTGGGCTAGAACATCATGAACCGTCGGGCCGATGCCGTTCGCATGGCGGGACCACTCGCAGGAACAGCTTCGGCAACCGGACGCTCCTCGACCATGTGTTGGCACACTGCACACCACGACGCCCACCGCCAGGCACCCAAACGCAACACGCCCTGCTCATCGACGCGGTCGTGGAACCGTTCATCCACCACGATCCCGTTACACCGTTCGCACGGCATAGCGACCTCCCTGCTCCGGCAACACGGGAACCGGCACCGCCTGCGTCTGCGGGATTAGCACCTCCAGGCGCATCCGCCACTCTAAAAACTCCACTTGCTGCGTCAACCACCAGCAGGACAACGCGAACCGGATGTCGTGCGCGGCGCGCCGGAGATGCTGGATTGTCCAATAGAGCATGGTCTTCATCGGCCACCTCACCTTCTGCCGGTGGGTCGTAGGAAGCCAACAAACCTTACACGGAATGAGGCGATGGACCGGGCGATGCGGTGGAGAAGAACGACGCGAGGAAGGAACGCGAATCAGCGAGGCAAGGAATCGGTCGTACGAAGGGAAAGCACGGCGCGATGGACATTCGATAAACGATCTAATCCCTCGCGGACTTCCTGGCGATAGTACGCCCATTCGGGACTTGAATAGTTGGCAAGGAGGTACTCGTAGAGTGCCTGCGCATCTGCGACACGATCTGTTTCGCTCAGCACTTGCGCCGCCCGAAGCGTGCAGGACGCGCCGAGCGCCCGAGGATCCACCGCCAGACGGAGCGGCTGTTTCGCCACATGGCTGCCCCATCGAACCAGCCACGCCGGCGGCTCGGAGCCGGATGCGATGGGCCGGTCGAACTGTTGCACGAGCTGGAGCAATTCCACGGAATCGGACGCGGTCTGACACTGTTGGTACCGTGCCCACAAGGTCATGATCGACGCGCTCGGATCCGCCGGCTGGCCCGTCACGAGGCCGGCCGTCTGGCATCCGCTCAGCGCAAGGATCAGGAGTCCGATGGTATATCGCATGGGCATAGGTCGTGGTAGGGATCGAAGCCTTACATCGCAGGCGGGCGCTATTTCACCTTGGAGAAGTCGGCGTCGAATTCGTTCATCTTGCCGTCGGGGAAAAAGACGACTACTTTGGTTTTGGCGTTCGGATCGAAGCTTTCATAGGCGAATCGCGCGGTAAACCGGGAGCGGTAGGCCGGCCCGCTGCCGCCGTCGTTCTTGCGGCCCCGCTCGGCCGGACTGACGTCGACCGGTTTCACCGTCTTGCTGCCCTGCTGAAACGCAATCTGGGCGCCTTCGGCGAAATACTCGTCGTCGCCGCAGAGCTGCACTTCGACTTCCATGTTCGGCATGTCGATCACTTTTTTGATGAACTCGTCGGGCATCCGCACATCTTTCTTCTGCTTCTTGGACTCCATGGCCTCCTGACGTCCGAACGCCTCCAGGCGGTACCGCTTGGTCCGGAGAATCGCGCTCGCTCCGCACAGATCTTTTTCGGGATCGGCGCCGACGCGCGTCGTCAACGAGGCCTGCTGCAGCACTTTTTTCACTTCTTCGGGCGTGTTGGCTTTGTCCATCGGCATCCGGCCCGCCTCCAGCGCCTTCTGTGCTTCCTCCGGAGACAACTTGACGTCGATCGCCACTGCGGGGACGGACAACCCCAACATCCCCACTACCACACCGACCGGCACAATCGACCGACGTGTCATCGCAGCAAGTCCCATGACACCCTCCCTCTCAGGACAACGGAACGGCGCATTGTAGGGGAACGATGGAGCTATTTCAATGAGGAGGAAAACGCCGCCCAGTTGGGATAGGGCGTCGCTCGATACACCGCGTCGAGATCGACCGGCACGGATTGTCCGGCTTCGGTCAGCAGGCGCGCGACCAGCCGCAACGGAAGCCCGACCACCGCCGTATAGTCGCCGTCGATCCTGGCGATGAGCCGGCTTCCCTCTCCCTGAATAGAATAGGCCCCGGCTTTTCCCAGCGATTCACCGGACCGGAGATACGAGGCCAGCTCAAATTCCCGGCCGGACTTCATCCACACCGTGGCAGTCTCCACACCCACCCGTTCGAACCGCCGGGCCGTGCAACAGAGCGCGACCGTCGAATGCACCCGATGGGCACGGCCCGCCAACTGAGCGAGCATCGCCCCGGCATCGGCCAGATCCGCCGGCTTCCCCAGCATCCGGCCGTCGAGTTCGATGACAGTGTCGCTGCCCAGCACGAGATGCTCGGGCTGCTGCGCCGCCACCGACCGGGCTTTCTCCAGCGCGAACCGCTCCGCCTGTTGAATCGGCAACAAGCCCGCGACCGGCTGCTCTTCAAACGATGGGGCACAGATTTCAAACGACAGTCCCAACAGGGCCAGCAAATCACGACGACGGGGAGAGGTCGACGCGAGAATCAACTGCTGCATCGTGAAACCAACGTCGAGAGGTCGTCAGCCGGTTCGGCATCGGATGAGGATAGAGCGGAAGATAGATGGTGCTCGGCGAGAACGGCGAGCAGTTCTTCCACCGAGGAGACGCGGAACAGGCGCGCGCGCAACGCCGCGGCATGCGGGAACCCTTTGCAATACCACCCCAGGTGTTTGCGCATGCGATGGAACTGGTCCCGGCCATAGAGCGCTTCGAACTGCCGGGCATGGTCGAGCAGCACGGCAAACCGCCGATCGAGCGGCGGACCGCTCTCGTGCAGACCGGCATCGGCATGCACACCGTCCCGAATGGCTGTCCGCGCCCGCTCTTTGTCGCGAAAGAACCACGGTGCGCCGAGTACGGCCCGTCCCACCAAGACGCCGTCGACGCCGGTCTCGCGAATGCGCCGGACCGCCTCGTCGAGACTTTGCACATCGCCGTTCCCGAGCAGCAACGTTCCGGTTCCCTTCACGAGCGCTGCGGCCCGTCCGATTGCCGACCAGTCCGCCGCCCCCTTATACATCTGCTGCAGCGTCCGGCCATGCAGCGAGATCGCCGCCGGCTGTTCTGCGAGAAGATGCTCGATCCACGGTTCGACCGTCACACAGTCGAACCCCAGCCGGGTTTTAATCGACAATGGCAACCGTGTCCGTTTGATTTCTCCGGACTCGCTGCGCTGATCATTCAGCCGATGGAACGCCGCTATGCGCGCCGGCTTGAACCCCGCCTGCTCCAGCGTCTGGCCGCCGGCCCAATCGGCAATTCCCTGCCGCGTGGCCTGGAGAATCGCGCGCGCCAGATCCGGCGTGCGGATGAGCGCAGCCCCGGAACCCGATGAGGCCACGTTCTTCGACGGACAACCCATGTTCACATCGATGCCGTCGAATCCCAGCACGCACGCCGCCTGGGCGGCTTGATAGAACAGATCCGGATCCTTGCCGTAGAGTTGCGCGACGATCGGCCGTTCGAGTTCGCTGTAGACGAGCGTCTCCAGCAGAATCTCCGGCCCGCGGCAGACGTCATGCACATGGGTAAATTCCGTGAACGCGACATCGGGCTTGCCCTGCTGGGCAATCACGCGGCGGAAACAGGCATCCGTCACGCCGTCCATGGGCGAGAGACCGAACAACGGGCGCGGCAGAGTCGGCCAGAAACTCATCGGACCTCCTGCATGGTCGAAGCAACGGGTTCGTTCGCGGCTGCATAGGCCCGCCGGAGTGCCTCGGCCTCGCCGGAGACGACGGTGTCCAGTTCCGGCGCAACGTCGTGCACAAACTCGACGAAACGTTCGATCTTGATCAAGAAAAAATCGTATGCGCCGGCGATCGCACGGGGAGCGTGAAACCAGAAGGATACAAACCGCGACAGGGCAACCGCCCGCGCCGCCAACTCCCGGCACGTGGCGGGAAACATTGCGTCCACATCGCCGCCCCAATGCAGAATTTCGTGCGGCAGATACACCGACCGATACCGGTCCAGTTCATCGAGGCAGGCGTAGGGTCCGGTCCATTCCTCGCCGGCCGGGTCCATACGACCGGACACGATGCGCGCGTAGCGGTCGTACCCGGCCTGGACCTCGTTGCGTACAGCCGGCTCGCACATCGGTAGATCGGCAACTCGAAGTTGGGGCCCGGCTCGCTCCGTGGAAACCGGCGCGCCCTGCACAGGCAGCACCGCGCCATAGCGGCGCTGAAAGATCGCGAACTCTTCGACGATCAGATCGACGGGCTTCGTGTCGACCTCCAGCGCAAGGCCCTTAAGAGCCGTCAGCCGCGGATGGTCGAGTACCTGGTCCAGCAGGTCGAATAGGACGGGCGGAATCGGGGCCATGTGCGCGTCCGTCCAAGCCGGCAGACGATGTCCCTTTCTATCCGGCATCGACTCGGCTGAATCCGATTCGTGAATCGCCAGTCCGGCCACATGCATCTCGATGACGCGCTCGAGGGGAAACGCGTCGAGAAACTCGCCGACGAATTGTGCCAGCCCCCGCCTCTTCCACGCACCGCCGTATCGATACACCGTCCAGAGATGGCCCATGTCCAATACCAGTCCGCAGGGCGCCTGCTCGGTCACGCAACGGAAAAATTCCGCGATCGAGATGGTGCCCGCTGAAAAATACGTCAGCGGCGGCATCTCCAAGAGCAGCAGGGGCGATGCGCCATGAGGTAACACAACCTCCCGGTCCAGCCGGGCTTGAACATAGCGTGCGTTGGCTGCCACCACGTCGGCGCCGGCCGGCGTATATAAGGGAGGGAGGTACGTGCCGAACGAATAGCCGGCGAGCTGTTTGGTCGCGCATTCGTGATTCGACCAGGCGCTGTTCAGAATCCTGAGCTGCCCGGCGACCTCCGACACATCACGGCTGAACACCGGATCGTCGATCGCATCAGACCGGGTCAGCCAGATCCCCTCGCCATGATACGTCAGCGGCACATCGCCGGCCCGTTGTTTCACGGCGGCCAGGGCCGCCGGCGCAGCCTGAAACACTTCCAGGTAGGCCGGCAGGACTTGACGCCGTTGCAGCGATCCGAGCAAGCTAGACAGGTCCGGCGAATACACATCTACGGAGAGTCCCAGACCATGGGCCGGTACCACCGCACAGCGTTCACGAAAGGCTCGATCCATCACGTTCATCGGGCGTTCTTTTTTCGCTCAAAAACCGACCAAATTGTGCACCTAGAATATGCCGGCAAACCGTTGTGTGACAAGGCTTTTCACGGAATCAAGGCATCCGGAACGCTCTGCTATACTTGGCTTACGTCGCGACGGTTTCACAGTGCGTGTCACAATTTCTAGGGAGCGAGCCGCGCGATGCCGAATGCCGACGAGCAACATCGAAAAACACCGCATCCCCAACTCACTCTGGTTGCCCATATGATGACACCTGGCGTCGTACAAATCCCCGGTGATGTTTCGGTGACCGAAGCGGCCGCGCTGCTGGAGCGGGAACACATGCCCTGTCTGCTCGTGAAAGACACGGACACCTGCTTCGGCCTCATGACGCCGACGGACATCGTCAAAAAAGTGCTTGCCCAGGGACTCGAGCCGGGCGACGTCGAAGTCCATACGATCATGACACGCTCCGTGCATTTTATCGAGTACGACAGCATCGTGGAAGACGCCTCGACGCTGATGATGTCCACCGGCGCCCCGATCCTGATCGTCACCAAACAGAATCAGCCGGTCGGCGTGCTGACGGCCCGCGATCTGGTTCTGTCGCCGAAACGGTGCCGGACCCGCGTACCGGCTACAATCCGCGTCATCGGCGAGCACGGCCCGGGGGCTCCGCACCAGGCCACCATTCTGCAGTTGAGCCACGTGGGCGCCATGGTGGAATCGCCCGCGTTGCTGCTGCCGGGGACCAAAGTTCTGATCGATTTCACCCTGCCCGACGTAAAGCTGGAGTTGTCGGTGCGGGGTACGATCCTGAACGATTACGAGCAGATCGTGCAGACAGGCACCCCACCGTCTCTGTCCGCCCCCGGCGTGGACATCCAGTTCACCCACCTGTCTCCGACGGATCAGTCCCGCATCAAAGCCTGGGTGCTTCAGAATTCGCCCAAGCTGTCCGATCAAGTGTAAGCCACACCGCAATCTCGACGTCCTTTGACCGATCGGGAATCGGCTGCTAGAATTTCCTTCGAATTCATTACGACCGATTGCGCAGACCATGAGCCGCCCGACCAAATCACGCCACAGCCGCCCGCGCCCCGTCCTCTCCAAGCACGAGATCCTCCAGCAGATCGGCGCCTTATTGGACCGCCCGGAGGACGACCTCCAGGCCGCGATGACGAAAGAGTTGCTGACCGGCCTGCTCAAGCTGCACGATGCCGATCTGGACCTGCTGGACTTAAAAATCTTCAACCGGGCTTTCAAGGAACTCCGCCACGCCTTCGGCGTCTTCCGCGGCTACCGCGACCGCCGGAAGGTGAGCATCTTCGGCTCGGCGCGCACGCCCGTCGACGACCCGAACTATCAGCTGGCCGTCGAGTTTGCCCGGCGGATCGTGGAAGCAGGGTTCATGGTCATCACCGGCGGCGCCGACGGCATCATGCGCGCCTGTCAGGAAGGAGCCGGCCGCGAGAACAGCTTCGGCGTCAACATCATGCTGCCGTTCGAGCAGGGCGCCAATCCGATCATCGCCGACGACCCGAAGCTCATCACCTTCAAATATTTCTTCACCCGCAAGCTGATGTTCCAGAAAGAGGCCAACGCCATCGCGCTCTTTCCGGGCGGCTACGGCACCCATGACGAGGGCTTCGAGGTCCTAACCCTCACCCAGACCGGTAAGAACGATCCCCAGCCCATCGTCTGTCTGCAGGCGCCCGGCTGCGACTATTGGGACGACTGGGCCGACTTCATTACGAAGCAACTGCTCTCGCGCAAACTGATCAACGACGAAGATTTGAGCCTGTTCAAGATCGTAAACTCCGCCGAAGACGCCGTGGAGGAGATTCTGCGGTTCTACCGCCGCTACCACTCCATCCGGTTCGTGGGCGGACAGCTGGCCATGCGGTTGACCCAGCCGCTTACTCCGGCGCAACTCGAACAGGTGCAGGACCGGTTCGGCGATCTGCTGACCGACGGCCGGTTCGAGCTGCGGGGCCCGCTGCCCGAAGAACTGGACGAGCCGGCCTTGCGCGAGCTGCCCCGCCTCGTCTTCAACTTCGACCGCCGGAGCGCCGGCCGCCTGCGGCAGCTCATCGATCACCTGAACCGCCTGTAGCCCAGTCCCGGCCCCGGAACGGCCGACAAATCCTCTTTAGTCCGTGAGACAGGACGTGTTATTCTCGGCCCCTCCATGAACGACTCTCCACACGCACGCCGGTTTCACAGCCCGCCCAGCACCGTTCTGTACCATGCCGAATGTGCCGACGGGTTCGGCGCGGCCTGGGCCATCTGGAAACAGTTTCCCGCCACCCGTTTTCTTCCCGTCAAACACGGCACGCCGCCGCCGGCCGGCCTGACGGATCAGCGCGTCGTCATCGTCGACTTCAGCTATGCCCGGCCGATTCTGGAAACGCTGGCCGCCGACACCAAGGAACTGCTCGTCCTTGACCATCACATCACAGCTGAACAGGCGCTGACCGGCCTGCCCTACGCCTACTTCGATCAGCAGAAGTCGGGCGCCGTGCTCGGCTGGGAATGGGCGCACGGCAGCGACGCCCCGTGGCTGCTGCAATACGTGCAAGACAAAGATTTATGGACCTGGCAACTGCCCGGCAGCCGCGAGATCAACGCCGCGCTGGCCTCTTACCCGTTCGAGTTCGAATTGTGGAACCGCTTTTCGCAAAAACAGCTCGAGGAAGAAGGGCGGGCCATCCTCCGGTACGAGCAGGAACTGGTCGGAAAACTCGCCGCCCAGGCCGTGATGATGGAATTTCAGGGCGCCGTCGTGCCGGCGGTGCAGAGCGCCGTTCTCACCAGCCAGATCGGCGAGCGTCTCTCGCCGCATTATCCGTTCTGCCTGATTTGGCACGACCGCGACGGCCGGCGCTACTACAGCATGCGCTCGCGCGAAGATGGCACGGACGTCGGCGCCATCGCCGCGTCATTCGGCGGGGGCGGCCATACCCACGCGGCGGGATTTTCCGTTCCGCTGGGACCGGACGGGACCGCCCCCTCCAACCTCGCGCTCCCGCGTCCCGTGACCGACCGCCGCCGCACCCCGTAAGCCGGTCCCTCGTGATTCCGCTTCACGACGATAACCCCACCGAACGACCGCCGGTCGTGACGATTGCGTTCATCGCCGCCTGCGTGCTCGTGTTTCTCTATCAGGCCAGCTTACCGAAAGAGCCGGGCGAACTGTTCGTCTATCACTACGGCGCCATCCCCTCTTTGCTCTTCGGCCACGCCGCGTTGCCGGACGAAGCCGTCGCGATCCCGCCGATGGCCACGCTACTCACCAGCATGTTTCTGCACGGCGGCTGGATGCACTTGATCGGCAACATGCTGTACCTCTGGATCTTCGGCAACAACATCGAAGACGTCATGGGCCACGCCCGCTTCGTCGTGTTTTATCTCCTCTGCGGCGTGCTGGCCGCCATAAGCCACGCCGTCACCGACCTTTCGTCGCAGGTGCCTATGGTAGGCGCCAGCGGCGCGATCTCGGCCGTGCTGGGGGCCTATGTGCTGCTGTTCCCCCGCGCGAACGTCCTCGTCTTCATTCCCGGCATCGGCATCACGCAGGTCGCGGCCGGCATCGTGCTGGGCATGTGGTTTGTGACGCAGCTCGTGAGCGGCGGACTGAGCATCGGCGCACAGGGCGGAGGGGTCGCCTTCTTCGCCCACATTGGAGGCTTTCTCGCCGGCATGGCGCTGATCGGGATTTTCAAACGGCCGGAGGTGCCGTTCTTTTCACCGGGGCAGAGACCGCGGTGGGGCCGGTAGAGATAGAGACGAAGACCGGATCGATCGGCTTCAGCCGGCAAGGCGACTGATGAGAGAGGTGGCGCGCTCGGCCGCAATCTCCCGACGATCAGCCAGAAACGTCACGTGGCCCATCTTGCGGCCGGGGCGGACGGATTTCTTGCCGTAGACGTACAGCGTGGCGCCGGCATCGCGAAGAAACGTCTGGATACCGGCATCGGTCGTCGCTTTCGTAAAATCCTCGCCGATTAAATTCACCATCGCAGCCGGGCTCGTCAGCTTCACGTCGCCCAGCGGCAGGCCGCAGACAGCCCGCACCTGCTGTTCGAACTGCGAGACCGTGCAGGCATCGAGTGTGTAGTGCCCGGAGTTATGCGGACGCGGCGCCACTTCGTTAACGAAGAGCCGGCCGTCGTTCATCAGAAACAGCTCCACGCAGAAGACGCCGACACCATCGAGCGCATCGATTGTTGCGCCGGCCAGCGCCGCCGCCTGCCCGGCGGTCTTGTCGTCAATCGCCGCCGGCACACGGGTTGTCTTGAGAATGCCCCCTTCATGCACGTTCTCGACGACCGGATAGAGCCGGCGATCCCCGTTGGCTCCGCGTACGACCAGCACGGACAGTTCCTTCTCAAACGGAAGGAACCGCTCGACGATCCAGGTGTGCTGCGCCTGCCCTGCCAGTTCATTCTGCGTGCGGCGAACATCCTCCTGATCCGAGAGCTGCCACTGGCCTTTGCCGTCATAGCCCAGCGTGGCGGTCTTGCAGAGCGCGGGAAACCCGATGGATTGAGGAACAGCCAACTGATCCGATGACGTGACCGCATGAAAAGGCGCGACAGGAATGTTGCAGCTCGCCAGAAAGTTTTTCTGCTCGAGCCGGTTCTGGATGATCCGGAGAATGCGCGCCGCTGGACGGACTGGAACGCGATGCTCCAGCGCCTGAACCATTGAGGCGGGAATATTTTCCCATTCGTAGGTCGCGGCGTTGATCGATGTCGAGAACTTCTCGAAGGCAGGCTTGTCGGTAAACGACGCAACGAGCGGCAGTTCGGCCAGCTTCAGCGCCGGCGCGTCCGGGTCCGGATCCCAGATCGCAACCGGATAGCCCATACGCCGGGCCGCGCCGGCGAACATGGCGCCCAGTTGCCCGCCGCCTAAGACACCAAGCACCGCCCCGGGTTCGAGGCTTGCGCCTGTCACGATGACCGGCTCGTCCGATCGGCTTGGAGGTTGCCCAGGCTGGTGCCCTTCGCTTCAGGGGAGTTCAACACGCCTTCGGTTTGGGTTTTCCGAAAGGCCTTCACCCGATCGGCAATACCGGCGTACCGGCCGCCGAGAATCTGCGCCGCCAGCAGGCCGGCATTTTCCGCGCCGCCAATCGCGACCGTCGCAACAGGAATGCCTTTCGGCATTTGCACGATGGAGAGCAGCGAATCGAGCCCGCGGAGATTTTCCGTTGGAATGGGCACCCCGATCACCGGCAGATGGGTTTTCGCTGCCAACATGCCGGGCAGATGCGCCGCGCCGCCGGCGCCCGCAATGATGATCTCGATACCCCGCCCCGCCGCGCTCTCGGCATACTCGAATAGCCGGTCCGGCGTCCGGTGCGCCGACACGACCAGCAGTTCGTAGGGAACGTCCAACTCGTCCAGGATCGCGCCGGCCTTTTCCAGAACCGGAAAATCGGATTTGCTGCCGCCTAACACCCCGACCAGCGGCGCCTTCTTATGGGCTGATTTTCTTGTCGTTTTGGCCATATCTGCCTAATCCCCATTACGTTCGACCGACACATTCCGGCGCGTGCGCTCCACCTTATGCGATTCCGCAATCCAGGGTCAAGGCACGCAGGCGGTTCGGGTGAATTCCCGCCTCAAATTGACCGGATAGCCCCGTTTCTTCTATGATAAACGGAGTATCTGTCCTCCTGTCGGCTGTCCTGCGCAAGGAGTCCTGTGGCCCGTCTGGATCTGGGGATCCGCAACAAAGTCCGGTCGCTGGTGCGCCAGGAAACCGGGCTGGACGAAATCTCCGTTGACGATCTGGCCACCTCGGCCAAACTCCAATCCTGGGAAGCCGTCGAAATCCCGGAACGCCTCAAGTTTTCCTCCAAGCTTGCGCTCAAGCTCATTCTCTTGTTTTTGCTGATCGTAGCCTTCGTCCCCTGGACCCAAACCATCACCGTCACTGGCCAGCTCTCGGCCTATACGCCGTACGAGCGGCCGCAGGACATCGAATCGCAGATTACCGGCCGCATCAAGAAATGGCACGTCTTCGAAGGCGTGCGCGTCAAACAAGGCGACCTGATTCTCGAACTGGATGACTACGACCCCAATTTCATGTCCCCGGAGTTGCTGACGTTCCTGGAACAACGGAAAAAGGCGCTGGAGCAGACGCGCAAAGCGGCGCTGGCCCGCGCCGAACAGTTGGACAAGCGCATCCAGGAAATGCAGAACCTCGTTAAAGCGGCCGTACCCTCTGCGCAAGCCCGGGTCGTCGAAGCCGAGAACAAAGTCCGGGAAGCGCATCAGAAAGTAGAGGCCGCGAAAATCGCCGTCGCCACCGCTGAACTCAACGTCGACCGGCACAAACAACTGGCCGAGCAGGGGCTCGTGTCCCAACGTGAATTGGAACTGACGATTCAAGCTGCCATCGCGACCAAAGCCGACCTTCAGGGAGCCCAGGCCAACTTGAAAGCCGCCGAGCAGGCGATGAAGGCCTTGAGCTTCGGCCGCGAACAGGTCAACGCCGAAGTCCTCCAGCGGCTGTTGGATGCCGACGCGGCCCGCGACGCCTCCGTCGCTGAAGCCGCCAAAGCCAGCGATCAGCTGGCCGACGTAAGCTTGCGCCAATCGAATGCCGAGCAACGGCGCATCGCCAGCCGCATTCTGGCCCCCATCGATGGCACCGTCGTCAAGATGGCCGAAGCCGGCGCCGGAGAAACCGTCCGCCAGGGCGACAAGATCGTTCGCCTCTCTCCCTTGAGCATGGACAAGGCAATCGAAATGACGGCGGACGGACTGGACGCCCCGCTGCTCAACGTCGGCCGGAAGGTAAAAATTCTCTTCTACGGCATTCCGGCGATTCCGCTTCCGGCCTGGCCCGAACTGATGGCCGGCACGTACACCGGCGTGATCAAAGTGATCGACCAGGTGGACGACGGCAAGGGCAATTTCCGTTTCTGGGTCGTGCCGGACCTTGAAGACCGTCCCTGGCCCGAACAGGCCCACGTGCGACAGGGCACGAAAGCGATGGGCTGGGTCATTCTCAACCGGGTGCCGCTCTGGTACGAACTGTGGCGGCGCTTCAATCTCTTCCCCCCCGATTATCAGGATCGGCCGCCGAGCCTGATCGACACGATCTTGCCTAAAGCAGGACGAGGTGCGAAGTAACCGCCTCGGTGCGCATCCGGCTGCGTGTTCCCCGTGTAAGACACGATTATTTCCGGCCCGCGACGGAGTTCGCCGCGGGCATGCACTCGTCTTCCTAACCCCGAAAGGAGTCGCATCATGAACGTGTTGAGACTGTGCGTTGTCGCCTGGCTGGCCTGGTGGCCGGCCGCTGCGCTGGCCG
The DNA here is from genome assembly GCA_900299325.1 of Nitrospiraceae bacterium. GTDB lineage: Bacteria > Nitrospirota > Nitrospiria > Nitrospirales > Nitrospiraceae > Nitrospira_D. Next base: position 9,144 of record OMJK01000122.1, on the reverse strand, counting down.
CCGCGCCGGCGGATCCTCCCGCGTCCAAACCGCTGCCGGCCATCCAACTGAGCCTGGACGAAATCCAGGCCTGGATCGACCGTTCCCATCCGCTCTTGAAAGGGGCCGGCACCGACAAAGCCATGGCCCGCGGGAAAATGCTCAAAGCTTTAGGCGCGTTCGAGCCCGTGCTGGTGAACGATACCGAGGTGGAGCGCTTCATTTCGAGCACCAATCCCGCCGCCGGCACGCAAACAAAAGGATTCAACGACACGCTCATCGAAGCGCGTCACCCCTGGGGATTCAAGGGCGCCGCAGGTATCCGGGAAGTAATTAACGGCCCCGCCAAGATTCCCGACTTGTCCTTCAACAATGGCAACGGCCAGTGGCTGCTCGGCGGATCGATGCCGTTGCTCAAAGGCCTGCTGATGAACCCGGAAAATGCCGAGTTGCAACGGTCGGAGCTGGCCGATCCCCGCGCCGACGTCAAGATCGCGCAGACCCGGCAGGACCTGTTCCTCGCCAGCGCAGCGCAATTCTGGGACTGGGTCGCAGCCGGCAAACTGCTGGACGTGCAACGCCGGGCGCTCAAAGTGGCCGAGGACCGGCTCGGTCAGGTCGAAGGCCGTTCGAAGGCCGGCGCCATCGCCCCGCTTGATGTCGTCGAAGCCAACCAGGAAGTGCAGCGGCGCCGCGAAGTCGCCATCGCCGCCCAGCGCACCGTGGAGCAGGAGCAGTTCAAGCTCTCGATGTTCCTCTGGGATCAGGGGACCCCGACGATGCCGTCCATGGACCGGATGCCGGACTTTCCAGGCCAGGTGCTGGTGCCGACCGTCGAAACAGTCACGGCGCACAAGCTGCAGGCCAAGCAGGAGCGGCCGGAGATCAAGGAAATCGACATCGAAGCGAAGATCAATAACATCGACCTGGCTCTGGCCAAAAATAATCTGCTTCCCAGTCTCGACGCCGAAGCGGCGCCGGCCCGGGCGCCGGAGAAATTCGTCCTCGGCCTGGGCTACCGGTTCGGCCTGGAACTGCGGGTTCCCATTCTGCAGCGCAAGAGCCGCGGCGAAGTGCTGGAAGCGCAGGCGCAGGCGGACCGCCTGGTGATGGTACAGAAGTTCCGCGAGCAGCAGGTCGTCGTCGACGTCGACAATGCCTTGTCGGCCATCGAGCGGGCGAAGGAGCGGGTGGAAGTGGCCGTGCAGTCGCTGCGACTGGCCAAGACGCTGGAGGACGGCGAACGGTTCCGGTTCGGCCTGGGCGCCACAAGCGTGCTGTTCGTGAATCTCAGAGAACGGAACACGGTCGACTCGGAAAACCAGGTCATCCGCGCCAAAGCCGATTACCACAAAGCTCTGGCGCTCTATCAGTGGGCGATCGGCGCCTGGGCGAAAAGCAGTCCCAGCGCGGTGCCGGTCAATTACCGGGCCCGCGACTAAGTCGGCAGAACGTGGCAATTCACCCTGGAATTTGCTAGGGTTGAGAGATTGGACCATGGCCGGCGCGGGCACGGGTTAACGGCTCCGCCACGGCCAGGCAAGGATCGGTCGGCATGGCACAGGACCCTCCTGAGCAGCAGCCCCATCTGTTCTCGGCGATGTTGGGCCATCTCGGGCTCCTCTTCCGCCTGGAACGCCGAGTGCTGGCGCTGATCTTCTCGTACTCGCTCGCCATCGGACTGTTCTCCCTGATCGTCCCGCTGACCGTCCAGGAACTGGTCAACACGTTCGCGTTCGCCATTCAGCCCATCACCATCGTCACCCTGGCCGGCATCATGGTCATCGCGCTGGGGTTCGTCGGCGCGTTCAAAGCCCTGCAATACTATGCCGTCGAGGTGCTCGAGCGGCGGTTGTTCGCCCGGGTCACCATCGCCATGACGCAGCAGCTCCCCCATTTCCAGTTCCAGCGGTTCAAGCCCCGGTTTGCGAACTATTTCATGGAAACGGTCCTGATGCAGCGCGCCCTCTCCGTGCTGCTCGTCGACCTGATCAACGTCGTCGTCGGCGGCGCGGTGGGCATGACGATTCTCGTGTTTTATCATCCGTACTTTCTCCTCTTCGACGCGCTGCTCCTGGCCGGTTTCAACGTCATCTTCTTCATGCTGTCCCACGGCGGCCTCCGGACCACGATCGAGATGTCGCAGGCCAAATACTCGGTCCTGCACTGGATCCAGGAAATCTCCTACAACCTGCTGCACTTCAAAGCGACCGACAGCCAGCCGCTGTTGATGCGCAAGACCGACGAGCTGGTCGACCGCTACGTCGAAACGCGCCGCGAGCGGTTCGGTATTCTCTTCCAGCAGTATCTGGGCTCGGTCGGCTGGCAGGCGATCGCCCACAGCGGCGTGCTGGCGACGGCCGGCTGGCTCCTGTCGATCGGCCAGCTGACGATCGGGCAATTGGTCGCCGCGGAGGTCGTCGTGAGCAACCTGCTGCTCAACTTCGACGCCGTCGTGAAAAAGATGGGGCACGTCTACTACTTTTTGACCGCCCTGGCGGAACTCAACGAGTTCTTCTCTCTGCCGAAAGATCAGCAGTCGGCCCAGCTGTCCGTCCAGCTGCCCGACCCAATGATTCACGGCATCCGCCTGACCTGCAAGGACCTGACGGTGGCCCGCGGCGACGCCCCGCCGATCTTTCAGCATTTCGATCTGGAGATTACGCCCGGAGAAAAGATCGGCATCTACGCCAGCACAACAGCGGCCAAAACGGCGCTGGCCCGGGTGCTGGCGGGCCTCGAAGCCCCGACGGCGGGCGTCATCCGGTACAACGGCGTGGACCTCCGGCACCTGAACCTCGATACCATCAACCGCTGGCGCGGGTTCATGCTCGACTCGCAACTCGCGCTGTTCGAGGGCACGATCGAGGACAACATCGTGCTGGGCCGGTCGTACGTGCCCTACGCCGACATCCGGTGGGCGCTCCGGTTCACCGAGCTCGAAGAGGAAGTCGATGCGATGCCGCAGGGCATCAAAACGCACGTACGGGCGCCGGACCGCATCCTCGCTCCCACGCACATCATGCGCATTCTGCTGGCCCGGGCGATTCTGGCACGGCCGCAGCTGTTGATTTTCGACGGCATTCTCCATAACCTGCCGCCCGCCATGCGGGAAACCATTCTGCGGCGTCTCTGCAGCAAAGACGAACCGTGGTCGACGGTCTTCGTGTCGAACGACCCGAACCTGACGCCGCACGTGGATCGCCGGATTATTCTGGAATAAGGGAGGACCGCGTGGGCCTGTTGAATCGCATGCCGATCCCGAAGCCGACGGGCACCCAGGTATTCATCAGCCTGCTGATCGCCGGACTGGGCTGGTACAGCGGCCAGGCGTTGAGCCAGATCGACCAGGACCTGCGGATCATGTACACGGAATACACGCTCGGCGCGGCGGATCTGGCCCACATCTCCGCGGACGTCATGCGCTACCGCAACACGCTGATCCGGGCCCTTCAGGCGGACAGCAAAAAAGAGTATGAGCGCATCACCGAATCGCTGCCGGCCCAGCGCGCCCGCATCCAGCACGCCGTCGACCGGTACGCAGCCGCGGGATTGCGCGTCTCCCGCAGCGGGCGCAGCGAACCGGAAGACATCGAAGCCGTCCGGCGCAGCCTCGACCAATATTTCTCGGTCGCCAGCACCACCGAACAGTTGCTGACGCAGGAGTGGAACGCCACCTCGGTCACGGAGCGGGATAAACTGCGGCGGAAAGCCGAAGAGCACGCGTCGGACAACGCGGGCCCCAAGATGATTCAGGTCAGCCTCGCGCTCGACCGGTTGCTGGACACGGTCGCCGACGTCGCAAAAGACATGCGCGACGAAGGGACCAAAACGATTCAGTTCAGCAGCCTGCTGCTCCTCGGCGGCAGCTTCTTCATCGCTTTTCTCAATCTGTTTCTCGGCAAACGCCGCAGCAGGCAGGAACCCGAAACGAACGACGAACCGGCCTCCGATCAGGCTCCGCAGACCGCATACGCAGCGCCGTCACCCGCGCCGATGCCCGGCGACGTTCGCTAAATTACTTTCCGCCCCACCGCCCGCAGTAGTGTCGTGCGCTCCTCGTGCGTCAAATCTTTCCAGACGCCGACGCTCAATCCTGCAATCGTAATGTGCATGATCCGGACCCGGTGCAGATCCGTCACGCGATAGCCGATGGCCTGGCACATCCGCCGGATCTGGCGGTTCCGGCCTTCCGTCAGCACGATCCGGAACCGCTGGCGCCCCATGCGCTCGGTCCGGCAGGGCTTCGTCCGGCTGCCTACAATCTCGACTCCTTGCGACAGTCGATCCAAAAACGCATCGTCGAAGGGGCGATCCACATCCACGACGTACTCGCGCTCATGCCCGAACTCCGTGCGCAGGATGTCGTTGACGATGTCGCCGTCGTTGGTCAGGAGAATCAGGCCCGACGAATCTTTATCGAGGCGCCCGATCGGGAAAATCCGTTCCTCGTGTCCGATCTCGGCGATGATGTTGCGGTACACGTGCGACTCGCTGGTCGTCGTCACACCCACCGGCTTGTGGTACTTGATGTAGACCGGCGTCGCGCCCCAGGGAATGACCTGGCCGTCGCGCGCCACGGCATCGTCAGGACCGACCTGATCGCCGAGCCGGGCCACACGGCCGTTGATCGTGACCCGGCCCGTTTCGACGAGCCGGTCGGCTTCGCGGCGCGAGCAGACGCCGTGCTGCGTGAAGAACTTGTTGATGCGGATGCGCGGAACGCCGTGACGAGTGACGGATGACGAGTGACGGGGTGAGTCAGCCAAGAACGCTCGCCTTTTTCAGCCTTCTACTAATGGACGCGGCGGCCCGCCTTGACGCGGCCTAGAATACGGTAGATCAGCCGGGCGATGGAAAATTGCGGCGCGACGAATCCCTCGATCGGCGCAATCTCACTCACGTCCATGCCGAGAATGCCGGGCCCGTTGGCCAACGCGGTCACGAGGTTCAGGGTGTCGTACCAGCCCAACCCGCCCGGCTCCGGCGTGCCCAGCGCCGGGACGATCGACGCATCCAACCCGTCGCAGTCGAAGGTCAGATACACCGGCCCGCGGCACGCCGCCACGACATCGGGAATCCAGCGCGCACCTTTGCCTTCGTAGGGGCCGGACGGATCCAGAATGTTCGCCGCAAAAAACGTGGTGATGGCGTCCGACTTCTTGATCCGGTCGATCTCCTCCGGACAGATCGAGCGAATGCCCACCTGCACCAGCGGGAGCCCGGCGTCCACAACCCGCGCCATGACACTGGCGTGGCTGAAGGGATTGCCTTGATAGGCCTGGCGCAGATCGCCGTGCGCATCGATCTGCACGACGCAGAGATTCGGATACCGTTTCGCATGGGCGCGAATAGCGCCGAGCGCGCCGGTGTGCTCGCCGGTGAGCGTGACGAGAAACCGGCCGGTGCCGACGTGCGGGGCGACGAAGGCTTCAATGGCGTCGACGGCGGCCCCATCGACCCTGCCGTGGAGATCCAGCGGCGACGCGGTCGCGATGCCGCCCCACTCACGGAACGGTTCGAACCCCAGTTGCTCGTCGTAAAACTCGACCTGATGGGAGGCTTCGATGATGGCGGAGGGACCTTCATCCGATCCGAGAATGTAACTGGAAGTGTGCTCGTAGGGTGCCGGGAGCACGTAGACGCCGGCACGGTCGGGATGGGACCAGGGCTCCTCGACGCCGAGAAAATTCCGGTCCGGGCCTTCCCATCCGACGGGAAGCGTCATGCGCGTGTCCTGATCAAGAGAGGACCGGTCATGCCGTCCCCCGCTCGCCGGAATCCGGCTAGCGGCGGGCCCGCTTCGGCAGGTTCTCCAGAGGGATGAACACCGCCAGCGCCACGACCGTGGTCCATTTACCGGGCTTGCCGATGGCCGATTGCGTAATGTTCAAGGTGCGGACGATCTTGCCGCCCATCTTGAACACCTGCTCCCGTTCTTTCCAGGCCGCGGTGGGATCGAATTCGACGCCCAGCGTCGTGGCCAACATCTGCGCCGCGAGGTCCTCGGTGTATTCACCCGTCTCCTCGTCGGTCTCGCCGTGCGCATGGTGTTCGGACAGATAGCCGTAGGTCCGCCGGTCGGTCGGGATCGCCAGTCCGATCGAGGCGGAGACGAGGCGGTTCCGCTCGTTGGTCTCGGACCGCGCCATGACGCAATGGGTAATTTCGCCGGGATTCAGGAGCTTCTCACCGCGCTTGCGGGGAATGATTTTGCAGTTCGGCGGAAGAATCGAGGACACGCTGACGAGATTGCAATACGCGACGCCGGCGCTGCGCAAGGCCTGCTCGAAAGACGCCAGCTTCTCGCGATGCACGCCGACCCCTCTCGTCAAAAACATGTGCGTAGGTACCATCTTTTCCCTCGCTCAACGGTAAACGGTGATGACGGCTCGGTGGCGCGTGCCGTACGACGGTATATAGGGTCGCTGTTGTATCAAGAATGGCAGCGATTGCGCAATATCCCGACGCAATTTTTTCGTTACGCGCCGGTCGGGTCCTTCAGATTCAAAACCAGCACACGCGGTTCGGTCATGTCTTCGATCGCCGCGCGAATGCCTTCCCGCCCCAGTCCGGAATCTTTGACGCCGCCGTACGGCATGTGATCGGCGCGGAACGTCGGAATCTCGTTCGCGAGCACGGCGCCGACTTCCAGGTGCCGGAACGCGTGGAAGATCTTGTTCACGTCCTGCGTAAAGACACCCGCCTGCAGCCCGTACGCAGACTGGTTCAGCGCGGCGACCGCCTCATCGAGCTGGCGATACCGTGTCACCGTGACGACCGGCCCGAAGACTTCCTGGCACGACACCTTCATCTCCGGTTTGACGTTGGTCAGCACCGTGGCCTCGACGACGGACCCGGTCCGCTTGCCGCCCAACAGCACCGTCGCGCCCTGCGCCACGGCTTCGCCGATCCAGCCTTCCACCCGCTGGGCGGCAGTGGCGTCGATCAACGGCCCGATCGTCGTGGTTTCATCGGTCGGATCGCCGGCCCTGAGCCGGGCGACGTGCATCAGCAGCTTGGTGGTGAACAGGTCCGCGATCGCCTGGTGCGCGAAGATCCGCTGGACGGAAATGCAGGTTTGTCCGGCATAGCCGAATCCGCCGGCGGCACAGCGCTGCGCCGCCAGTTCCAAATCCGCGTCCGGCTCGACGATGACGCCGGCATTGCCGCCCAGTTCAAGCGTGACTTTTTTCTTTCCGCACTTGGCCTTCAACATCCATCCGACCGCAGCGCTGCCGGTGAAACTCAACAGCTTGAACCGGGGATCGGTGACGAAGCGTTCGGCCTGCGCGTTGTCGCACGGCACCACGTTCAACCCGCCGGACGGCACGCCCGCCTCCAGCGCCACCTCGCCCAGCAACAGCGCCGTGAGCGGCGTTTGCGGCGCCGGCTTGATCAGAATGGGATTGCCGGCGGCCAGCGCCGGCGCAACTTTATGCGCAACGAGATTCAACGGGAAGTTGAAGGGGGTGATACCGAGGATCGGCCCGATCGGAAACCGCCGGAGCATCCCCAGATGAGAGTCCGTGTTCGGCGTCCAGTCGAGCGGAATCACCTCGCCCGGAATGCGCTTCGCTTCTTCCGCCGCGATGATAAAGGTCTGGATCGCTCGATTGACCTCCCGCTTGGCATCGACGACCGGTTTACCGGCTTCCGCCGTAATGGTGGCGGCAAACTCGTCGCGACGGCGAGCCAGTCCGGCGGCAATCTCCTGGAGCATCCGATACCGCTGATGGGACGGCAAGGCGCCCATGACCGGCGCAGCGCCAGCTGTCGAAACGACGGCGTGCTCGGCCTCAAACTCGCCGGCCTGGCTGACGTCGGCAACCGGTTGTCCGTTGAAGGGATTGGTGACGCGCACCACGGCCGGTCCCTGCTTCCATTCGCCGTGGATGAGAAAGGGGCGTGGTCCTGACAAAACAGGCAGTCTCCGGTGAGCGGCTACTCGACGGCTTCGACGGACGGGGCGAACTCAGCCGCAGGCGGGACGGCCTCGACCGCCTGGGTCTGCTGGGCAGCCGACGCCTTGGCGATCAACGCCTCCGATCCCCAGTCTTTGATAGCATCCAGGGTAAAGCCTTCGTAGGTCGACACGCCGTGACACGACGGGCAGTCCGGCATCGGCACTTTCCGATAATAGACCTCTTCGAGACAGGACATGCAGACCCAGAAATCGGGATCGCCGTCACGATGCGCGACGGCCCAGAACGACTGCGTGGAAGCCATGACAATTCCCTCTATAGAATGATCGTGAGTGTGGTCGTGTGACGTTGTGCTGCACCCGCCGGCCGGTCATTCGGCCCGCGGACCGTTGTTCTCCCTGGGAGCGCTCGCGAGCAACCGGTCGATTTCCTCCGCAAACATCTCGAATGGAAACGCGCCTGGAATCGCGATGGCCGGCTCCTTGTCGGTCGCGCCGCCGACCGTGTGCATCAAAATAAATCCCGGCGTCCCGCGAAAGCCCCACCGCGTCGCTTCCTGCTTGTCGTCGAAGATCGACGCGAGGTACTTCCCCTCTTTCAGACATCGCTCGAACGCCGGTTGATCGAGCCCGATAGCGGCCGCCTGCTGCATGAAGACCGCCTTCTCCAGCCGGCCGCCTGCGGCAAACAGGCGGTCGTGCATCGCCCAGTATTTTCCCTGCGCGCCGCCGCACCGGGCCGCAACGGCCGCATCCAACCCCGGCCCCCGATCGGCCCGCGGATAGTCCCGATACAGGAAGCGAAGTTTCCCCGACTCGACGTACTGCGCCTGTAACCGCGGCCAGGTTTCTCTGAAAAACTTCAGGCAGTACCCGCAGGTAAAGTCGGAATATTCGATCAGCGTGACCGGCGCAGTCGCCTGACCCCTCGCCCGCCCCTCCGTCTCGGCAGCCTCGCCCGCCCACGCGGCGCCGCCGAGGAACAACAGTCCGGCGAGGGCCCAACGTCCAACGTGTGCAGCTCGCCGGTTCATGGGCGGGATGTGGCGCGGGCCTTCTTGCGTTCCAGGAGCCCCATCATCAAGAGCGGCCAGACGACCGTGGCATCGCTCAGCACTTCGGCAAACCGCCCGCCGTCGCGCGGCGACACGAATTTGCCCCACGAGATGCCTTCCTGGTACGTGCAGCCGCTCAACCCGCCCCAATAATCCGGCTCCGGACAGATGCGCACACCATAATGG
>OMJK01000121.1 GCA_900299325.1 Nitrospiraceae bacterium | reverse complement strand
AGATGAGCACAGTGGCGATGGTGGTGATGTGTGTGTTCATGCCTGCGCGGTAACGCACAGGTCGTGCCACGGCGAGTTGTCTTCCGGTGGCCGGTTGACAACCAGGAAAACCGCGTGTCATTTTCACGGTCGAGAATCACGCCGTTCGGGATCACGAAACACTGTCGGAGGCACGTATCATGGAAATGTTTGGTCGAGTAGGATTGGTCGAGGTTCCAATCCTGATCGCGCCCGATCAGAAGGCCTGGATGGATCGCATGATCAAGGAAGGCAAGATCGCGATTCCGCCGGGTGGAACCCTCGAAAAAGGTTCGCTCTATTCGATGTTTATCCGCATGCTGCTGCACAACGCGATGGAGGAGCAGAAGCGGCAGGAGGCGCTCGAAGCGAACGACGAGGACGACGAATAGGGAAGCTGTTGAAAACAGCCGTCGGCGGCGTTCTCGCGTCGTTCAGACCCTTAACGTACCGAGAAACGTACGCTTCGGGTCCTCACTTGCTGCGGCCTGGCCGAGCGGCCGTTTTGAACAGCTTCCAAACCTCGGAAGTTCATTGTTACGGCCTAACAACGAACTCGTTTTGAGCATCCTGCCATATTGAGCATATCCCGGGACACCAACTGCTCTGTATCCGGACCGATCCAGCACGTATCCCGCGAGATACGAAATACCGACGACGAGCGACGATGCTTTAGAGAGTTTTGAACGCGGCGTGCGCGGCGCGGATGGTTTTCTCGATGTCTGCTGAGGTGTGGGTGGTCGAGAGGAACGCGGCTTCGAACTGCGACGGGGCGAGATAGATGCCTTGCTCGAGCATCTTGTGGAAGAACTGTCCGTACCGTTTCGTGTCCGACTGCCTCACCGTATTCCAATCCCTGACCGGGCCGGACGTGAAGAATGACGTGAGCATGGATCCCACGCGGGTCTGTGTGAGCGGGATGCCCGCTTTCTTCGCCGCGTCACCGATCCCTTTGGCCAGCGCGGCGGATTTTTCTTCCAGTTTCTTATAAACCCCTTTCGCACTCAGCTGCTTCAGCGTGGCAATGCCCGCCGTGACGGCCAGCGGATTCCCCGAGAGCGTGCCGGCCTGATACACCGGCCCGGATGGCGCGATGAGATCCATAATCTCCTTCCGGCCTCCGTATGCGCCGACCGGCAGCCCGCCGCCGATAATTTTTCCCAGCACGGTCAGATCCGGCTTGATGCCATACAGCGCTTGCGCGCCGCCATAGTTCACGCGGAATCCAGAAATGACTTCATCGAAGATCAGCAGGATGTCGTGCTCGGCGGTGAGTCGCCGCAGCGCTGAGAGAAAATCCGGTGCGGGCGGAACCACGCCCATATTGCCGGCGATCGGTTCCAAGATAATGCAGGCCAGTTGATGGTGGTGTTCGGCGATTAGTTGCTTCACGGCATCGATGTCGTTATAAGGCGCCGTGAGTGTGTGCTTCGCAAAATCCGCCGGCACGCCGGGCGAATCGGGAATTCCGAGTGTCGCCAATCCGGATCCGGCTTTCGCCAAGAGATAGTCGCTGTGTCCGTGATAGCAGCCTTCGAATTTGAGGATGCTGTCCCGTTTGGTAAACCCCCGCGCCACACGAATGGCGCTCATCACCGCCTCTGTGCCCGAACTGACGAGCCGCACCTTCTCCATAGACGGGAATGCCTCGCGAATCATCCGGGCGAGCGCGACTTCCAGTTCCGTCGGCGCGCCATAACTGGTGCCGTTGCCCGCGGCCTTCCTGATGGCGCTGATCACCGGCGCCGGCGCGTGGCCGAGAATCATCGGTCCCCAGGAGAGCACGTAATCCACGTAGGTGTTGCCGTCCACGTCGTACAAGCGGGACCCTTTGGCGCGCGCGATGAAGCGGGGTTGGCCGCCGACCGAACGAAAGGCGCGGACCGGGCTGTTGACCCCGCCTGGAATGAGCTGTTGGGCTTCGGAGAAGAGTCTCGCGGATCGGCTGGTGTTCATGACGGGGGCGCACCGTAACACGCTGGTCAGGACGGGTCAAGACAATCGCCGGAGCGGCGGAATGCGGAACCGGTGCCAAAAAATGGCGGCGTGCATGAGAGAATTCCCCTACGAATGAGGGGAGACGGGAAATGGGTTCTCCATCGAAAGTACCGAACCAGACGCGGACATGATGCGGTCCGACTCTTGCTCTACCTAGGGGCAGCAAACAGCTATTTCCAAGGGAGCACGCATGCATATCATTTGTTCATGGTGTCGGAAAGAGGGACAGAGCGGGCTGGTGGGTGAAAAGGCTCCGCTCGACGATCGGCGGGAAACGCACGGCATCTGCCGGCATCATTACGAGAAGGCGCAGATGGAGTGGCGGTTGTCGATTCAGATCTCGCCGAGGAAAGAACTGTCCTTACATCCCATCTAGGATCGGGCGCGCGACCGCTTCTGTGGACCCGACTCGCGCGCCGACACTTCTTCAACCCCCCAGTGTTTCCGCGATCCCTTCTCCTTCTGTGAGACGGCCAACAAGACGTGAAAGGGCGCAATCCGTCCGGTGCCGCCCTGCCCTTTGCTCCAGGCCTCCCCGGCGTCGCTGAGGACTTCCAGAAAAGTTTCGTACTCGTCGTCATCGTCAGGCAGGACGGCCTGTGCCTCGGTGATCAGAATCACATACCCGTTGGCCGGCAGCCACTCCAGATCCGCCAGACATTCCTCGAGCGCATCCCAGTTGCGTCCAAAATAGTCGGGGAACTCCATCGCTCGCGCAAACTCGTCGAAGAGTTTGGCCGGCGTGCCGCACTGTTTGCCATTGACCGTTCGGAGCGCAAAGCCGGACGGCGGCTGGATGACCGACTTCGCGGTTGCCCCCTGGGGAATCACCACGAGCGAGGACCACGGAGCCGTGGCCGACTGGAGATGGTGCTCGAGAGAATGTTTCGCAGCCATGAATCCGGCCCCGCCGTCGTCAATTCAGCGGCACGAACGTTCGGTAATGATCCGGCGTGTAGTACGCCTTGCCCGACTGTTGCTCGATCACGATTCGTTCGGCATCCCGCGGGCGCCCGCGCACCCTGGGGTTCACGTCATACTCCCGATACGCTCCCCGTGGCAAGCGCCGCTCGCGGTTGTTGAACTCGCGTCCTCCGACGTAACCGGGTAGCGGGACGCCCTGCCGTTGCTCCAAAGCCGCGAGAAGATCGCGGGCTTTTTTCGGCGGCGCCGGTGCGACAGATTCGTGCACCCGTGCGTCTTCAGCGACGGCGTGCGTGTCTGGGACAGCGGCGTGGATCGTTGAACCGGCGAAACCGATCGCGCCGATGGCCGCCACCGTCAGGATCACCGTGTATCTCCACTGCCACCGCGTTGTTCGATTGATTGGTGTGGCGAGCGGCATCGGCGGTTCCGTGAACGGAAGCGGCGGGACGGTAGCATGCGCTCACAAAGGAGGTCAACGCGCGCACAGTGTCGATCCGGTTCGTGCTTTGCTGCGCGCAAACCTCTTTGTTAGAATGCCTACGCGCCACATGTCCCACACATGATACGCAAAGCGAAAATCGTCTGCACGATCGGGCCTGCGAGCCGTGACCCGGCCGTGTTGGATCGGCTCATCGACGCGGGCATGAATGTGGCGCGCTTGAATTTTTCGCATGGTTCGCAGGAGTTTCACGGGGCCACGATCGAGGCAATCCGGGCGGCCGCCGACCGCCGGCGCACGGCCGTGGCGATTCTGCAGGATTTACAAGGGCCGCGCATCCGGCTCGGCACTCTTCCGGACGGCGGCCTCGAACTCACCGCCGGCCAGTCCGTCCGGTTGATCGGCGGAATGCTCCGGTCGGGCGGACAACTCGGCGCCCAGACCGTGACGCCGTCCTCTTTGATCGAATTGCCCGTGACCTATCCGCAACTGGCGCGCGATGTGCAATCCGGCGCGCGTATCCTGATCGACGACGGCCGCGTGGAATTGACGGCGACGACGGTATCGGGCGGCGCCGTGGAGTGCCGGGTGAAGATCGGCGGACTCGTCACATCGAACAAAGGTCTGAATTTGCCGGGCACCTCGGTCAGCGCTCCGACGCTGACCGACAAAGACCGGGGCGATATTCGATTCGGTGTCGCCCGGCAGGTGGATTATCTGGCCCTTTCCTTCGTGCGCAGCCCGGACGACATCCGGGCGGCCCGCGCGTTCGTTCAGGAATGCGGCGGCACCCAGCCGATCATCGCCAAGATCGAACGGGCGGAAGCCGTCGCCGCGCTCGGCCCGATTCTCGACGCGGCGGACGGCGTCATGATCGCGCGCGGCGATCTCGGCGTCGAAATGGGGCCGGAGACCGTGCCGATACTGCAGAGACGCATTCTGGCCGAGTCGAATCGCCGCCGCCGCGTCGTGATCACCGCGACCCAGATGCTGGAATCGATGATTGCCCAGCCGATGCCGACACGGGCCGAAGCGTCGGATGTCGCCAATGCCGTGTTCGGACACACCGATGCGGTGATGCTGTCCGGCGAGACGGCCCGCGGCCAGTTTCCCATTGAAACCGTGCAGGTTATGGATCGCATCGTGCGCGCGGCCGAAGCGGAGCAGGACCAGGCCGCCTACCGCCGCACAGATCGGGAACATGTCCCGTCCGTTTCCGAAGCGATGTGCGAAGCGGCCGCCACAGCGGCCGCGACGACCAAAGCGACAGTCCTGGCCGTGCTGACGGAATCGGGCACGACGGCGCGGTTGCTGTCCAAGCAGCGGCCGTCCGCTCCCATTGTCGCCTTCACGCCGCATGAACCGGTCCGCCGGCGGATGGCCCTGCTCTGGGGTGTCGAGCCGAGATTGATGGCGCACATTCACGACTCGGACAGCCAGGTGGTCGAGGTCGAACAGAGACTCAAAACCGATCGACTTGTCACGGCCGGAGACCGGATTGTCTTGTTGGCGGGCACGGTTGCCGGACGACCGGGCGGCACGAACGTTATGAAACTGCACGAAGTGACCGCATGAAACGGTTCTTTATTCACGGCGCCGTTGCCGTCGCGCTTCTTGCGGGCATCGCAGTGCCTGCGGGGCTCAGTTTCGCGCAAAGCGGCTCGTTGAGTAATTCGCCCACGCTCGTCGTGAAGCGTTACGTGACGCTCGATCAGAAGGGGGCGCGGCTGGACGCCATGTCCTTCGACACGCTGGTGCCGTATATCGACTGGAAAGAGGAGCCGGCCTGGGGCCGCGTGGTGATCGTGCAGGACGCCATCGTGGCGGACGACTATCGCCAATGGGAAGTCGTCAATCGATTTGAGGTGGTGATCCCGGTCACGTTCCGCGTGCTCGGCGCGGTCTATCTGGAAACCGCCGCCTTCGTGCCGGAGGAACGGACGGAGGAGGTCCGTTTCCGGGTCAGAGCGGTGCGGAGCCGTTGGCGGATCGTCGAACCGGTCATCCCGCCGCACATCGGACTCAAACGGATGCAGAATTTCGTGCGCGAAGCCGAGTTGAAAGAACCAGATGCCGAAAAGCGCGGTCTGTTGGCGGCATTGGGCGAGACGCTTCGAAAGGCGAAATGATGGCGAAGACGCCGGTCGATCTCCTGATCTTTGATCTGGACGGGACGCTGATCGAGTCCAAATGGGACATCGCGGACTCGGTCAACCTCACGCTCGCCGAACTGGGTTTGCCGGAACGGCCGCTGGAGGAAATCTTCGGCTTCGTCGGGGACGGCGTCAAAAAGCTGCTGCGGCTGGCCGTCGGAGAAGGCAATCGAGTAGGCTTCGATGAAGCGCTGAGCGTGTTTCGCCGCCATTATCTCGCCCATTGCCTCGACCGCACGGTGTTTTATCCCGGCGTCGCGCCCGTGCTGGAGCATTTTCACCACAAGCCGAAGGCCGTGGCCACCAACAAGTCGATCGAATACACGCGCGTCATTCTGGACGGGTTGGGGCCGCAACATTTCGCGTACATCGTCGGTGGCGACAACGGATTCGGCTTGAAGCCGGAGCCCGGTATGCTGCTGCACGTCATGGAGCAGTTGGGCGCGGCCAAGGATCGCACTGTGCTGGTCGGAGACAGCACCAACGACATCAACGGCGGCCACAACGCCGGCATCCGGGTCTGCGCGGTCGGCTACGGCATGGGGAATCGGGACAAGATGGCGGCGTGCAAGCCGGAATGGTTCATCGAACGACCGGAGGAATTGATGGAGCTGTTTATATGACCACTCATGTCTCTCGCGTCACGCGTCACGCGTCACGTGTCGCAGTGTGTCTGTTTGTCCTCCTGAGTTTCGACGCTGGTTCACCGTTCGCCGGGCCGTCCAGCCTGGCCGACCGTGTGATCGAGCACAAGCTGGCCAACGGCCTGACCGTGCTGATGGTCGAACGTCATCAGACGCCGGTCGTCTCGATCAACATCACGTTCGGCGTGGGTGGTGTGAACGAACAGGTCGGGCAGACGGGCCTCGCTCATTTTTACGAGCACATGGCGTTCAAGGGCACGCGCACCGTCGGGACGAAGGATTACCAGAAAGAAAAGCCGGTCCTGGACGAGCTGCACCGGGTCGGCACGTTGCTGGACCAGCGCCAGCGGGAGCTCGCCAAGAAAGGCGCCGCAGCGACGAAGGAGGATCGGGCGGCCGTCGAGTCGCTGCAGGCGCGCATGACCGATCTGCAGAATCAGGCGGCGCAGTTCGTCGTCGGCAACGAAATGGCGCTGCTCTATCAGCGTCACGGCGGCGTCGGACTCAATGCGTCGACCGGCAAGGATCTCACGCGCTACACGATCAGCCTGCCGTCCAACCGGCTGCCGCTCTGGGCGGCGATCGAATCGGACCGCATGGCCAATCCGGTGTTGCGCGAATTTTACAAGGAGCGCGGCGTCGTGATGGAAGAGCGGCGCCTGCGCAACGACGACAGCCCGAACGGCCTGCTGTTCGAAACCTTCACCTCCGCCGCGTTTCGCGCCCATCCGTACGCCGTTCCCACGATCGGCTGGGGATCGGACATCCTGGCGCTGACGCCGGCCGATACGGAGGCCTTTTTCAAGACGTATTACGGGCCCAACCGCGCCGTCATCGCCCTCGTCGGCGACATCAATCCTAAAGAAGTGATCGAGTTGATCGAGCGGACCTTCGGCAAAATTCCCGCTGCACCGACTCCGCCGCCGCTGGCGACCGTGGAGCCGGAACAGCGGGGCGAGCGGCGCGTGGAAGTCGAATTCGACGCAGAGCCCTCGCTCGCCATCGGGTATCACAAGCCGGGGCTGGGCCATCCGGACGACGACGTCTTCGATGTGATCGAAGCGGTGCTGTCGGACGGCCTCACATCGCGTCTGCACACGACGCTGGTGCGGGAGAAACGGCTGGCGGCGACCGTCGGCTCGGATGCGAACTATCCGGGCGTCCGCGCGCCGAACCTGTTCATCCTCACGGCAACACCGCTCGCGCCGCACACGACTGCGGAAGTCGAGGCGGCGATCTATCAAGAATTGGACCGGCTGAAGACCGAGCCGGTGTCGGCCAGGGAACTGGAAAAAGTGATCAACAATCTGGACGCCGATCTGGTGCGAGCGTTGCGTTCGAACGGCGGGCTGGCGTCGCAACTCGCGCTGTATCAGACCGTGGCCGGCGACTGGCGCTATGTGCTGCAGTCGCGCGACCGGGTCGCCGCCGTCACGGCGGCGGACATTCAGCGAGTTGCGGTGCAGTATTTCATCAAGTCGAACCGCACCGTGGGAGTACTGGTGAAGAAGGAACGGGGTAAAAAAGTTGCGGCGCTTCCGACCGGCGAGGTGGCGCGATGAGGCGAGGAATTTTTAGCACGGTCGTATTGTTGTTGTGTGTGGCAACGGTTGCGATGGCGGGCGATGCGGCGCTCGGCGATCCGCGGACCATGACGTTCAAGCCGGTCGAGTTTACTCCGCCGGAGCCGGAGCGGATCGTTCTGGAGAACGGACTCGTCGTGTATCTCCTGGAGGATCATGAACTGCCGTTGATTACGCTCACTGCGACCATGCGCACCGGCGGGTGGCTGGATCCGGCCGACAAAGTCGGCCTGGCCGCGTTGACCGGCTCGGTGATGCGCACCGGCGGCGGTGGTGGTTTGTCGGCGGAACAGGTGGATCAGGAACTCGAGCAGTTCGCGGGAGACGTCAGCATCGCCATCGGGCGGCAGTCCGGCGCCGCGTCGCTGGACGTGCTGAGCAAAGACCTGAAGCGGGGTCTGCAGATTTTCGCCGGACTGCTCCGCGCGCCGGCCTTCGAGCCCGCACGTGTGGAGCTGGCCAAGCTGCAGGCCATCGAGAGCATTCGCCGGCGCCAGGACAGTCCGGGTTCGGTTGTCGGCCGGGAATTCGTCAAGCTGCTGTACGGCGCGGATCATCCGACCGCCCGCGAGAGCTCGATCGCCTCGATCCAGCACATCACGCGGGAGGATCTCGTGTCGTTCCACCGGCGCACCGTGCATCCCAACGGCATGATCGTCGGCGTGACCGGCGATTTCTCGCGCGAGGTGATGCTGGCGTCGCTCCGGGCGGTGTTCGGCGATTGGCCGAAGGGCACGGTGCCGACCCTCACCATTCCAGACGCCGCGGAACCTGCAGCGGGCAAAACCGCCGTGCGGTTCATCAACAAAGAGACGTCGCAAACGCACTTGCGCGTCGGGCACCTGTCCATCCGGGAGCAGGATCCCGATTACGTCCCGCTGGCCATCGTCAACGACATTCTCGGCGGGAGCTCGTTCCGGAGCCGCCTCTTCAACGACGTGCGGACGAAGCGCGGCCTGGCCTATTCGGTCGGGAGCCGGTTGAACGCCGGCACCTACGAGCAGGGCGTGTGGCTGATGCGGGCGGAGACCAAGCAGACCTCCACGCAGGAAGTGGTCAGCCGGTTCGTGGCCAACATCGAGCGGATTCGCACCGAACCGGTGACCGACGGCGAGTTGGCGGAAGCGAAAGAGGCGTACGTGAACTCGTTCGTCTTCTCGTTCGCTAGTCCGTCGGCCATTGTGAGCCGGCTCATCGAATTAGAGTACGACGGGCTGCCGAAAGATTTTCTCCAACAGCTGCGCCAGAAAGTGGTGAAGCTGACGAAGGAGGAGTTGCTGGCCGCGGCCAAGAAGCATCTGCACCCGGACCGGCTGACGATCATCGCCGTCGGATCCGGGACGACGCTGCCGGCGGCGCTGGCGGGTTTCGGCGAGGTGAAAGAAATCACGCTCGCACCGGAGGGATGAGCGCGTACACCTGAACTGCGAGTCCACGTCCAACCAAGGAGGGCGCCATGGTGACCGCTGTGATGCTGCTCAACTGGACCGATCACGGAATCAAAAATGTGAAGGAGTCGCCCAAGCGTCTCGACAGCGTGAAGAAGCTCGCCAAAGACATGGGCGGCGAGGTCAAGGCCTTCTACATGACGATGGGCGTCTACGATCTGGTGCTCGTCGTCGAGCTGCCGAACAACGATAAGCTGGCCTCGTTCGGCCTCAAGCTGGGTTCGCTGGGCAATGTGCGTTCGACGACGCTTAAGGCATTTCCCGAAGAAGACTATCGCCGCATCATCGGCGGATTGAGCTGAGCGCGTTCGGCATGCCCCTCGAAGACGACTTCTGCGACATCATCAAGAAGGCTCGGGTCGGGCAGGGGCTGTCGGTCGACCAACTCGCACGCACGAGCCGATTGCCGGGCACGACGATCGCCGATTGGGAACGGGGCAGCCAGCCCCGCAGTCGGCCGGACGTCGCCGCGCTGGCGACGGCACTGGGGTTGCGGCCGGAGCCGCTCGCGCAGATTGTGCTCGATAAATGGGAACCGATGGTACAACCCCCACCGGCGTGGCTCGAAACCGTGTTCGGTTCCATCGGCGGCTATGGTGTGCAAGGGTACGTCGTGCACGATGCGGGAGAGGCCGTCGTCATCGATACGGCGTACAACGCGCCGGCGATGGTTGCGTTCCTATCTCATCACCGGCTGCGCCTGTCGGCCATTTGTCTGACGCATGGCCATGCCGATCACGCCGAGGGCATCGACCGCCTGCTCCATCACCGTGAGGCGCCGGTCTATCTCGGGCCGGACGATGTCGAACTGCTGGGCTGGAAGCCCCGGGGAGATCTCCTGACTAGACCAGGCGATCACCACACCATTCGAGTCGGACGATTGACGATCCGGTGTCTTGTCACGCCGGGCCATACGCCGGGCGGCATCTGCTATCGTGTGGAGGACGCGCACCAATCGGTCTGTTTCGTCGGCGACACGCTTTTTGCCGGATCGATCGGCCGGTCCAACCCCAGCACACTCTATCGAACGCACCTCGATTCGGTGCAGACACGCGTGTTGGCACTCTCGTCCAACTGTCGTTTGTTGCCGGGGCATGGTCCTGCCACGACAGTCGGGGAAGAACAGGCGCACAATCCCTTTTACGCCGCGGCGTAGAGAGGCGCGATGGATCGCGAGCCACCGCAGCACGACGGATCATCGACCGACGACCCCACTTCGGAATCCGGCCGGCCCGATAACACTGGCTTTTCCAACTCTCTGCTGCCGGCCGGTTTGTTTCTCGTGACCGTCTTCACCACGCTCTGGGCGGGGGCCTACCAGGATCATCCCGATCGCTTCCATCCGTTTCTCGGCGCCTGGAGAATGCTGACAGAACGGCCCGGTGAACTCGTCAACGGCCTTCCGTTCGCGCTGACGCTGCTGGCGATTCTCGTCATGCATGAACTGGCGCATTATGTGGCGTCTAGAATCCACCGGGTGCCGGCGTCGCTGCCGCTATTCATCCCGGGCCTGCCCGTGCTCGTCGGCACATTCGGCGCCATCATCCGCATCCGCGGGCCGATCCTGGAGCGCAAGGCGCTTTTCGACATCGGCCTCTCCGGTCCGCTGGCAGGCTTCGTCGTAGCGCTCGGTGCCCTCATCCTGGGTCTCCGCTGGTCGCACGCGGAGGCGGGCGTGAGTCCGGACAGTCCGTTTCTCGTCGGCCGGTCGATGCTGGTGGATGCAGTCGTGGCGCTGACGATGGGCGATCTGCCCGCCGGCGCCAGCGTGGATCTCCATCCGGTCGCCGAAGCGGCGTGGTTCGGCCTGTTCGTGACCTGTTTGAATCTGATTCCGATCGGACAGCTCGACGGCGGGCACGTCGCCTACGCGCTGTGGGGCGAGCGGCAACGGACGATCGCGTTCGCGGCGCTGCCTATCCTGATCACGCTGGGCTATGTCGGCTGGGCCGGCTGGATCCTCTGGGTCGGTATGGCCGGGCTGATGGGCTTCTCCCATCCCACGATTCCTCAGACGGATACCGGGCTGGGCGCCGGCCGTGTGTGGCTGGGGCGCGCGACTGTCGTCTTGTTTGTCCTGATTTTTCCCCCTTTCCCCATCATGACGCACTGACGCCGCCGCATTCCCAACAAATACTTGTCCGTGCTCCGCTTCAGCCCTAGCATGCAGGCATGGCGATCGTCACCGCTGCCTCGGGCCTCTGTCCAAAATGCCAAGCGGAATATGCGGACGGGGCCACCGAGTGTGGGAAATGCGGAATCATCTTCGCAAAGTATCGACCGCTGGCAACTCGCCAGGGCGGCACACTTTCGCCGATGCCGTCCACCGTCACAACATGGTCCAGGCTGGCGAAGGAGTGGCTGATCGAAGCGGATACGACCACCGACTCGCTGGCGTTCTACGGTCGGATGGTCGTGTTTCTAGGATTGGTCTGGTGGGGACGGACGTTCATCGTCACGCCGCTCGAAACGAATGATACCGGCGAATCGTTCCTGCACCTGATCAATCTGCCATTTCACGAAGCCGGCCATCTGTTCTTCTCGCCGTTCGGCCGGTTCATGATGTTTCTCGGCGGCAGTCTCGGCCAGATTCTCATGCCGGTCGTCTGCTTCGTGACGTTTCTCGTGAAAACGCGCGACCCCTTCGGCGCCTCCGTCGCCTTGTGGTGGACGGCGGAGAATTTCATGGACGTCGCGCCCTACATCAACGACGCGCGGGCGCTGGATCTGGTGCTGCTGGGCGGCGTGACGGGCAAGGAAACGGACGGGCACGACTGGGAAAATATTCTCGGCATGCTCGGTTGGCTCCAGCACGATCATCGCCTCGCCCATCTCTCCTACAACATCGGCATCGTGCTCATGCTCGCCTCGTTCGTCTGGGGCGGGTGGCTGCTCCTTCGCCACCACCGGCGCCGCTCGTCGTAACCGGTCCCGCTTGCGCGGCCTCGCAAACTCTCTTACGATAGGTCGTCACAGATTCGGAGGAGACGATATGCGCATAGGAGAACGCGCGGGACTGTGCCTCCTCGTGGCGATGTTGGCCGGTCCAGGGTTGGCCGCGGATCCCTCCGCGTCGCGGTTCACACCGGTGTTGAACGGGGCGGGCATTAAAGACAACCAGACCGGGTTGATCTGGGAACAGGAGCCCGATCGTGAACACGATGTGTGGAGCCGGTCGGTCGCCCGCTGTGCCACGAAGGACGTGGGCGGACACACGAGCTGGCGCGCGCCGAGTGTCGACGAGTTGAAAACCTTGATCGATCCGTCCCAACACGACCCGTCCCTGCCGGCGGGCCATCCCTTTTCCAACATCAAGTCTGAAATTTATTGGACCGCCACGCCGCATCCCACCGACGACATCGTGGCCTGGCAGATCAGCTTCTTCAGCGGAGAGCCGGTGACCGATCAGAAATCCGGCACGCGCCGCATGTGGTGTGTGCTCGGGGAGCTCCGCAAATAGACGTGCGGCTCACAGCCACATCGGTCCTGTGGTTCGCGCTCGCCGCCGTTGCGGCGGTGCCGTCAGTGTCGGCGCAAGGCATCAATGCGCCCCCCTCGACCGCTCCTGCTCCGGATCCGTCAACGGCGCCGCCGTCCAACGACTGGCACTACGGCGCGTATGCGGACCTCAGCTACATTGCGAACTTCAATTTTCCCGAAAACCATCGGTGGCGGAGCCGCACGACCACGGAACGGCAAAACGAATTCACGCCCAACATGGGACTGGTCTATGTCCGGAAGGATGCGACGGAATCTTCGCGGTGGGGAGGCGAATTCGGCATCCAGGGCGGGTACGACTCGAATAACTTCGCGTTTCTGGTGAACGAACCGAAAGTCGACGGCGCCGACACGCTGCGCCATTTTCACCGCGCCAACGTGTCCTACCTCGCGCCGGTCGGAAACGGTCTGACCGTGACGGCCGGACTCTTCAACAGCCTGATCGGGTACGAGTCCCTGTACGCCAAAGACAATTTCAACTACACCCGTTCGTGGGTCGCGGACAATTCGCCGTACATGATGTTCGGCGTAAACGCCAAATATCCGATCAATGAAAACGTGACCGTCGCCGCGTTCGTCATCAACGGGTACTACCACCTCTCCAATCCGAACAATCAGCCCAGTTACGGCGGCCAGGTGGCCTGGAAGGCGTCGCCGCGGGTGATGGTGACGAACACGCTCTACTACGGGCCGGACCAGCAGAGCACCTCGATGGAGTTCTGGCGTCTCTACAGCAACAACATCGTCGAATGGAAATCGTCGGATGAGGTGACGCTGGTGCTCTCCTACGACATCGGCACAGAACGTATTCTCAACCAGCCGGGTAACCCGCGGACCTTTGCGATGGCCGGGGTGCTGGAGGGGCGCTGGCACGTGTCCGGTCCCTGGAGCGTGGCGTTGCGGCCCGAATTCTATTGGGACCGGAACGGGCGCTGGACGGGGAACGAACAGTTCGTGAAAGCGGTGACCACGACGGCCGAATATAAATTTCCCTACCTGTGGACGAATACGATCGTGCGGCTCGAGTATCGGTACGACGAATCGACCGGCGCGCAGGGCGGATTCTTTACCCGCAATCAGAACAGCGCCGGCGTGATCGCGACCACGCCGGGCCAACAGCTGTTGTTGCTGGGAATTCTCTGGTCGTTCGATTCGCCGTGACCGGCGGCGAACGGGCATCACTCCAGGAGCGGCGCAATCCGGTCCGCGACCGCCTGGACCAGGCCGTCCTGGTCGGTCACCACTTTGATTCCCTGAAAACTGAGATAGTAACCGCCGTGGCTCGGCGCCTGGATCGTCGCGCCCAATTCCACGCGCGCGCCGTCCTCCACGTCCGGTTCGCGCACCACCGGCGGTCCGCAGAGGCCGAGGACGGCCACCGGCAACACCCCCGTGTCGTCTTCCAGCTTGAACAGGTATGCGCCGTAACAGACGGTTTCGTTCGGGAGCTTATAGGGATCGAGCGGCTGCACGTCGCGCACCGTGCCGTGCAGCAGGACATGCCGCAAATGGTAGACCCGCGGATCGTCGAGGATCTGCTGAATGGAGATCGGCTCGTCCGCGCGCAGCGACGCGGGAGCGAGCGAGAGAACGGCGGCAATCACCAGCGTCGGCCACTGAGCGCGTATCGGCAGCATGGCGGGGCCATTCTACCATTGTCGTCGTCCGGCTTCCGCTCGCCGCCGCGTCCCGCTATAATCCGCTCCCGTTGCCAGGAGGAACGTCACGATGATCAACGACCGACAGCTCACCCGCTATGTCGACGAGTCGCGGCCGCGGTTCGAAGCGCTGCTGGGTCAGGCGGTGGAAGTGCCGTCGATCAGTATGGATCCGGCGCGCGCGGCCGAGATGCGGCGCATGGCCGAACTGGCGGTGCACATTCTGACGGAGTTCGGCGCGGACGCGCAGATCGTCGAGACCGGCGGCTATCCCATCGTCTCCGGCGGCTGGACAACCGGCAAGACCCATCCGACCGTCACCATTTATAACCACATCGACGTGCAACCGGCGCAGGAACCGGAATGGCGGCAGGCGCCGTTCGCGTTTAAGAACGAAGACGGAATCTATCGCGGCCGCGGTGCGACGGACGACAAGGGCCCGGCGCTGTCGGCCCTCTTCGGCGCACGATTTGCGATTGAGCAGGGTGTGCCGGTCAACATCCGGTTTCTCTGGGAATTGGAAGAAGAAATCGGCAGCCCGCACTTTGCCGCCGGCTTGAAGAACCGCGCGGCGATTCCGCGGCCGGACTCCGTGATCATCTCCGACACGATCTGGATTGCGAAAGGGCGGCCGGCGATGCCGTACGGACTGCGCGGCCTGTTGGGAGCGCGGCTCTCGTTGCGGACCGGATCGAAAGATGCTCATTCCGGCGTCACCGGCGGCGCGGCGAGAAATCCGTTGGCGGAATTGATGGATGTGGCGCATGCCTGCGCTGATGCCAAAACCGGCCAGGTGAAGATTCCCGGATTCTACAGGGATGTGGTCGAGCCGACGAAAGCCGAACTCCGCAGCTTTCTTAAGTCCGGCTTCAACGTGCAACGCTTCAAAGACGCCTACGGCTTTCACACGCTGCGCACGCACGATCCGGCCGAGGTCACGCGGCGGATCTGGGCGGCGCCGACGTTCGAGATTCACGGCCTGACCGGCGGGTACCACGGTCCCGGTGTGAAGACCGTGGTACCGGGACACGGTGAACTCAAAGTCAGCATGCGCCTGGTGCCGAATCAAACACCGGAGAAGGTATTTGCGCTCCTCAAGAAATATGTCGCGAAGCTGAATCCGAATGTGCAGGTGGAACGGGAAGGCATGCTGCACCCCTTCCGTGGCCTGTTCGACGGTCCCTATGTTGAAGCCGTGAAGCGCGCAGCGAAGGCGGGCTTCGGCAAGGAGCCGGCGTTTATCCGCGAGGGCGGCTCGATCGGGGCCGTCGTGACTATGCAGAAAGCCTGGAAGGTGCCGATTCTCTTCCTGGGTCTCAGTCTCCCCGAGCACGGCTACCACGCCCCGAACGAATATTTCGACTGGGGCCAGGCCTCCGGCGGGATGAAGGCGTTCGCGCACTACTTTGCAGAATTGGCTGCCATGAAAAGAAAGTAGATTCGCGAGCCGGTCAGGATCAGACGCGCTCGATCTGCCACCGGCCCTGGCGGTCGGGGAGTGTGACGGCGTGCGAGAGGTGGGACACAAATTCCCGTCGCGGAATTTCTTCCGCGCCGAGGCCCATGACATGCGGCGAGGATTGCTGGCAATCGAACAATGTGAAACCCCAGGCGCGGAGTTGCCGTACGAGGGTGACCAGCGCGACCTTTGAGGCGTCGGGCGCGCGCGTGAACATCGACTCGCCGAAGAAGGCGCCGCCTAACGCTACGCCGTAGACTCCCGCGACCAGCTCCCCTTCCTTCCACGTTTCCACAGAATGCGCATGGCCGAGTTCGTGCAGGCGCACATACGCGTCGATCATCGCGGGCGTAATCCAGGTTCCGCCGTCGGGATATTGCGGTCTCGGACCGGCGCATTGTTCCATGATCGTCTGAAAGCAGGTATCGAACGTGACCGTGAATCCGCCGAGTCGAAGGCTGCGTTTCAGGCTGCGCGGGATGTGGAGCTTCTCAGGAAAGAGCACGACTCGCGGATCGGGCGACCACCAGAGAATCTGCCGGTCTTCGTTGAACCAGGGAAAGATGCCGTGCCGGTAGGCTTCGAGCAAACGCTCCGGGCGCAAATCGCCGCCGACGGCCAGGAGGCCGTCGGGCGACGCCCGGTCGACCGGGGGAAACCGCAGGTCCGTCAGACTCAGCCGCACCATCGCGACTACGATACGTGAAGCCGGGTCAAAAGACTACGGGTGATCGCGAGCGCGCCTATCCTTTCGGCGTTTCCGCAGTCGCGAGGATCGGCTGGAATTGCGGATCGGCGTCGAGGATGGCCTTCAACAAGTCGCTGTGCAGGAAGTAACGCCAGACCTCGTCGGTTTTTCCCGGCACTTCGTCGAACCAGCGCTTGGCCTCCGTCAGATGATGGAGCATCTTGGCCTTGTCCCCGTAGTTCGGCATGAAGATCATGCTGTAGGCCATCGTGTACTCCGCCAGGAATTTGTCCAGCGGCAGTTCGGCGTTCGCCAGCGACGCTTCGGCGTCGCCGTAGGCCCGCAAACTTTCGGGGTCGTGCAGGATGCGGTTCCACGCCACTTTGTTGATCCGCGACCAGGCCAGTTGCAGCAACGCCTCGGCCTTCGGCGTCTTGCGATTATCGGGGATGTCCTTCACCAGCGCCTCGAACGTTTCGATCATCGGCAGCTGATCGTTGTTCCAGCGATAGGCCACGCCCAGACGGAACCGGTTGTCCAGTTGCTCCGGGCGAACGCGGGCCAGCGTCTCCAGGGCCGGTAACACACGATACAAATAATCCGCCGCGCTGGGCTGGCTGAGGCCGCCCATCTCCATGTCGTTAGACAGGTCCACACGCTCGGCGGCCGCGTACACGTTCCAGTAGAACTCGCTGACGACGAGCGAGAGCGACGGGTCTTTGACGGCCAATTTGTGATGGACCGCGGCCTCGCGGAGCAGCACCGAGTAGAGATTTCTGGTCAAAACCGTGAGCGCGTCGGGCTGATTCGGATCGATGATCAGAATCCGGTTGAGCAACGCGATCCGATCGCGCAGGTCAGGGAACGCCGCCGCGCGCGCGGCCGCCGCCGTGAGCGTTCCGGGCTGATCGTTCGGGCCCCACCATTCCAGTGATTCGGGCAGCACGCGGCTGGTGTCCGTGGTGAACGGCACTTTCTCCGCCACCATGCCGGGCACGTCCGGTTGCGTGGCCACCGGAAGATTGAACACGGCGCTGTCGCCGGGGAAACCGTGCCGCTTGAGTCCGGTGAGCACGACCCATTGCGTCGCGACGGATTTAAGCGCGCGCCGCGCCCGCTTGATCGTGCTGGTCCATTTTACGTTGCCGGCCGCATAGGTGACGGGCGAGGTGAGCGGATCCTGATACCGGATCGTCGCCTGTACGAGCGTGGCGGGCGCGCCCAGCACGGTGCTGTTCGGCTTGAGGCGGAACGATGCGGCGGGCATCGCCCGGCTGCCGGTGATGTCCGTATGCAGGCCGCTGCCGGGCGGCGAGATGCCGACGGCGTCCATCACAAAGGCTGATGCGGGTGTCTGCGGCAGCTCGTCGCCGAAAAAGGCCAGCGGACCCGTGCTCGGCCAGAGCACGGCGATGGCCAGGTCCGACCGTTTCAATGCCGGCGCGTGCGCCGCGGTCAGGTCGTTCCAGCAGAGGTCGTACAACGGATCTCCGGCCCGCGGATACGATTTCACGGCGCCCGCCGTCGCCGCGACCAACCGGTGCTGACAGGCGAAGTCCAGTTGGCCGGCCGTCACGCGATCGCCCTGCGCCACGGCCTGCATGTAGCGGCGCGCCGTCTCCGTGGCGGACTGACCGGCGGCGGTCGCGCGCTTGGATTTTTTCGACGCGGCCGCCAGGGCGGCATCGGTGCCGGCGGCGCCGACTGTCAGCAGCATGAAAACCAGGATCGTAATTCCACGGTGAACCATCACGATGTTCAGCCTCCACCTGTCGAGGGACGAAAAAAGAGCGTTACTTTAGCACGGCCTTCTTCCGATCTGAAAGAGGCCGTCACGAATCCGGTTGCGGCTCAGGGAGCGGGCGGCGGCGGCGTCAGCGGGCGCGAAAACCGGACCAGCGAACGAATGTAGCGGAGCACGGCCTGCTGCTCCTCATCGGAGAGCACATCCTTCCAGGCGGGCATCGCCGTCCGGGCCCGGCCGTTAGCGATGACCTTCAGCAGGTCCTTGTCGGATTTGGCCGACGTGGCGGCGGATACGAGGTTGCCCGGCCGTGGCGACAAAAAAGGCGCCCGTATCCCGTCGCCGCGCCCCTCT
>OMJK01000120.1 GCA_900299325.1 Nitrospiraceae bacterium | reverse complement strand
CGGGCGTTTACGGACCAGGAACACGCCGATAACCAGTACCATGATGACCGTCACATTCAGGCCGACGTCCATCAGGTATTGATAGAACTGGGTATCAGTCATGTTCGGGATGTGGGACAACTCCGCGCTGGCAGTCAAAACCCGTCTTGTACAGGCGATGATGCCGACGGCCAGGTACGGCTCCAGGTCCAGCACCTCCGTTTGCAGGAACCGGATCACGGTGCGGAAGAGTTCGAGGAGGATGATGACGAGCAGCAGATCGTTCAGCAGCTTCAGTCCCGACGGCAGCAGGCCGACCTGCCCCGCTTTCATCGCGAAGACGTACCAGGCGTGGGCGAAGATCAACATGCCGAGGATCAGCAGGCTGAGCCCGGCGGTGAGGTAGCCGAGCCGGTCGAGCCATTCCATCAGCACGCACCAGCGCTTCATGACTTCTTTGCGGTCTTGCATCGGACCCTCCTGGCTCAGGGTTAGGCCGTGCCCGGTGGGGCGTTGGGTTCCGGTTCCGGCGCTCGCATCTGACCGAATTTTAATTCCCGCATCGAACTCACGGTCAACGAATGGCCGCAGCAGCGGATTTCTTTGAAGCCTGCGCCGCCGTCCATGATCATCACCCGCAGGCCGCAGGAGTCCGGGTACAGCTTCTTCTCGTCCAGCATAACGGCCGGCGGCAGCAAACCCTTTTTGCGTCCGGCGGGTGAGCCCATGTCCGCGACGAGGTCCTGCTCCGTCAGGTCATGATCGCAGCACACCAGTTTCTCGAATCCGGCCCCGCCGCCCATGACTTTGACGACCAATCCGCATGAATGCGGGTGACGCTTGTGCTCGTCGAGAATGTCGCCTTTTTTCAGCGCCACGGTCAGCCCGCCACCCGCGCGACCCGTTCGCGGGCCTGATGGATCGTGCGCAAGAGGAGTTGGTGGCTCCGGCAGCCGACGATCAATTTCGCGTCGGACAACACGGCGGGCTTGTACGGCACCAGGAACTGCTGTTTCAAGCGGGCGACACGCGCGAGTGACACGTCCAAGCGCTGGGAGGTCACGGTCCCCTCCGCCACGGCCTTGTCGAGAGCGGTAATCGCGGCGATTTCCCGGTTGCGGTCTTTGCAGATCAGCGGCATGTCGCATCCGGCGAGCAGCGCGCGTACCGTTGCTTCTTCAATGCCGTAGTGGTCGATGATGGCGCGCATTTCCAGATCGTCGGTCAGCACGACCCCGTCGTAGCGCATCTCCTCGCGCAGCAGGCGGGTGATGATGGCCGGCGAGAGCGTCGCGGGCTGCTGATCGTCCAGCGCCTTGTAGAGCACGTGCGCCGTCATCATGGTGGCCACGCCGTGGGTGGTGGCGCGGCGGAAGGAGGGGAACTCGATCTGCTCGAGCTGCTCGCGCGGCGCCTCGACGACCGGCAGTTCCTTGTGCGAATCGGTCGCGGTGTCGCCGTGGCCGGGAAAGTGTTTCCCGCAGGCGACGACACGGTTGTCCTGCAGGCCGCCGGCCGTGGCGAGCCCCAGTTCGCATACCGGTCCGGGCGTCGTGCCGAACGCGCGGTCGCCGATGACCGGATTCGCCGGGTTGCTGTTTACGTCCAGCACCGGCGCCATATTCATGTTGATGCCGACCGCCCGCAGTTCCTTCGCAATGGTGGCCGCCGCTGCATAGGCGAGTTCCGACGAGTTGCACCGGCCCAGCACGTCGCCGGGCGGGAAGATCGTGAACGGTTTCGGCAACCGCGAGACGCGGCCCCCTTCCTGATCGATCGAAATCAGCAGCGGCGAGTGAGGGCTGCAGCGCTGCAAGTCGTTCGTCAGGTCGACGATCTGCTCGATGGATTCCAGGTTGCGCGCAAACAGAATCACGCCGCCCGGCTTGTACTCCTTGATGAAGTCCGCGAGATCCGGCGTGACGGCGGTCCCTTCGAACCCTACCATGAAGAGCTGGCCGATTTTTTCGCGCGACATCAGCATCGGGAATTGCGCTAGAGCGCCCGGTCGATGAGATATTGAATCAACAATCTGGTGCCGATGCCGGTCGGGCCCTTCGGAATGTAGGCCCGCTCGCGCTCGCTCCAGTCGGTGCTGGCGATATCGAGGTGCACCCAGGGCCAATCGCCGGCGAACTTACTGAGGAACAGCGCCGCCGTGATCATCCCGCCCCCGCGGCCGCCGATGTTCCGCATATCGGCGACGTCGCTTTTCAGCTGCTCGAAATACTCGTCCCACAGCGGCATTTCCCAGACCCGCTCGCCCGCGAGCAGCCCGGCCTTGCGCACCGACTCCTTCAGCTTGGCATCGGTGCCGAAGAGGCCGATGGCGAACTGGCCGAGCGCGACGACGCAGGCGCCCGTCAGCGTGGCGATGTCGATCAGGGCCGCCGGTTTGTAGCGTGCGGCATAGGCCAGCCCGTCGGAGAGAATCAGCCGGCCCTCGGCATCGGTGTTCTGCACTTCCACCGTCTTGCCGGAGAGGGTCTTCACGATGTCGCCCGGCTTCATCGCCCGGCCGCCCGGCATATTTTCCGTCGCCGGCAGGATGCTGACGAGATTGAGCGGCAGCTTGAGCCG
>OMJK01000119.1 GCA_900299325.1 Nitrospiraceae bacterium | reverse complement strand
GCGAACAAGCGCAGGGGATCGAGCAGATCAACACCGCCATCTCCCAGATGGAGCAGGTTTCCCAAAGCAACGCCTCCAGCGCCGAGGAAGGCGCGAGCGCGGCTGAAGCCCTCACCGCACAGGCGGAATCACTGAACAAACTGGTGGGCGATTTGCGCGAACTAGTGGGCAGGGATGGCGCCGCAGAACTCGACCCCGATTTGCCATTGTCCGGTGACGACCGCCGATATGCCCGGGTGGAAGTGGGGATTCAGGAACACCGTGAAACCCACCGTTCCTCGGCGCTGGCCGCCCGCAAAAGCATTCCCATGCCCCGGGAGAAAGCGGCACTGCCGTTGCCCAAGCAAATTCCCGCCGGCAAAGACGGCGAAGATCAGGAGTTCCGGAATTTCTAAATGATCGGGCGATCAAGCCGCACATGAATCAACCACCGAGTCTGCATGTTTTTTGAACAAACCTCGCGAATGGAAAGACCTTCATGAAAACTACCGGCAAACTGAATCGGCGAATGTTCCTTGCCTTCGTCAGCACCACTCTGTTTCTCCTCGCGCTGGGAAGCCTCACCGCCTGGATGCTCCTCGACCAAAAAAAAATCACCGCCGCGCAGGAACGGCGGTATCAGTCCTACCTCTTGGCGGATGAGTTGCGCCAAAGCTCAGACGACCTGACCCGGCTGGCGCGCACCTATGTCGTGACCGGTGACCCGCGCTACGAGCAGCAATACTGGGCCGTGCTCGACATCCGCAACGGGAAAATCCCGCGGCCTGAGCAATACCAGCGGATCTACTGGGATTTCATGGCGGTGGACGGCAGCAAGCCGCGGCCGGATGGCTCGCCGGTGGCGCTCCGGGAGTTGATGAAGATGGAAGGCTTCACCGAGGGGGAATTCGCCAAGCTGGAGCAGGCGCAAGCCAACTCGGACGGCCTCGTCCACATCGAGACCATCGCGATGAACGCCGTCAAGGGACTCTTTGACGACGGCCACGGCGGTTTCACCAAGAAGGGTGAGCCGGATCTGGAACTCGCCCGCCGCCTGATGCACAGCGCCGAGTATCATGCCGAAAAAGCGAAAATCATGAAGCCCATAGATGACTTTTTCGTCATGCTGGATCAACGCACCAGCCGGGAAGTCCAGGTCTTGGTGCAGCGCAATTACCGGCTGTTCTACGCGCTGCTTAGCGGGGTCGTCCTCGCCATTCTTGCGCTCGCCGGTTTCTGGTTTTCCATTTTCCAGACCGTCATCCGGCCCATCCAGCGCGCGATGGGAGATCTTTCCGAAACCGGCCATCAACTGGACCAGGCCGCCGCCCAGCTTGCCGTTGCAAACCAGTCGCTGTCCAGTGGCGCCAGCGAGCAGGCGGCGTCGGTGGAGGAGACCGGGGCTTCGCTGGAAGAGATGTCGAGCATGATCCAGGCGACCGCTGAGAACGCCCAAAAAGCCAAGGCATCGGCTTCCGAGACCCGCCAGGCGGAAGAGAACGGTTCGCGGACGATGGGCGAGCTGGTGGCGGCGATGAAGGAGATCGATTCATCGACCACGCAGGTGTCGAAGATCGTCAAGGACATCGACGAGATCGCCTTCCAGACGAACATCCTGGCGCTGAACGCCGCAGTGGAAGCGGCGCGGGCCGGAGAGGCCGGCGCGGGATTTGCGGTGGTGGCCGATGAGGTGCGCTCGCTGGCGCAGCGCAGCGCGGCGGCGGCCAAGGAGACGGCCCGCAAGATCGAGACCGCCATCGACAGCAGCCGCAAGGGCACGCACTGCACGATGCGGGTCGGGGAATTGCTGGAGCAGATCGCGCGGAAGGTGGCCGAGACTGACGCGCTGGTGGGCGAGATTGCCACGGCGTCGCAGGAGCAGGCGCAAGGCATCGAACAGATCAACCAAGCCATTGGACAGATCGACAAGATTTCGCAAGGCAACGCCTCGAACGCGGAGCAGACTGCGGCGGCGGCGGAACAGGTCGAGACCCAGGGTGCAGCGATCAACGAGCAGGTGGGGCGGTTGCGCGAACTGGTGGGCGGGGACGCTGAGGCCGGTCGGACGGAGGGTCTGCCGCGGCCCGGGGTGGCAGGACGTTCGACGCTATTCGTCCACGCCGAGATGGATCCGGGCCAGTCACTGCGGAAGCCGAAAACCATCAAGCCTCAAATCGAGGCTGCCCAACGCAAAAAGTTGGCGTCCGGCGACTCGGACGGCGAACGGAATTTTCGGAACTTTTGAGTGACACGAGCGAACAGCGATAAAGTGAGGGAAACTTCGGACAGTTTATTATCCGCCAAGGCCTATCGGACACTCACCGATCTGGTCTACGAACACAGTCGCATCCGCTTGGGCCCGGACAAGCAGACCCTGCTGGCGAACCGCCTGCGAAAGCGGTTGCAGGCGCTGGAGCTGGGGTCATACGACGAGTATTGCGAGATGCTCCAAGCCAGCAGCGGCACGACCGAGGTCGAGGAGCTGGTGGATTTGATCTCCACCAACCACACCCACTTTTACCGCGAACCCGAACACTTCTCGTTTCTCTCGCGCCGGGGTCTGCCGGCGTGGGCGGCCAGATTGAACGCGGCGGGCGCGCCGTTGCGGTTGTGGACCGCCGCGTCTTCTTCGGGGGAAGAGGCCTATACCCTAGCCATCACGGTGGCGGAGTTTGCGCTGGCGTATCCCGGTTTGAAATGGGAGGTCATCGCCACCGACATTTCCCGGAAAATGCTGGCCGAAGCCGGGGCGGGCATCTATCCGTTGGATTCGGT
>OMJK01000118.1 GCA_900299325.1 Nitrospiraceae bacterium | reverse complement strand
GGCCGAGGAAGTCGAGATCAGTTCCAGCCAGGCGGACAATCTGCGCGTCGATCAGCCGCTCGGCCAGACGGGGCGGTTTGGGCCTTCAGGCGACATGGCGAAATCAGGGTAAGAGGCTGTCAGCTGACAGCCATCAGCGTTCAGCAACAACCAACCTTCCCATCTATCGAATTTCCTGTTCCAACCTCCGCGGCTGAAAGCTGAGTGCTGACGGCTTAGAGCTACTTTCTCACCGCGATGCCGTGCGTGTCGGCAGTTTCTTTTCCATCCTTCATATTCGAGATCGACGCCTGGCCCTTGTAGTGGCCGACTTTGCCGCCCGCATCGACGTGGATCACGCCGACGCCGGGGATCGTTCCCTTCGCGTTGTTCACGTTTTTATCGTTGCCGGTCAGCGGATTCGGTCCGCGCAGGCCGACGAAAACGTACTGCCCGTCCGGCGCCACGTCCATCAAATCCGGAGCCGGGTCGCCGTTGGCCTCGGTCACGAGATCCACCGAGCCGACGCTCAAGTTGCTGAGCGTGTCGATGATCTCCACATTATTGCCCGCCCGGTCCGCGCTCCACACATAGCGGCCCACCGCCGCCATACCGTGCGAATCGGCGAACTTCTCGTCCCGCTGCGAGACGAGCCTGGCCGACAGCTGGCTTGGCGTAGGCATATCGAGCGCGTAGACATCGTAAGACAGCGGCGCGACCGGCCAGCCGCCGCCCGAGTTGATGTACATGGTACTGCCGACCTGCACGCCGCCGCAGCCGGACGGATGAATCTGATTATTGTTCAGCGCGGCCACGACCAGCAGCGGCATTTCGGTCGCGTCCACGACCAGCAGCCCCCCGCCCCGCAGCGTGACGAACGCAAACCGGCTCGACGAGTCCGTAATGGGACAGATCGGGGCCATGTCCGGCCGCTCGCCGTTTTCCATCGGGCCCAGATTGAGCACGTCTTTCTCGGGATCGAACGTGAATTTATGCGCGGCGTAATCGGTCCAGATGCGGATGAATTTCTTCTCGGCGATGTTGGCGGCGACCGCCATCTTGTCGTTCGGCGTCGGCCAGGCGGCGTGGACGTTCTTGCCCATCGAGAGGCAGGCGTCCGGCTTTTTGGTCGCGGCATCTATGAACAGCACGTGCCCGCTCAGGAACGAGATGATGGCGTGGTCCTGCTTGCTGTTGAAAAACAGCATGTGCGGCCGGCGCACGGGCTTCTTCGTGGCTTCTTCGCAGAACTTGCCGAGTTCGCCGGAGAAGTCGATGGTCTGGGCCGGTTTTGCCGCGGACGGGTTGGCGGCGAGCTGGGCTCCGTCGTAAATGTGCAGGAACCCGCCGCTTTCTTTGCCGGTATCGGACTGATCCGTGAGCCAGACCTCGTAGGCCTGCGCCGCGGAGAGCCCCAGACTGAGCGTGGCGGCGAAGGTCACGACAAACAGGGCGTACCGGATTCCAATGGTTGCGGGGATACGTTTCATGGGGGTCTCCTCCTTGGGTTCTGACACGGGGTGCCCATCCTGCACCTTTCTGAGACAAGTTTCCAGCCGGAGATTCGCGGCGGGTCCCGGCTTCGTTGACCCTGCGAAAAACCCTGTGTTAGGGTTGTCGGCTCGGTTGGGGGAGGTCCGTTGTGGCCGATCTGGTCGCAGAGCACATCGCCGCCCTGAAGGACGAGGATTGGGCGATTCGCGAAGAAGCGGCGACGCGCCTGGGCGGGCAGAAAGATGCGCGGGCGGTGGCCCCGCTCGTGGCGCTGCTGCGCGACCGGGACCGGTCGGTACGGGATGCGGCGGTGGCGGCCTTGACCGCGATCGGCGCGCCGTCGGTGCCGGCGGCGGGGGCCTGCCTGGCCGATCCGGATTTGGGCGTGCAGGAAGCGGCGTCGGCGGTGCTGGCGTCGATTGCGGACGGGCGGGTGCTGGATCCGCTGCTACGCGCGCTGGCCAGTGCCGACTGGATTGTGCGGATGCACGCGGCCAAAGCGCTCGGGCGCATCCGGGATGCGGGCGCTGTGGGGCCGTTGGTTCCGCTGCTGCAGGATAAGGTCAAAGCGGTTCGGGAAGAAGCGGGCGGGGCCCTGGCGGCGATCGGCGATCCGGCGATCCCCGCGCTGCTCAATGCCCTGGCGCATGACGAGTGGCTGGTGCGGCTTCACGCCGTGGAGTCGCTGGGCAAGACGAAATCGCCGCGGGCCGTCGAGCCGCTGCTCTCCACGCTGTTTAAAGACGGCGATTCGGCTGTGCGTGAAGATGCGGTGCGGGCGCTCGGAGAGATCGGCGACCCCAAGGCTGTGGACTTTCTGTTCACCGCCATGCGGGAGCCGGGCCTGCGCACCCTGGCGGTGGAGGCGTTGGGCCGGATCGGCGATCGCCGGGCCGTGTCTGCGCTGGTCGACGTGGTGGCCGGGACGAATCCGCCGCCCGCGACGCGCCCGGTGGCCGGCTGCGGCGATCAATGGAATGAAGAAATCGTGACGAAAGGCGCCGCCGTGCGGGCGCTGGGATCGATCGGCGACGACCGCGCGATTCCTGCGCTGGTCGCAGCGCTCGAGCCGACGTATACGCGGAGCGAAGCGGCAGCGGCGCTGACGAAATTCGGGGCGAAGACGATTCCGGCGCTGATTCCGTTGCTGACGCATCAGGACGAGAATCTCCGCTATCACGTGAAGGAAACGCTGGCGCTGGTGGGATGGAGGCCGGGCCGGGTGTAACGCGGTCCCTGAAGGCCATGCCGAAAGAAACGATCGAGACGCTGGTCTCGGAACTGGTGCACGAAGAAGACTGGCGGCGGATGCGGGCCACCGCGGCCTGCGTGGCCGGCGGTCCCCGGGCCGTGCAGGCGCTGGTAGAGGCGCTGCAGGGCGGGACGACGGAATTGAAGAAAGAAGCGGCGGCCATGCTGGCGCGCATTAAAGATCCGCAGGCCGGCGTGGCGCTGGTCGGGTTGCTGCAGGACGAGGATGAAACCGTGCGCCAGTCCGGAGCGACGGCGCTGGAGCAGATGGCCGGCGTGTTGGATACGGAAACGGCGTCGGCGCTGGTGGCGTTGCTGCCGAAGGCGGAGGAAGGCGAGGCCAAGCAGCGTCTCACCCATCTGGTCGGGGCGATTCCGACGGCGGTGCCGCCGCTCTGCCGGATGTTGAAGCATCCGGATCCCGACGCGCAGATCGCCGCGGCGACGATGCTCGATCACCTGCTCGATCCGCGCTCGGTCGATGCGTTCATCGACGCGATGGGGCAGCCGGCCGTGCGGGACATTGCCGTCGGGACGCTGAAGAAACTCGGCGCGATCCGTGAGCGGATCGACGACACGTTCAACGCCCTCCGGGATGTCGAAGGCGCGAGCGAGCGGGAAGAGGCGCGCATGGCCACCGTCATCGATCTGCTGGGGATCGGGCGGCCGAGCGTCGAGATCCTCATCGAATATCTGGAGGACGACGACTGGCTGGTGCGCGAAGCGGCGGCCGATCTGCTGGGCAAGATCGCGGACGTCCGGGCGGTCGAACCGTTGATGCAGCGTCTCGAGCGAGACAAGGACACCGGCGTGAAGGAACTGGCCATCAAGGCGTTGGGTTTGATCGGCGACGCGCGCCCGACGCAGCTGTATCTGGAGGCGATCCCGATCCGGCCGCTCCGGGTCTACGCGATGGAGGCGCTGGCCAAGATCAAGGACGTGGAAGTGTTGCGCCCGCACAAAGAGTTGTTCGACCGGTTGCGGACGGACCGCGACGGGCTGGTGGCCTACAACGCGGGCTTGATCTCCGACAAGCTCGAAGCCTTGGCCGGCACGCCGGACGCCGGCGAAGAAGGGAACGACGAGGATGAGTAACGACACGGAATCCGACCGCATCGACCAGTTGATTTCAGCCCTGCGCGACGACAACGAAGCCTTGCGCGACCATGCGATCGCGAGCCTCGGGCAGATGGGCGACGATGCGGTGCCGCGGTTGATCGGACTGATGGCCGACGAAGACGTTTTGATCCGCGAAGCCGCCACGAGCGCGGCGGTGCGCATCGGGCCGTCGGTGGTCGAGCCGATGATCGAAGCGCTCACCGATGACGAGTGGGCAATCCGCGAGCAGGCGGCATCGGCGTTGGGCAAGCTCAAAGATCCGCGCGGGGTCGAGCCGCTGGTCCGGGCGCTGACCGACAAAGACGGCGCCGTGCGCACGGCGGCGGTCTGGGCGCTGGAGCGGATCGGCGATGCGCGGGCCGTGCCCGGCCTGATCGAGGCCCTGACCGACAGCACCCTGCGCGAGGACGTCGCGCGCGTGCTGAAAAAAATCGGCGACGTGCGGGCGGTCGAGGCGCTGATCGACGGATTGTTGGGCACCAACTGGATGGTGCGCCGCCATGCGGCGGAAGCGCTGGGGAAGATCGGCGATCAGCGCGGCGTCGGCCCGCTGATCGAATCGCTCAAGGACGAAGACTGGCTCGTGCGCCGCAACGCGGCGGAGTCGCTGGCCCGGCTGGGCGCGAAGGAAGCGATCCAGCCGCTGCTGCCGCTGCTCGAAGACGAGAATACGATGGTGCAGGAAACGGTCGAAGGCGTGTTGGCGAGTCTCGGATGGAAAGCAACGCAGTAATGTTCACCTCATATAAAGGATAGGGACCATGGCAGACGACATTCCGGTGAAGCTGATTCAAATCGGGCCCAAGGGCGGCGAGAAGAAGGACGGGTTCAATCTCGTCACCGAGCGGGTGGTGGCGGTCAATCCCGAAGCCAAGCAGCTCGAAGTTGAGTTGTTGGCCTACGACGGGAAGACGGTCGTGCTGGATGTGGCGGAAGAGGCGCTCGAAGACCTCAAGAAAATCAAGGTCGGCGACGGCGCCACGATCCGCGTGGTCGAAGAGGGCGGCAATCGGGTGGCGAAGAGCTTCCGCATCCGCGCGAAAGATCCCAACGCGGCCCGGGCCGACGCCATGCTGCTGGACCTGAAGGACCCGCACTGGCTGAACCGGAAATACGCGGCGGAAGTGCTGGGCGAGCTGAAAGAAAACCGGGCTGTCGAGCCGCTGGTGGCGGCGTTGACCGACGACGTCGGCGACGTGCGGTTACGCGCCTACGATTCGCTCATCAAGCTCGGCGGCGTGTCCGTGCCGTCGCTGATTCCGCTGCTGGTGTCGGAGGAAGACGAGATCCGCCAGTCGGCGACGGAAATCATCCGCAAGATCGGCAAGCCCGCCGTCGAGCCGATGGCCACGGCGCTGACCGAGGCCGACGATCGGCTGAAGACGCGGATCATGAAGGTGCTCGACCGGATGGGCTACAAGCCGAAGGCGAAGGACGAGGCGAAGGTCGAACTGCCGCGGCTGACGTAGGCCGCCTTACGCGGACTTGGGGCCCTGGCTCGGACGGCCGACGGACACGTGGCGGAAGCCCGCGGCGGCAACGCGTTCCGGGTCGTAGACGTTCCGCAGATCCATCAGGACCGGCTTCTTCATCAGCCCTTTCAGCCGGTCGAAGTCCAGCGTCCTGAACTGATTCCACTCCGTCATGATGATCAGCACATCGGCGCCGTCCGCGGCGTCGTAAGCGTCGCGGCAGGCTTTCAGGCCGGGCAGCGTCCGGCAGGCTTCGTCGAGCGCCGCCGGATCGTAAGCACGGATCACGGCGCCTTCGGCGAGCAGGTCCTTGCCGATCGCCAGCGCCGGCGCTTCGCGCAAATCGTTCGTGTTGGGTTTGAACGAGAGGCCCAGCAGGCCGAACGTCTTGCCCTTCAGCCCGCCCGCCGTCTCGCGAATCTTCGCGACCATCCGTTTCAGCTGCACCTCGTTCACCTTCGAGGCGGCCGAGGCGATCTGCATGGGATGGCCGTGGCGTTCGCCGGTTTGAATGAGCGCCGCGAGATCCTTGGGGAAGCAGGACCCGCCGAAGCCCGGTCCGGCATGCAGGAACTTGCCGCCGATCCGGTGATCGAGCCCCATGCCCTTGGCGACCAGGTTGACGTTGGCGCCGACCCGCTCGCAGAGGTTGGCCATCTCGTTGATAAACGAAATCTTCGTCGCGAGAAACGCGTTGGAGGCGTACTTGATCAGCTCGGCGGTCGGCACGTCGGTGACGACGATCGGCGTTTCGATCAAATACAACGGGCGGTAGAGGTCCTTCATGATCGCGACGGCCTGATCGCTGTCCGCACCGATGACGACACGGTTCGGGCGCATGAAGTCCTCGATTGCCGACCCTTCGCGGAGAAATTCCGGATTGGACACGATGTCGAACCGGATCGGGGATTTCTGGTGCGCCGTGATGACCTGCCGGAGCTTCTCACCGGTGCCGACCGGCACCGTCGATTTCGTGACGATGGCCTTGTAGCCCGTCATGTGCCGGGCGATGCCTTTGCCCACTTCCTCGACGAACGAGAGGTCGGCCGATCCGTCTTCGCGCGGCGGCGTGCCCACCGCGATGAAAATCACCAGCGCCTTGTCGACGGCCTTGGCGATGTCCGTCGTAAACCCGAGGCGCTGCTCCTTGACCCCTTTGGCGACCAGTTCGTTGATGCCCGGCTCGTAGAACGGGACGTCGCCCTTCTCCAGCCGTTCGATGCGGCCGGCGTCGTTGTCCATACAGGTGACGTTGACGCCGAACTCTGCGAAGCACGCTCCGGTGACCAGGCCCACGTAGCCGGTTCCAATCACGCTGATATGCATGGCGGTCTCGTCTCCAGTCGTTGGAATGAACGTGAGGCAAAGTATAGCAATGGCGATGGAGGGCAGCAATCAATTCTCTACTTTGCCGGGGGCGTCTCTTCGTTGACTCCGGGAAAACCGGATGCGTAGAATCGGCCCGGCGTGTCCGGGCAAGGGGAACGGAGCCGATGGCGACGATGCGGCGGCCTCTGGCGGTGATGATGCAGCGGAAGCTTCAGACGATCGCGCCCGATGCGACGGCCTGCGACGCCGCCAGGCAGATGAAAGCCACGCGGGTCGGGGCCTTGCTGGTGCGCGAGGGCGAGCAGTTCGTCGGCATCGTGAGCGAGGCCGATCTGGTACGCAAGGCGCTGGCGGAATCCTCGCCGGTCGAGCGGGTCTCGGTCCGGTCGATCATGAGCGCGCCGCTGATTTCCATCGACATCGGCCGCTCGGCCCACGAGGCCAGCGACCTGATGGCCGAGCACGGCATCCGTCATCTCGGCGTGATCGAAGACGGGGCCGTCGTAGGGATGGTGTCGGTGCGCGATCTGTTGCGCTATTTCAAGAACTGGGGGAATACATGACGCACCGGCGCTGCAAGCCGCAACTGTTCTTTCCTCCTGTCGTCACTTCCGCCTCGCCGGCCGTATGACCACACCAGGCGGCGCTCCTTCCATCTCTCGCGGATTTCTTCTCCTGACGGCGCTGGTGACGGGGGCGGTCGTCATGGCGCTGGAGATTCTCGGCAGCCGTCTGCTGGCGCCGGTGTTCGGCAATTCCCTGTTCGTCTGGGGCGCCTTGATCGGTGTCATCCTCGCCGCCATGAGCAGCGGGTACGCCTTCGGCGGATGGAGTTCCGATCGCTATGCCGCAGGCCGAGTCCTGTCGGGCCTGCTCCTCTTTTCCGGCGGCTGGACGTTTCTCATCGCCTGGCGCAGCCAACCCATTCTCTTTGAAGTGGAACGCCTGGTGCAGGATCCCCGGTGGGGGCCCTGTCTTGCGGCCACTGTGTTGCTCGCGCCGCCGGCGTTCGGATTAAGCGGCGTGCTGCCGGCGATGTTGCGCCTGGCGGTCGCGGACATGGCGCACCTTGGCCGGCACACCGGCCGTCTGATCGCGCTGTCGACGGTCGGGAGTCTGGCCGGCACATGGGGGACGGCGTTTTTTCTCCTCTCCTGGGTCGGGAGTCAGGCGCTGGTCGCCTGGCTGGGCGGCATCCAGGTTCTGCTCGGGTTACTCTGGCTCTGGAAAGGCACCACGCTGCGCGCGCCGTTTCTGCTGATCGGCCTGGTGCCGCTCCTCGGCGCCGGCTGGCTGGCGTGGCATCCCGTCCAGAAACTGAGTGCGCCGGTGTATCAGGAGGACAGTCCGTATCAACAGGTGCGCATTCGCGACGATCAGCTGTTCCGCTATCTCGTGCTGGACCGGACGTTTCACGCCGTCATGTGGAAGGCCGATCCGATCCCGCTGTTTTTGCCGTACAGCCAGTTGATGGTGACGTCGCTGGCGCTGGTGCCGGAACCGGCGCGCGGACTCATTCTCGGCCACGGCGGCGGCTCGCTGGCGAAGTGGCTGGCCCGCTACTGGCCGGCGCTCGAACTCGACGTGGTGGAGTTCGATCCGGTCGTGGTGCGCATGGCCGACGAGTATTTCGAGTATCGGCCGCCGGCCAATCACCATGTGTTCGTGAAAGACGGCCGCGCCTTCCTGAACGGCACCGACCGCACGTACGACCTCATCTGGATCGACGCGTTTGCCCGCCACATGATTCCCTTTCACCTCACGACCGTCGAGTTCTTCGCGGCGGTGCGCGCGCATCTCAGCCCGCGCGGCGTCGTGGCCGTGAATCTGGCCTCCTCCGGCGAAGGCGGCGACAATGCTCGGGCGGCCGCCGTGGTGCAGACCATGAAGCAGGCCTTTCCGGCGATCGCCACGTTCGCCGTGAAGGGGCCCTGGAAAAGTAGCCCGGCGAAAGCGGAGAACCTGATTTTTTTCGCCGGCGCGCCGGTTCATGAGGGGATGCCCGATCAATTCGCCTCGCAGGTGATCGAGCTGGCCATGAACGGCCGGCTGCCGCAGGAGGCAGTGGCGCTGCTCAATGGCCGGCGGGTCGATCCCTGGCCGACAGCGATGGAGCTGACCGATGACTTCGCACCCTACGATCTCCTGATCGGCCGGGAACAAACCGTTGCCCGTGCCGAGTGAGTGGCCTGTTTAACCCATTGAATTCACAGCCGGATGGCGAAGGATCCACGCTCCGCAGCACAAAATAAACCGTGAGCCGGCGCCGTCGAAATGCTGCTTGCTTCCCCCTTGATGCCATGCTATAAGTGTCGCCTCGTTGGGCCGTCGGGTGTGTGAAAACGAATGATTTTGTGTGAGGAATTTTGTCGGAACGGTCAAGGCCATTTGAGCTTGGCAGTAGTTATTTACCAACCTAATCACATCTCTTCTTCTTTTTTAAGGAGGTAGGTCATGGGTAAGACGATGTTTGCAGTCCTCTTTGGCCTTGGGATGGTCGTAGCCGGAGCCACAGCTGCGTTCGCGCTCCAGGCCGGCGGCGTCGAAGTCGGCGATCTGGAAACCGGCTCGGTGGTCGGCCAGCCGTTCAAAGAGCTCGAAGTGGATGCGGAACTGTTTGCCGTCGAGATCGGCAACATGAAGACCTGGTATCCGCCCACCACGGTGGTTGATTTCAAGGTGCGTCCGGGCCGTCCGTTCCTGTTGAAGGTCACCAACAATGCGACCGCCGATCACGGCTTCCTGCTGACGGCCGATGGGAATCAGGCCGCGCCGACCGTGCTGCGGGCGCAAGTCGTTCTGAAGCCGGGCGAGTCCAAGTATATCGGCATCCCGACCAGCGACCTGTTCTACGCCACGACGGGCAACACGCTCGCCTACAAGTGCCATCTGCATCCGGCGCATGTCGGCGGCAAGCTCGTGATGTTGAAGTAGGCGGGACCGCAGCGTCACGCACCGCTAGCTAGGTACAACACGAAAGGCCCTGAGGAACTCGGTTCCTCAGGGCCTTCGTGTTTCTGCCGGTTGCCGTGCTTACGTTTCGTCCGGCTGACAACCCGACCCGTCGCCCAGCGGAATCCGCTGCGCGGCGGTCAGTTGCCCGTGTACGATCAGGAGCAGGTAGCGGTTCTCCACGGGAACCGGCAGTTGCTTCTCCAGCACCACAGTATGAATGTCCACCACCATTTCGTCGCCATCCCACTGGGTGTCGTTGATTACCCAGAAGTGGCTGGTGGCGTCAGGAAAGTGCTGCGCGATAAAGCTTTCGATAATGGCGCCCAGGTTGCCGGTGCTGGCGGAGGCCGGTTCGATGAGCGTGAGCGACAGCAGCAGGATGCCGAGCGGGATGATCCACCGATGACGCATGACTGCACCTCCGGGCAGGAGTGAGAGGCTCAATCACTGCTTCGCGGCCGCGGGGAGCATGGCCGCACAGTGTTATCCTACTGCGATCCGCCGGGCAAATCCAGCAATCCGCTCGAACGGCCCGGCAGGGGCCGAAAAGCAAACGGCCTCGCTTCCGTCGGAAGCGAGGCCGTTTGGACTCGAATCGGAACCCGGCGGGTGCGGTTAGTTACGAACTCCGCTCCACACCTTCGCGGGATCGATCGCTTTATCGGGATTCAATTTCGTCGCCTTGTCCAGAAGCACATCGGTGGTTTCCGGATAGGCCGGATCAGAGATGCAGCAGTTATCGACCGGGCAGACCGCGGCGCACTGGGGTTCGTCGAAATGGCCGACGCACTCGGTGCACCGGTCGTGCGTGATGACATAGATGTTGTCGCCCACGCCCTGGCCGTCCCCCACGTGATTGCCTTTGCCCTCGGCATCGCTGCGCGTTTCGAAGATCGCTTCATTGGGACATTCGGGGAGGCATGCTCCACACGAAATGCATTCATCGGTAATCAACAGTGCCATGACCCTTGCCTCCTTCTCCTACCGCCGGACGTCTATAAAATGGACCGACAAACGATGTTGACAAGTTTCCGCCGCCCCGACATAGTGCGGCGCAGCGAGACGGCATTCTATTCTGGGGTTCTTTTCCAAGTCAAC
Organism: Nitrospiraceae bacterium; assembly: GCA_900299325.1. Classification (GTDB taxonomy): domain Bacteria; phylum Nitrospirota; class Nitrospiria; order Nitrospirales; family Nitrospiraceae; genus Nitrospira_D. The sequence goes on along the minus strand of OMJK01000118.1, from coordinate 12,878 downwards.
AGAACGGGAAGGGGAAAGAAGGCCTAGATTGCCTGTAGATATGGGCCATTGGGCCCAGCCGGACCGGCACGGTGTTGGCGGGGCGTTGGTCCTTATTAATTGTTACGTCGTTGCGATGAGCCAGAGCGAGAAAGAGCAGAAGAAAAAACGGATCATCATGATGGTCCTGCTGGCCATCCTGCTGATGAGCGTCTCGCTGTTTCTCGTCGAGCGCCGGGAGTCCAGTTACATCGTCGTGACCTTTCCCAACGGCACAACCGTAGAGGCCGAGGTGGCGGATACGCCGGAGAAGCTGCTCTTCGGCTTGGCCTTTCGCGACGGGTTGCCAGCCGGCGGCGGGATGCTTTATATCTTCGACGAAAGCGGTGCGCACGCGGTTCGAACGAAGGCCTACCGGTTTCCTGTCGACGTGATCTGGGTGGACGAAAGCCATCATGTCGTGCACGTCGTGGAACAGGCCGCACCCTGCGCGGCGGATCCCTGCGCACCGTTCGGCCCCTCGCCGGTGCCGGCCCGGTATGTGATCCAGACTGAGTCCGGTTTTATCAAGCGCGCGGGCGTGGCTGTCGGAGACGAATTGAAATATGCTCTGCGCATGTAAGGACGGGGGATCGGGCGGCCGCCGCCGGTCGTGTCCGGTTTCGCGGGCGGCGTGATGGACGGATTTCAAAAGGTCGCGCAACTCAGCCAGGTGCCGCCCGGCGGATCGGCCGTGGTGACGATCGACAACCGGGCGATTGCGCTGTTCAACGTCGACGGAACGGTCTACGCCATCAATAATATCTGTCCGCACGAAGGCGGCCCGCTCAACGAAGGCCGGTTGAAGAAATTCGTCGTGGCCTGCCCCTGGCACGATCTCGCGTTCGACATCCGGAACGGGCAGGGGATCGACGGCGGCGGGTATTGTGTCGGCAGTTATGAAGTAAGGATCGAGGGCGAGCACATCCTGCTCGGTCCCCGGCGAAAGGTGTGAATCCCGTGCAATCTGATGGGCTGAACCGATCGCGATCCCGTCGGCGGAGCGCACAGCCGTGACGCCGCCGGATGCGAACACCTCGGCCGACGTCCGCGTGATCGCCACGGCCGTGGACCGTCCGTTCACCATTCATTTGTGGGAGGACCGGACAAGGGGCGAGCAGTGGGTGCCGGCGTACGACGCGCGGCTGCTGACGCTGCTGTCCGACGAGTTCCTCCGCATCGCCAGCAACAACGCGGTGGACAACGGCCAGCGGACCTTCGAATTCAAGGCCACGGGCCCCGGCACGCACGACCTCGTGTTCGAGAAGCGCATGGGCTGGAAATTTACCGCCGAAGACCGGCGCGTGTTTCAGATTCAGGCGGCCGACAAGGCCGGCGGGAGCTGACGGTCGTGCCGGACGTCGCGTTCGTCAATGGCCGGTTCGTGCCGTGGGAGCAGGCGACGGTCCCCGTCGAGGACCGGGGCTTTCAGTTCGGCGACGGCGTCTACGAAGTCATCCGCACCTACCACGGAAAACCCTTCGAGTTGGAGGCGCACCTCGCCCGGCTCGACCGCAGTGCGAACGAGTTGCGCCTGCCGCCCGCCTATTCCCGGTCTCAATGGATCGCGTTCATTCAGCAGGGGCTCAGTCAGGCCCGGTACCCGGAAGCCAAAATCTACATCCAACTCACGCGCGGCGTCGCACCGCGGGACCACGCGTTTCCGGCGCAGGTGACGCCAACGGCGGTGATGACGATCCGGGAATTGACGCCGCTGGCCGAGGCGGTGCGGCACGCCGGTGTGACGGCGCGCACGTGCGACGATCTCCGCTGGGGCCGGTGCGACATCAAGAGCGTCAACTTGCTCGCCAACGTGCTGGCCCGCGAAGAAGCCAAGACGGCCGGCGTGTTCGAAGCCATCCTCGTGAAGGATGGTCGGGTGACGGAAGGGTCGGTCAGCAACGTGATGATCGTCCGTTCGGGCGCCATCGTGACGGCTCCGGAGGGCCCGCGCATACTGTCCGGCGTGACGCGGACCGTCGTGCTCGGGTTGGCCCGCCAGGAAGGACTGTCCGTGCAGGAACGATTCGTCTCCGTCGACGAACTGTACGGCGCGGACGAAGTGTTTCTGACCGGCACGACTGTGGAAGTGCTGGGCGTCGTCCGGATCGACGGGCGGACGATCGGGACCGGACGGCTCGGTCCGATCACCATGCGGCTGGCGGCGGCCTGGGCGGCGGTGACGGGGTAAGCCCCTTGCTTTGCCCGGGCGCGCAGTGTTAAGGTGCGGGCACTTGGAAGTGGGCTCAGGCCCACTTTTTTGTTTGTGCACGTGCATAGTACGTCTGAAAACAGAGGGTTGGGTGTGCCGGAGCCGCGGCCTCGTCAGGTCGTCGACCGGTTGCAGGACGTCGTCGCGCCGATCTTATGGGCGCTCGGCCTGGAACTGGTCGAGATTGCCTGTGTCGGGCAGGGGCCCCGCTCGATCGTGCGCGTCTTCATCGACAAACCGGGCGGCGTCACCGTCGCCGATTGCGAACGGGCGCACGTGGCGCTGGGACCGGCGCTCGATGTGGCCGATCCCTTTCCACACGCCTACACCCTTGAGGTGTCGTCTCCGGGGCTCGACCGGCCCTTCAAGCGGCTCCAGGATTACCAGCGGGCGGTCGGGAAACACGTGAACGTGAAACTGCGGCAGCCCCTCAACGGCCAGTGGCGGCTGAGGGGGGAACTTATGCACGTCGACGAGCAGTCGGTGGTGCTGGCGCTGGCGGACGGGCGGTCGGCGCCGGAGACGGTGCGAGTGGAGATGCCGGCGATCGCCGAAGCCCGGCTGGTCGTGAAAATCTAACCGGCGGGGGCACCCGCTGCGGTGAGGCAGGAGCGGAACACATGAATCGAGAACTGATTTCGGTCATCGACGAGATTGGACGCCAGAAGGGCATCGACAAGGGACGCGTCATCGGCGCCATCGAGTCGGCCCTCCAGACGGCGGCGAAGAAGCGGTTCGGCCAGGCCGAAAACATTCAAGTCGAAATCGATCCCAAGACGGGGGAAATCTCCGTCGTGTCCAAAAAGACGATCGTTGAAACGGTCAGCAATCCCAAAGCGGAAATTTCTCTGAAGGAAGCCCGCCAGTACGACAGCGAAGCCGAACTCGGCGACGAGATCGGCTCGCTCATCGAAATGGACGAGCTGGGGCGCATCGCGGCGCAGACGGCCAAGCAGGTGATCTTCCAGAAGGTCCGCGAGGCCGAGTGGGAGGCGGTGCAGAAGGAGTACTCCACGCGCCAGGGCGATCTGGTCAACGGCATCGTGCTGGGCATGGAGCGCCGGAACCTCCTGGTCGATCTCGGTAAGACGGAAGCCATTCTGCCGATTCAGGAGCAGATCCCGCGCGAAACCTACCGGCGCGGTGACCGGGTGAAGGCGATGCTGCTGGAAGTCCGGCGGACGCCGAAAGACGTGCAGGTCATCCTGTCGCGCAGCCATCCGCAGTTCGTCGGTAAGCTGTTCGAGCTCGAAGTGCCGGAGGTGATGGAAAAGATCGTCGAGATCAAATCCGTCGTCCGGGAGCCGGGCGATCGCACGAAGATCGCCGTCACGTCCCGCGAAAAGGCCGTGGATCCGGTCGGTGCCTGCGTCGGCATTAAGGGATCGCGCGTCCAGGCCGTGGTCCGCGAACTCCGGGGCGAGAAGATCGACATCATCACCTGGACGCAGGATCCGCGCGTCTTCATCGCCGAAGCGCTGAATCCGGCCTCCATCGAGAAGGTCGGCATCGACGAAGAGAAGAAGTCGGCGCTCGTGGTTGTGGCCGATTCGCAGCTGTCGCTGGCGATCGGCAAGAACGGCCAGAACGTGCGGCTCGCCGCGCGGCTGACCGGCTGGAAGATCGACATCATCAGCGCGACCGAGTACGAAAAAGAAAAAGTCGAGCGGGACAAGGAAATCAAAGCGGCGCTGGCCGAAGAAGCGGAAGCGCAGCGGTTACAGGAAGAGGCCCGGCAGGCGGCGCGGGCCGAAGAGGCGGCGTCGGCCGAAAAGGCCGAAGAGCCGGCCAGCTAAGGAGCGTCGACTCAACACAGCCATGCGCGTCTACGAACTCGCCAAACAACTCGGAATGGAAAATCGGGACCTGATTCCCGAGCTCAAGAAATTGGGCATTCCTGTGGCGTCCCACAGCAGCGCGCTGGACGAGGATTCCGTGCAGAAGGTGCTGGCGAAGTTCAGCGGCAAAGCGAAAACGGACGGACCGGCCGCCGCCAAATCGAAAGACGCCGCGCACGACGGGGGCCATGCGCCGAAAGCCGGGGCGGCCAAAACGCTGTCGGTGGAAGAGCCGTCCAAGCCGGACAAGCGGCGCATTCTCATCAAGAAGAAAAAAGAAGACGAACCGGCCGAGCCGACGCTGGCGCCGCCGCCCGGCGATCTGGCGGCTGCGGCGCCGGCCGGTCTGGGCCATCCCGCGCCGTTGCATCCTGCCCCGGCCGAGGCGGCGCACGGTCATCCGGCCGACTCTCCGGCGGCGCCGGCTGCGGTCGAGCCGTCCAGTCCATCGGTGGCGGTGCCGCCCGGGCCGTCGCCGGTCAAGCCGGCGGTGACGACGGCGCCCGGCGCCGCGGCGACGCTGGAACCGGTCACCGGCAAGAAGAAGAGCATGGCCTTCGAGGCGATCGAAGCCGAAGGCCAGAAAGACAAACTCAAGAGAGTCCGGAAACCCGGCCGGCCGAAAGACGAACAGGACGGCAAATTCCGCGAAGACGCCGCCCGCTGGTCGGACCTGCGCGCGATCCCGCTCCACCAGCGCCGCGACGACCGGTCGAAACATGCGCATCACAGCACGCCGGCCGAGATCACCAAGCCGCGCAAGAAGAGCGTGAAGCTGACGCCCGGCACGACGGTGAAGGAATTCGCCGAACTGATCGGCCAGCGTCCTGCGGACATCGTCCGCAAGCTGATGGAGATGGGCCAGATGCTCACCTTCAATCAGCCGATGAATCTGGACGCGGCGTCGATGCTGGCGGAAGAGAGCGGCGTGAAAATCGAGATCGCCGTCGAAAAGGCCGGCGACGACCTGTTGCAGGACGTGGTGCAGGCGGCTGGGGACGAGCAGCTCGAACCGCGCCCGCCGGTTGTCACGATCATGGGCCACGTCGACCACGGGAAAACGTCGCTGCTCGACGCGATCCGCCAGACGAAAGTCGCCGAAGGCGAAGCGGGCGGCATCACGCAGCACATCGGCGCGTACACCGTGTCCGTCCACGGCAAACAGGTCACGTTCCTGGATACGCCGGGCCACGAGGCCTTCACCGCCATGCGGGCGCGCGGCGCCAAGGTGACGGACATCGTCATCCTGGTCGTGGCCGCCGACGACGGCGTCATGCCGCAGACGATCGAAGCGATTCACCATGCGAAAGCCGCCGGCGTGCCGCTGATCGTGGCGATGAACAAGATCGACAAGTCGGGGGCGAACCCCGATCGCGTGCGCAACGCCTTGTCCGAGCACGGGCTGATTTCGGAAGCCTGGGGCGGCGACACGATCATGGTCGAAGTCTCTGCGAAGCAGAAAACCGGGCTCGATCAACTGCTCGAAATGATTCTGCTGCAGTCGGAAGTGCTGGAGCTGAAAGCCGACCCGCATCGCCAGGCGAAGGGCGCTGTCGTGGAGGCCAAACTGGAGCGGGGCCGTGGCCCGGTCGCCACAGTGCTGGTCCAAAGCGGGACGCTGAAGGTCGGCGACGTGTTCGTCGTCGGCACGTTCAGCGGGCGCGTGCGGGCGCTTATCAACGACCGCGGGCAGAAGACGCAGCAGGCCGGCCCGTCGATTCCGGTCGAAGTCATCGGTTTGCCGGGCGTGCCGTCGGCGGGCGACGTCTTCCAGGTCGTGTCGGACGAACGGATTGCGCGGGAGATCGCCGACGACCGCGCCCGCAAGCAGCGGGCGGCGGAACTGGCCGCGCCGTCCAAAGTCTCCCTCGACGACCTGTTCGCGAAGATTCAGGAAGGCTCGGTCAAGGAACTGTCGCTTGTCATCAAGGCCGACGTGCAGGGGTCGTCAGAGGCCCTGGCGGCGGCGGTGGAAAAACTGCCGACCGAGGCGGTGAAAGTGCGGGTCATTCACAACGGCGTCGGCGGCATCACGGAATCGGATGTGCTGCTGGCCGCCGCGTCGCGCGCCATCATCATCGGTTTCAACATCCGGCCGGAACCGAAAGCGGCGGGGCTCGCGGAGCAACAGGGCGTCGACATCCGGCTCTACACCATTATTTACGATGCGATCAACGACATCAAAGCGGCGATGGAAGGCCTGCTCGAGCCCACGCTCAAGGAGCGGGTGCTCGGCCGCGCCGAAGTGCGTCAGATCTTCACGATTCCCAAGGCCGGCATCATCGCCGGATCGTACGTGGTGGACGGCACCATCACCCGGGCGAGCGCCGGCGTGCGCGTGATCCGGGACAGCGTGGTCGTCTATCAGGGCCGGCTGGGTTCGTTGCGGCGCTTCAAGGACGACGTGCGGGAAGTGCAGCAGGGATACGAGTGCGGCTTGAGCGTGGAGAATTTCAGCGACGTGAAGACCGGCGACATCATCGAGGCCTACGCCGTCGATAAGATCGCCGCGAAGCTGTGATCCGTCCGGTCGCCTGAGCATGGTCGTCGGCGTGTGTCGAGTCGAACTGTTTATTCCGGGGAGCCTGTCGCTGAAAGACAAGCGGCAGGTCCTTCATAGTTTGAAAGACCGGCTGCACAGCAAGTTCAATCTCTCGGTGGCCGAAGTGGAGGCCCAGGATCTCTGGCAGAAAGCGGTGATGGGCCTGGCCTGCGTCGCGAACGAGGGCGGTCACGTGAATCAGGTGCTGGATCAGGCGCTCAACGTCATCCGGAGTCTGCCGACGGTGGAAGTCGTCCAGACGCGGATGGAACTGCTGTAATGGTGCGGGCGGACGCGATCAGGCCGGCGGGCGGGATGCCGAGTATGAAGACGACGTATAAGCGGTCCGATCGCGTGGCCGATCAGATCCGGATGGAAGTGGCGGACATTCTCATGCGGAAGATCAAGGATCCGCGCGTCCGCTCGGTGACGGTGACCGATGTCGAGCTGACGGCCGACCTGCGCATCGCCCACGTATTCGTGACGACGATGGAAAAGGACGAGGCCGAGCGCGAGGTGTTTGCCGGTCTGTCGAAGGCCAGCGGGTTCGTCCGGGCCGAATTGGGGCGCCGTCTCGCGCTCCGCTATCTGCCCGAAGTGATTTTTCAAAAGGACGTCAGCGGGCCGCGGGGCGATCGCGTGCTGCAGTTGCTGGACGGGTTACAGACGGACACCGGCGAGTCCGGTGCGCCGGCGGCGCCCGCGCCGCGCGATGCCGGGACGCCGTCATGACGACCGCGTACGCGACGGATCGGAAGCCGCAGACCGGTATGCTCGACGGCGTGCTGATCGTGAAGAAAGAAGCCGACTGGACGTCGCACGACGTCGTGGCGAAGGTGCGGGGCCTGCTCGGGGGCGTCAAAGTCGGCCATGCCGGCACGCTCGATCCGGCGGCCACCGGGGTGCTGCCGTTGCTGGTCGGCCGCGCGACGCGCGTGGCGGAATATCTGGTCGAGTGGGACAAGGCGTACCGCGCGGTGCTGCGCCTCGGCGAAACGACCGACACGCAGGATGCCACGGGGACGGTGCTGGAGCGGCGCGATGCCGGTTCGGTCACCGATGCGCAGATTCGCGACGCCGTGGCGCGGTTTCGCGGCGCGCAGCAGCAGACGCCGCCGATGTATTCCGCGGTGAAAGTCGGCGGACGGCCGCTCTACAAATCGGCCCGGGCCGGCCGGACGGTGGAGCGGGAGCCGCGCGAGATCGTCGTGCACGCGCTCGACATTCTCGCGATCGACGGCCGCGACGTGACGCTGGACGTCGCCTGCTCCAAGGGCACATACGTCCGGACCTTGTGCGCCGACATCGGACAGGCGCTCGGCGTGGGCGGGCATCTGCTGGCATTGGAACGCCGGCGCGTCGGGACCTTGTCCATCGAGCAGGCGCTGACGGTCGATCAGATTGCCGACTTGACGTCGATCGGCACCCTCGCGGACCGGTTGATTCCGCTCGATCGGGTGCTCGACCGGCTGCCGGCGGTGACGGTGACGGGCGAGCAGGCGCGGCGGGTGCTGCATGGGGCTCCGATCGAGTCTGCCGAGACAGCAGTCGGATCGGCCTCCGCAACCGTGCGACTCACAGACGAGTCGGGCCGGTTGCTGGCGATCGGCCTCCGCGATCCCCGCGCGGCCGGGTGGATCAAAATTCAGAAGGTGCTGACGAGTTGCGAGTCACTTAATTAGAGGAGACAGGAGGAGCGAGGACGATGGCATTATTGAAGGAAGCGAAGACCGATCTGATCAAGCAGTACCGGCAGCATGAGAAGGATTCCGGCTCTCCGGAAGTCCAGATCGCGGTGCTGACCAACCGGATCACCTATTTGACCGAGCATTTCAAGCTGCACAAGAAGGACCACCACTCGCGGCGCGGGTTGCTGCAGCTGGTGGGCCGGCGGCGGCGCTTGCTCGACTATCTGCGCGGCGTGGACGATGCGCGGTATCGGGCGATCATCGACCGGCTCGGTATCAGAAAGTAGTTCGTCGGACGGGATGCACCAACCGCGGCCGCCTCGAGAGGCGGCCGCGCGGAACGAACGTCCTACAGGTGAACACGGACATGGGCTTCAGCCATGCGGGGTTGGAAGTCTATCTCTGTGGGCATCTGTGGGACCTAACCAGAGGAGACCATAGATGGTACACGTTGTTGAATTAGACATTGCAGGCCGGACGCTCCGGCTCGAAACCGGCCGCGTGGCGAAACAGGCCGACGGCTCGATTTGGGCGTCCTACGGCGACACGTTTGTGCTGGCCACGGCGGTGGCGTCGCAGGTGGCCAAACCCGGCGTCGATTTCCTGCCCCTGACCGTCGATTATCAGGAAAAAACCTACGCGGCGGGCAAAATTCCCGGCGGGTATTTCAAGCGCGAAGGCCGGCCCTCCGAGAAGGAAGTTCTCACCAGCCGCTTGATCGACCGCCCGCTCCGTCCGCTCTTTCCCGAAGGCTACTACTTCGAAACGCAGGTGATCGCCTCGGTGCTGTCGGCCGACAAGACCGGGTCGTCGGACGTCATCGGCATCACCGCCGCGTCGGCCGCGCTGTCGATCTCCAACATTCCCTTCAACGGCCCGGTGGCCGGCGTGAAGATCGGGCGGGTGAGCGGCCAGTTCGTCGTCAATCCCGACCTCGAAACGATGGAGAAGAGCGAACTCAATCTGGTCGTGGCCGGCACGGCGGACGCCGTGATGATGGTCGAGGCGGGCGCCAACGAATTGTCCGAAGCGATCATGCTACAGGCACTCGAACTGGCGCATGCTGAGATCAAGAAGATCGTCGCCAAGATTGCCGAACTGGCCAAGCGGGTCGGCAACACCAAGCGCACGGTCAAGGTCGAAGAGATCGACGCGGGGCTGGCCGCGAAGGTGAAGGCCCTGGTGGCCCAGCCGATCCGCGACGCGATCATGATTCCGAACAAGAGCGCACGCCAGGAGCGGCTGAATCAGGTGCTGGCCGAAGCGGTCGAGAAACTGAAAACCCCCGACGATCCCAACCGCGAGCGGCATGTAAAGATCGTCTTCCACGGACTGGAGTACACGGAGGTCCGGAGCATGATCCTCGAAAAACGGTCGCGCGCCGACGGGCGCGGTCCCGCCGACATCCGGCCGATCACCTGCGAAGTGGGCGTGTTGCCGCGCACGCACGGATCCGCGCTCTTCACGCGCGGGGAAACGCAGAGCCTGGCCGTCGTGACGCTCGGCACCACCGACGACGAGCAGCGGATCGACGCGCTGGAAGGCGAGTACATGCGCACGTTCATGCTGCACTACAATTTCCCGCCCTTCAGCGTGGGCGAGGCGCGGCCGCTCCGCTCGCCGGGCCGCCGCGAAGTGGGCCACGGCGCGCTGGCCGAACGGGCGCTCAAGCCGGTCATTCCCGGTAAGGACGCGTTTCCCTACACGCTCCGCATCGTCTCCGAAATTCTGGAGTCCAACGGCTCGTCGTCGATGGCGACGGTCTGCGGCGGCACCCTGGCGATGATGGATGCCGGCGTGCCGATCAAGGAACCGGTCGCGGGCATCGCGATGGGGCTGATTAAGGAAGGCGACGGCGTCATCATCCTCTCCGACATTCTGGGATTGGAAGATCACCTGGGCGACATGGACTTCAAGGTCTGCGGGACCAAGAACGGCGTGACGGCGCTGCAGATGGACATCAAGATCGGCGGCATCACGACGGCGCTGATGCAGCAGGCGCTGGAGCAGGCCCGCGCGGGACGGCTCCACATTCTCGGTCACATGGCCAGGGCGATCGGCGCCGCGCGCACGAATCTCTCACCCTATGCGCCGCGCATCTTCACGATGAAGATCAAGCAGGACCGGATCCGCGACGTGATCGGTCAGGGCGGGAAAACGATCCGCGGCATTCAGGCGGATTGCGGCGTGAAGATCAATGTCGAGGACACGGGGATCGTGACCATCGCCTCATCGGACGAAGCCTCGCTGCAAAAGGCGAAGGACATCGTCAGCCGCCTGACCGAGGAAGTGGAAATCGGCAAGACGTATCTCGGGACGGTCCGCAAGATCATGGACTTCGGCGCGTTCGTGGAAGTGTTGCCGGGCACCGACGGGCTCGTGCACATTTCGCAGTTGGCTCATCATCGCGTCAAGGCGGTGTCGGACGAAGTCGCCGAAGGCGATCAGATTCTCGTCAAGGTGCTCGAAATCGACCGGCAGGGGAAAATCCGTCTCAGCCGGAAGGAAACCATGCCGGCGCCGACCGGCGGCGGGCCGAAAGAACCCACGGCCGGGTAGGACCTTTGTACCGCAAGATCGTGCTGGACAACGGGGTCCGCCTGGTGACCGAGCGGATCCCGACGCTCAAATCCGTCACCGTCGGCATTTGGGTCAACGCCGGCTCCCGCGACGAAACGCCCGCGCAAGCGGGCTTCTCCCACTTCATCGAACACATGTTCTTCAAGGGCACGGCCACCCGGTCGGCCATCGACATTTCCCGCGAGATGGATGCACTCGGGGGTGAAATGAACGCGTTCACCACGCGCGAAACCACGACGTTCTATCTCAAAGTCCTCGATCAGCACCTGCCGCAGGCGCTCGATCTCCTGTCCGATCTCTTTCACCGGTCCCGGCTGGGGCCGAAGGAAATCGAAAAAGAAAAGCAGGTGGTGCTCGAAGAAATCCGCATGGTGCAGGACGATCCCGAAGACCTGGTGCAGGAGCTGCACACAGGGCAGGTGATGGGGCGGCATCCGCTGAGCCGGCCGATTCTCGGCCAGGAAGCGACGATCACGCGGCTGCGCCGGCAGGATCTGCTCGAGTATATCGACGGACATTACCGGCCGCAGGAGACGGTGATCGCCGTTGCCGGCAACTTCGATTCCCGGCAGGTGGAGCGCACCATCGCGCGCGAGTTCGGACGGACGCAACGGTCGTCGTCCGCTGCGCCGAAGACGCGGTGGCCGCCCGAGATCTTCGGCGGCGTCGTGATGAAGCGCAAACCGCTGGAGCAGGTGCATCTCTGCGTGGGGTTGAAAGGCGTGCCGGTCGGACACAAGGACCGGTATGCGGTCTATGTGGTGAACAGCGTACTGGGCGGAAGCGTGAGTTCGCGGCTGTTTCAAGAGGTGCGCGAAAAGCGGGGCCTGGCCTATTCCATCTATTCGTTTCTATCCGGCTATTCCGACAGCGGCACGATGACGATCTATGCGGGCACGCGGCCGAAAGAAGCGGAGCGTGTCGTCGAGCTGATCCGACGCGAAGTGCGGCGCATGGCGGCCAAAGGAATCGAGCGGTCGGAGTTGAAGCGGACCAAAGATCAGATGAAAGGCAGCCTGATGCTGAGCCTGGAAAGTTCGCACAGCCGCATGAACAAGCTGGCGAAGGACGAGTTGATCGCCGGCGTCCACACGACGCTCGAACAGATGCTGGCCGAAATCGACGCGGTAACCGAAGAGCAGGCCGGCCGCGTCGCACACGAGTTGTTGGCGCCGGAGACGATGGCGATCACCGGATTAGGGCCGGTGTCGTCCCGCCAAATTTCCGCATTGAGATGAGAATTTTTTAATCGTCCCTCATCTTCCTCCATTCATCCAATCCAATAAAAATACGTAACTCGTTGAATAATTGTCAGTATGCCTGTGGATTGAAAAACCGCTGATCGCACAAACATTTCCTTGACACAAAATAGTGGTTTCAGTACCATGCGTTCGCTTTTTCCCGGACCGAATTTTTGCATGGTTGGTGGCGTGCAGATGGGGAAAAGAGGAATCGCCGGGCGTTATTTATTTTTATCGTCTTCAATCGAGCGGTCATACAGTTTGTGAGTTTTATTTTTATGAAGGAGGGACTAGGTATGAAGAGGGTCGTACTTCTTGCTGCTGTTGCAGTAGTCTCTATTCTCGGCTTGCTGACGGCAGAATTTGCCGTGGCCGCCGATGCTCCGGCCGGAGGCGGACCAGCTGATGCGATCGTCGGCGGAAAGCCGCTCAAGGCTGAAGCGACCAAGACGCTTCAGGGCCGCGTGTGGTCGCAGTGGGCCGACAATCCGGACGGCGAGTTGCTGTTCGGGATTCAGTATTGGAACACCGCCGAGCCGGCGTCGGGCACCCCGGCTGGCCGGTCGTCCACGCAGCTCGATGTGAAGCCACCGGACCCCTTGTTTGTCTGCTGTGCCTGGGGCTTCGTGGGCGGCACCGAGAAGAACAGTCCTTATGCCGGCTGGTACCATGCCGCCACCACCGTCCGTCTGGCCGTGAAGGACAAGGCGTTGATGGATCAGATCATCAAGGCGGCCCAGGAACTGGTCGCGATGGAAG
>OMJK01000117.1 GCA_900299325.1 Nitrospiraceae bacterium | reverse complement strand
AGTGATCTGTCCCTACAAGTTCGTCAAAACCAAATTGAAGCTGGAAACGATGGCGCGTGGACAGGTGCTGTCCGTCATCCTGGACGATGGCGATCCGATCCGGAACGTCCCGCGCAGCGTGGAGAACGAAGGGCATACGGTGTTGGCGCAAGAGCGAGTCGATCGGTCGTATCGGGTGTTGATTCGGCGCGAAGACTAGCGAGCCGGACGCTTTCTCATCGGACGAGGTTTCTGCGTCCTCTTTTTTCCCGCCACGATGAGTGTGACGTCGCCGGTGATCGGATGTTGAATCAGTCTCCGCCGGAGAGAGGCCGCGGTTCCTTTCAGCACGATTTCTTCCGGTCTCGTAAGATTGCAGGCCAGGCAAAGTAGCCGTGCAGGCGCTCGCTCGGCAACGAAGCGCACTGTCGCGGAAAGCGATGCGGGTGTGCAAAACGCAACCGTTGCGAATGTGTGCGCCAGAATGCGTGACAGACGGGTGTGCAACGCACGTGTCGATTCCGGCAATTGCCCTCCGAACAACCAGATGTCATCCAGGAGTCCGGCTGCGGCCACGGCTGCGGTAATTGCCGAAGGCCCGGGGATGGAGCAAATGCGAATCGAACGGGCATGGGCGGCTGTAATCAACCGGCTGCCGGGGTCGGAGACAACCGGGCTCCCGCAATCGGATACGAGTGCGACGCGGGCGCCATCACCCAATCGCTGAATCAGTACGCCGATCTTCTCGCGAAGATTGACGGGGCCATAGCTTGTGACGGTTGCGTGAAGGCCGTGATGCCGGAGCAGCGCCTGGGTCGCCTCCGGATTTTCCGAGGCGATGATATCTGCATCACGGAGGGTTGAGAGGGCACGCAACGTGATGTCGTCAGGATGCCCGATGGGCACACCGACGATGAACAGCACGCCGCTTGATGAGCCGCTGTTTCTCGACAATGGTCCAGAATGACTGCTTTGTTGACTCCCCTCGCGTAACATCGCTATAATTTTCGCGTACTTCCGTAAAAGATTCCAGACGACCGCCCATCCTGAGGGAGACTGGCATGGCCGCTGTCTGCTTTATCATCACGATGGCCCTGTATTTTGCCGCCACCGTGTTGTTTCTTGCCTATTTGTTGCGGCGTTCGGAGGCGCTCTCCAAGGTATCGCTGGGCGTCACGGCAGCTGGTTTCGCAACGCATACGATCACCCTGGTGACCCGGATGGTTGCGACGAGCGCCCCAGCGCCGCCGAGCGTCCACGAGGCCCTGTCGTTCTTTTCCTGGATGCTGGTCCTGGTCTTTCTTGCCGTGGAATTCCGCCACCGCATGCATGTCCTAGGCTCGTTTATCGTACCGCTGGCGCTGGTGTCGCTCGTGTCGGCCGCGGCGCTGCCGGAAACAGTGCCCACGCTCAGACCGGTCTTCACCACCCTCTGGGTGCATGTGACGCTCAGTATGTTGGGGACGGTCGGGTTTGCCGTCGCCTTTGTCGCCGGAGTGATGTATCTGATTCAGGACCGGCTTCTCAAGTCCAAACAGTTCAACGTGCTCTATGCCAAGCTGCCGGCCCTCGATTTTCTCGACCACCTGAACCAGCAGTCCATTATCTTGGGATTTCCCCTGCTCACGATCGGGATTGTGACGGGCGCCATCTCGGCGGAATTTGTCCAAGGTTCCTATCTCAACTGGAATCCGGAACAAACCTGGGCGCTGGTCACCTGGCTGTTCTATTTCATCGTGCTGATGGGCCGGTTGATGGTCGGATGGCGGGCCAAGCGGGCGGCCTACTTGACGGTCATCGGATTCGCAGGAGTGATTCTGACGTTGGTGGGTGTCGTTCTCAAGAGCCACGGAGCCGTGTCGTGACATGCATTTGATCGTCGTCGGGTTGAGCCACAAAACGGCGCCGGTGGAGATTCGCGAGAAACTCGCCGTACCCGAGAGCCGTCTCGGCGAGGCGCTCAGCCGGCTCTGTTCTTATCAGGGCGTCAAAGAAGGCTTGCTGCTGTCCACTTGCAACCGGGTCGAAGTTTACTCGGTGGTGGACGATCTCGAATCGGGGTACAGCCGGATTCAGGAATTTCTGGCCGATACGCACCTGTCGCTGTCTTCCGAACAACTCACGCCACATCTGTACTGGCATACGGGCGATCGGGCCATTACGCATCTGTTCCGGGTCGCCGCCAGCCTCGACTCGATGATCGTCGGCGAATCGCAGATCCTGGGCCAGCTCAAGGATGCCTTCGAAGTGGCGCTGGGCCACAAGACCACCGGTGTGATCATGAACAAGGTGGTGAAGAAGGCGATTTCGGTGGCCAAGCGGGTCCGCACCGAAACCAAAATCGCCGAAATGGCGGTGTCGGTCAGCTACGCGGCCGTGGAACTGGCGAAAAAAATCTTCTCGAACCTGGAAGAGAAGACGGTATTGCTGGTCGGCGCGGGCGAGATGGCCAAGCTGGCAGCGCAGCATCTCATCGCCCAGGGTGTACGGAAGATCCGGATCACGACGCGGACGCCGCAGCATGCCGTCGAACTTGCCGCCAAATTCGACGGCGCCTCCGTACCGTTCGATCAATTCAAAGACGAAATGGCCGCCGCGGACATCGTGCTGGTTTCGACCGGCGCGGCGCACTATCTGATCAGCGCCGACGACGTGCATCGCGCCGTCAAAGAGCGGATGAACCGGCCCATGTTCCTGATCGACATTTCGGTGCCGCGGAACATTGAACCGGCGGTGCGCGATGTCGACAACGCGTTCCTGTTCGATATCGACGATTTAAGTCAGCGGGTTGAGCGCAACCGCGCCGAACGGCTGCAGGAGGCGGCGAAGGCGGAACGGATGGTGGTGGAAGAGGTCGGTGTGCTGCAGGAGTGGATGAAGTCGCTGGAGGTCACGCCCACCATCGTGGCGCTGCGGAGCCGTGTCGACGAGATCAAGCGGACTGAAGTGGACAAGACGCTGGGGCGGCTTGCGCATCTGTCGGATGCCGATCGCGCGCTGGTCGAAGGCATGGCCTCATCGATCGTGAACAAATTGATCCACAACACCATGATCACGTTGAAGTCCGAAGTGGCGTCTGCAGGAGGCGCCGCGTTTGTCGAAGCGGCCCGGCGGTTTTTCAATCTCGACCATCAGCCGGCGGGAGAGCAGCGGTCGGGGAGTTGCGCCGGCCACGCGGAACGCCTGCCGGATGAAATCGAGCGGGAAGAAGCGGATCATCCGGCTGTCGTGCAAAAGCGGAAGCTCTGAACGGACGAACGGCAGAAAGAGAGTTGTCGGAGCGTGTCACTCCCCACAGGTCCACGGCCAACGTTAGTGCTGGGCACCAGAGGCAGCCGGCTGGCGCTGCAACAGAGCGAATGGTTCCAACGCCGGGTGGAGGATGTCGCGCCGGAGGTGCGGGTCACACTCCGCCGTATTCAGACGTCCGGCGACAAGATTGTCGATGTGCCGTTGGCCAAGATCGGCGGCAAGGGGCTGTTTGTCAAAGAGATCGAAGAGGCGCTGCTGGCCGGCGAGATCGATCTGGCCGTGCACAGTATGAAGGATGTGCCGACGCAGTTGCCGGACGGATTGGAGATTCTCTGTGTGCCGGCTCGGGAGGATGCCCGCGACGCGCTGATCAGCCGCGACCGGCGTCCGTTTAAAGCGCTTCCGCAGGGTGCGCGGGTCGGGACGAGCAGCCTGCGCCGCCAGGCGCAATTTCTCAACGCGCGGGCCGATTTGCGGATCGAAATGCTGCGCGGCAACCTGGATACGCGGTTGAAGAAATTGAAAGAGGGCCAGTTCGATGCCATTGTACTGGCAGCTGCGGGATTGCGCCGGCTGGCCTGGGATCAGGAAATTACGGAGTATCTCGATCCGCATCTCAGTCTGCCTGCCATCGGGCAGGGTGCGCTGGGGATTGAAGGGCGCAGCGAGGACCGGTTTGTGCGGTCCGTTCTGGATCGGCTGAATGATGCGACGACGCAGACAGCGGTGACGGCGGAGCGCGCGCTACTGCATCGGCTGGAGGGCGGGTGTCAGGTGCCGATTGCGGCGTACGCGACGTTATCGAGTGGGCAGGTAATGCTGGAGGGGCTGGTGGCCAGTGTGGACGGCAAGACGTTGATTCGCGATCGTGTGCAGGGACCTGAGCGGGAGGCGCACGCGCTGGGCGTGCAGCTGGCGGAACGGCTGCTGGCCCGCGGCGGAGACAAGATTCTACGCGAGATTTACGGTACGGCCTGAGGTATGGAGAAACGACGCATCGGGAAAGTGTATCTGGTCGGCGCCGGGCCCGGCGATCCGAAGCTGCTCACGCTGCGCGGTAAAGAGTGTCTTGAGCAGGCCGACGTGGTTCTGTACGATTATCTCGCCAATCCCGCGCTGCTCTCCCACGCGCCGGCTTGTGCGGAGCGGCTGTATGTGGGCCGGCGCGGGAAGGGCAAGTATCCGCCGCAAGAGGAGATCACGCGGGTGCTGATCGAACGGGCGCGGCAGGGAAAAGTCGTGGTGCGGCTCAAGGGCGGCGACCCGTTTGTGTTCGGCCGGGGCGGCGAAGAGGCCGAGGCGTTGGCCGGAGCCGGCATCGAGTTCGAGGTTGTGCCCGGCGTCACGGCGGCGATTGCCGCGCCGGCGTATGCGGGTATTCCGGTGACGCACCGCACGCTGGCGTCGACCGTTACGGTGGTGACGGGCCATGAGGATGCGGACAAATCCTCCACGGCACTGAACTGGCCCAAGCTGGCCGGCGGTGACGGGACGCTGGTGTTTTTGATGGGGATGAAGAATCTGCCCATGATCGTGACGAACTTGATGGCGGAAGGGCGTCCGGCCGGCACGCCGGTCGCGATTATCCGATGGGGGACGAGGGCGTCGCAGCGCACCATCGTCGGGACGCTCGCGACCATCGTCGAATTGGCGAATGCCGCCAGGCTGGAACCACCGACGGTGATTGTCGTCGGCGATGTGGTCCGAATGCGGGCGCAGCTGAATTGGTTTGAGCAGCGGCCGCTGTTCGGGAAGCGTGTGCTTATGACCAGGCCCAAGGAGCAGGCGGGTGAGTTGGCTGGTTTACTGGCCGCGTACGGAGCGGAGCCGGTTGAGGCACCGACAATCCATATTGCGCCGCCGGACGATTGGACGCCGGTCGACCGTGCCATCGAGGCGATCGGATCCTATGATTGGGTCGTGTTTACGAGTGTGAACGGAGTGAGCCGGTTTATGGGGCGTCAGCGGGAGCGGGGACAGGATGCCCGCGCATTGGCCGGCCGCCGGATTTGTTGCATCGGCCCGCGCACGGCGCAGGAGGTCGAACGATACGGAGTGAAAGCGGATCTGGTGCCGGACGATTATCAGGCGGAAGGTGTGCTGGCGGCACTGGCTGCGCACAAGATCGCGCACGCACGCATCCTGATCCCGCGCGCCGAAGTGGCGCGGGAATTGTTGCCGGAAGAATTGCGTGCGATGGGCGCCCAGGTCGACGTGGTGTCCGTGTATAAAACCGTCGTGCCGCAGGAGGCGGTCGAGGATTGGCGGCGGCAGTTGGCGGAGGGGCTGATTCAGGTGGCGACGTTTACCAGCTCGTCGACGGTGCAGAACTTTGTCGCGTTGCTGGGGGGCGCGGATGAAGCCCGGCGGTTGCTGCATGGGGTTTCAGTGGCCTGCATCGGTCCGATCACGGCCAAGACGGCGGAGGGGTATGGGCTGGCGGTGTCGATCATGCCGGGAGAAAATACCGTTCCGGCGCTGGTCGAGGCGATCGTCCACTATTATGGTGGTCGGGTTGAGGCGACGGCGTCCTGTTGAGTTGGCGAGTGGAAACGGGTAGAGGTAGTTCGTTCCGGAAAGGGAGGTCCAACGCATGGTTCCGGTGAAGTCATTCATGATTCCGAGAGAGAAATTCGTAACGGTCGCCCGCGATACGGATGCGCAGACGGCCGCGCGCATCATGCGCGACCGGGGGATCGGGAGTCTCTTCGTAACCAATGACCGGGAGATCATCGGCATTCTGACCGATACCGATATGATGCGGCGCATTGTGGCGGCCGGCGCGGATGCCACGAAGACGACGGTGGAACAAATTATGTCGGCGCCCATTTTGACGATCGAGGAAAGCAAAACGCTGCTGGACGCCAACGATCTCATGGCGCAGGCTCATGTGCGCCATCTGGGTGTGACGAAGGACGGCAAGTTGGTCGGGGTCATCTCGGTCCGCGATCTCGTGGTGTTTTTGACCAATCTGCCGAGAAAGTAGGGACTATGGCCTTTCCGATTCAACGATTGCGGCGGCTACGCCAGCACGAATCGCTCCGGCGGATGGTGCGGGAAACGGCCTTGTCGCCGGGCGATTTCATTTACCCGCTGTTCGTCGTCGAGGGGCGGGACCGGCGGGAAGAAATCTCCTCGATGCCGGGTCAGTACCGGCTGTCGATCGATTTGTTGATCAAAGAGGCCGGGGACATTCATGGGCTGGGCATTCCCGCGATCATTCTGTTCGGCATTCCGGCCCAGAAAGACGAGCGGGGCAGTTCCGGCTACGATCCGAACGGCATTGTCCAGCGGGCCATCAAGGCGGTAAAAGACCACGTGCCGGGGCTCATGGTCATCACCGATGTTTGCATCGACGAATATACGAGCCACGGGCATTGCGGTATCGTCAAAGACGGCAAGATTCTCAACGACGACACGCTCGAGTGCCTGACGCGGATGGCGCGAACCCATGCACAGGCCGGCGCCGACATGGTGGCGCCGTCGGATATGATGGACGGCCGGGTGGCCGCGATCCGGCGCGAACTGGATCAGGCGGGATTTCCCGAGTTGCCGATCATGGCCTACGCCGCGAAGTTCTCGTCCTGTTTTTATGCGCCGTTCCGCGATGCCGCGTTCTCCAGTCCCCAGTTCGGCGACCGGCAGTCGTATCAAATGGACCCGGCCAACGGCCGCGAAGCGCTGCGCGAGATCGATCTGGACATCGAAGAGGGCGCCGACATCGTCATGGTCAAACCGGCGTTGCCGTATCTCGACATCATCGCCGCCGCCCGGTCCCGCACGCTGCTCCCGCTCGCGGCCTATCAGGTCAGCGGGGAGTACAGCATGATCAAAGCAGCAGCCAAAGCGGGCTGGCTCGATGAGTCGCGTGCCATGATGGAGTCGTTGCTGTCGATCAAGCGTGCCGGGGCCGATCTCATTCTCTCCTACTTCGCCAAGGACGCCGTTCGACAGTTGCGTTGAGCCCTCGCATGAAGGTCACCCGGGGATACGTCAGCGGTGCTGTGAGGGTGCACCCGGTTGCGACCATCGGCAATTTCGACGGTCATCACATCGGTCATCGGGCGCTGCTGGAGACCTTGGTGCAGACGGCCCGCCGGGCACAGGGCACGGCGCTGGCGGTGACCTTCGATCCCCATCCGGTCAAGATCCTCGCTCCGCATGCGGACCTCCGCTTTCTGACGAGCTTCGAAGAAAAGCTCGCGCGGTTCGAGGAAGCCGGCATCGACGAGGTGGTTTTCCTGGAATTCAGCGAAGCGTTCGCGAAGCTCTCCCCTGTCGATTTTGCGGAGCAGGTGCTGCATCGTGGGCTGCAGCTCAAGGACATATTTGTCGGACAGCAGTTCGCGTTCGGGCACAAGCGCGCCGGCACCATTGCCGATCTCGTTGAACTGGGGCGCCGGTTCGGATTCGAGGTGCATCCGGTGTCTCCGGTTACGGCGGACGGCGCCGTGGTCAGTTCAACGAGGATTCGCCGATTGATTCAGCAGGGACAGGTCGGCCAGGCGGCTCTGTTGCTGGGGCGGCAATATGCGATTGCCGGGATTGTGTCGCCGGGCGCGCAACGGGGACAGGCGTTGGGCTGGCCGACGGCGAATCTCCGCTTGCCGGCCGATCGCGTCGTGCCGCTGGACGGAGTGTATGCTACGGTGATGGTGTGGAATCAGCAACGGTTCGATTCGGTCGCCTATATCGGAACGCGGCCGACGTTCGATGCCGGTGAACGGCTGCTCGAGGTCTATGTGCTGGATGCCGGTCCGGAACTCTACGGCCAGTCGATTACCGTGCAATTTGTCGAGCGGGTGCGGGGCGACATGCATTTCGACGGAGGAGAAGCCCTGAGCCGGCAGATTGCGCTTGACGTCGAGCGTACCCGGTCGATTCTGCGCCGGCATCATGAAACAGTGATGGGGGTCTGACGGTGGCGAGGACAACACGACGTGCCGGCAACGCGCGCGCGAAGGGGTGGCCTGCCTTCTTGCACCGGGTGGCTGGCACGGTACGGCGGCGCGCGTTGATCGAACGGGGACAGCATGTGCTGGTGGCGGTTTCCGGAGGACCGGATTCCGTGGCATTGCTGGCATTGCTGCATCGCCTGGCGGCTTCCTGGCGGCTGACGTTGACGGTGGCCCATTTCAATTACGGACTCCGCGGAACGGAATCGGACGGGGACGAGGTGTTTGTCGTCTCCCTCTGCCGGAAACTCGGCGTCCCTCTTCACGTTAGAAAACTGTCGGTCGGCCGTCGGGGGCGAGGGAATTCGTTTCAGGCTGAAGCCCGCCGGCTGCGGTATGAGGCGCTCGAAACGATTGCTCGCGAATGCGGGGCCGACCGGATTACCGTGGGGCACACGGCGGACGATCAGGCGGAAACCGTTCTATTATGGATGCTGCGAGGGGCTGGGTTGGCCGGACTTTCCGGGATGCCGCCATCCCGTGAAGGGGGGATTGTCCGGCCGCTCTATGACGTGTCGCGTGCGGAGGTGTTGGCGTATCTGCGAGTCGAAGGAGTGCAGTACCGGGAAGACTCCAGCAACGCCAAGCCGCGGTACCTGCGCAACCGCATCAGGCACGAAGTGTTACCGGTGTTGCGGCACATTGTTCCGGCCAGTGTCCTGGCGCTGTGCCGCCTGGCGGATCTGTGCCGTGAAGACGAGCGCTATCTCGATGGTGTAATTGCCGACCTGGTTGCTACACACGTGCGGCAGGAGCGCGATGGCAGCTGGTCCTTCAGCCGGACGTTGCTTCGGGATCTTCCGCATCCGTTGCAGCGCAGGGTTGTCAGAGCCGTCTTGCGCGGATGCGATCCGCATCATCGTTCACCGGGCGCCGAAGCGGTTGATCGTGTGGTCCGCTGCGGCCTCACCGATAAGGCCTTGACGGCTGATCTGAAAATGGCGCGCTTGGTTGCGACGCGCGAACAGATTCGGCTGATTCCCGGGCGACAGGCGGTGCGGGCGAGAGCGTCATTACAGCCGAAGGTGCTGACTGTGCCATCGGCTGTCGTGTGGGCAGGGACCGGTCAGCGGATTCAGGCGCAACACGTGGCGCATGGGGCCGGTCAGGATGCATCGCGGAACGGAAGACAGGCCATTCTGCTCGATGCGGACCGCATTTCTGGTCCGCTGACCGTGCGGGCCTGGGAGCCGGGAGACCGGTTTTGTCCCTTAGGGATGAACGGCCGCTCAAAAAAACTGCAGGATTTCTTTACGGATCTGAAGGTACCGGTCGAAACACGGACAACGATTCCGGTGTTGGCGGCGCCGGAGGGGATTGTCTGGGTGATCGGGTATCGCCAGGACGAGCGGTTTGCCGTGCACGGCACGACGCAACATCGCGTGCTGGTGAGTGTGGAGCATCAACCGGAGTTGGAAGGAGTACGGTGAGCATGGCGCAGATTTTCGGCCGGCCGATTGTGACGCAGGAGGAAATGCGGAATCGTTTGCGCGAGTTGGGGCGCCAGATCAGTGCCGACTATGCCGGCAAAGACCTGGTGCTGGTTGGGGTGCTGAAAGGGGCGTACGCGTTCTATGCCGACCTGGCGAGGGCGATCCGGATTCCGCTGCGTGTCGACTTCATCGTGGTGGCGAGCCGCCGGTCGAACGCGAAGGGCAAGACGCAGGTCAAGCAGATGACGGATCTGACAGAAGACATCAAGGGGAAGGACGTACTGCTGGTGGAAGACATCGTCGATTCGGGTATCACGGTTCTGCATCTGTTGAAATCGATGGCCAGAAAAAAACCGCGGTCTATCAAAGTGTGCGCGCTCTTGAGCAAGCCGGAGCGGAGGCTAGTCGATGTGCCGGTCGACTATGTCGGGTTTAAAATTCCAAACCGGTACGTCGTGGGGTACGGATTGGATTATCAACAGCAGTATCGAAACCTGCCGTACCTGGCGGTACTTGATCAGGTCGATGAACAGCACGAGTAGGCAGTCGCATCCTTGTTGTCACTATGAACGGCCCTGTGGTAACATCATCAGAATTCTGGACATGTCAGTAAGAGCACGTTTGACAAGGAGATCCGGATGAATTCCAGGGTCAAGAACTTGCTATTTTGGGTCGTCGTCGGCTTGTTCATGATTCTGCTGTTCAATCTGTTCAGCGTGCCGACGCATGCTCCTGAAGAGGACGTGATCTTCAGCGAGTTTATGGCCAAACTCGATAAGGGTGATATTGAGAAGGTCATCATCAAAGCCAACCACATCAGCGCCGTCTTAAAGGATAAGACACGCATCCGGACCTACTCGGCGGAGTATCCCGATCTGGTGAAAGTTCTGCGGGAACGGGACGTCCAGATCGAGGTGAAGCCGCCCGATGAAAGCCCCTGGTACATCACGTTTCTGGTAACGTGGGGGCCGTTCGTCCTGTTCCTGGGCTTGTGGTTCTTTCTGATGCGGCAGATGCAGATCGGCGGTAACAAAGCGCTGTCGTTCGGCAAGAGCCGCGCCCGCATGCTGACTGAAGAACGGAAAAAGGTGACGTTTTCCGATGTGGCCGGCATCGACGAAGCGAAGGAAGAAGTTCTTGAGATCATCGAGTTTCTGAAGGATCCGCGCAAGTTCCAAAAGCTGGGCGGGCGGATTCCGAAAGGCGTGCTGATCGTCGGGCCTCCCGGCACCGGTAAAACGCTGCTTGCGAAGGCGATTGCCGGCGAAGCGGGGGTGCCGTTCTTCAGTATCAGCGGGTCCGACTTCGTGGAGATGTTTGTCGGTGTCGGCGCGTCGCGGGTGCGCGATCTGTTCGAGCAGGGCAAGAAGCACGCGCCCTGCATCATTTTTATCGACGAAATCGATGCGGTCGGTCGTTTGCGTGGCGCGGGACTCGGCGGCGGGCATGACGAGCGTGAACAGACGCTCAATCAGTTGCTCGTGGAGATGGACGGGTTTGATACGACCGAGGGTGTGATTTTGATTGCCGCGACAAACCGGCCGGACGTGCTGGATCCGGCGTTGTTGCGGCCGGGACGGTTCGACCGGCAGGTCGTGGTGAATCGGCCGGATCTCAGGGGCCGGTCTGAAATTCTCAAGGTGCACACCAAGAAAGTGCCTGTCGCGACTGATGTGGAGTTGGAAAAGATCGCACGCGGCACGCCGGGATTTTCGGGCGCCGATCTGGAAAATCTGGTCAACGAGGCGGCGCTGTGGGCGGCCCGGCAGAATAAAAAAGAAGTCGAACTGGTCGACTTCGAAATGGCCAAGGATAAGGTTCTGATGGGCGCCGAGCGGAAGAGCATGATTCTGAGCGACGAAGAGAAGCGGATTACAGCCTATCACGAAGCTGGCCATGCCCTCATGGCCAAGCTGCTGCCTGGTACGGACCCGGTCCATAAGGTCACGATTATTCCGCGCGGACGTGCGCTGGGCGTCACGATGCAGCTGCCGACCGACGACCGGCATAACTATTCAAAGGAATTTCTCTACAACACGCTGGCCATTCTGATGGGCGGCCGCGTGGCGGAGGAGTTGGTGCTCAAGCATGTGACGACGGGAGCGGGGAACGATCTGGAGCGGGCGACGGACCTGGCTCGTAAGATGGTGTGTGAATGGGGTATGAGCGAAAAACTCGGCCCGTTGACGTTCGGGCGAAAAGAAGAGGAAATCTTCCTGGGCCGGGAAATCGCCACGAAGCGGGATTTCAGCGATCAGGTGGCGTTGGAAATCGATCACGAGATCAAGCGCCTGGTGACCGAGAATTACGAGCGGGCCAAGCGGCTGCTGACGGAACACATGACCAGTCTCAAGGCGCTGGCTGAAGCCCTTCTGGAAAAGGAAGTGCTGGATGCGCCGGAAATCGATCAGATTCTCATGCAGTCTTCCTCTCAAACGGTTCCTGCCTAACTGACTGACTCGTATGGCTCCCGTCCGTCTCCGGCGGGAGAGGCACTTCATCGTGTTGCGCAAGGAGGACGCGCCGGTGTCTTGTCTTGTGGAAGTTGCAAGATTCTGCTCTCTCCCACAGGCACCGGCTAGCGTTGTCTAGGGCTATGGCTCCGACTTCCCCTCTGACGTCAACGCATCAACCGCTGTTCACCGCAAAAGGGCGGGACATTGCCCGTGGCGGTCGGGCGCTGCTCATGGGCATTGTCAATGTCACGGCGGATTCCTTCTATGACGGCGGACGGTATCTGGAGCCCGAACGCGCCATCGCGCATGCGCTGGAACTGGTTGCGCAAGGGGCGGATCTGCTCGATATCGGAGCTGAGTCGACGAAGCCCGGTGCCATACCGGTCGAGGAAAATGAGGAATGGCAGCGGGTTGTGCCCGTCATCGAGGGGTTGGCCCGTCGCGTCGCTGTGCCGATTTCCGTGGACACGATGAAGGCAGGGGTCGCGCAGCGTGCCCTCGATGCGGGGGCGTCCATCGTCAACGATGTCAGTGCACTGCGATTCGATCCGGACATGGCCGGTGTCGTGGCGCGATCGGGTGCCGGACTGATCCTAATGCATATGCAGGGGACGCCGCAAACTATGCAGCAGGCGCCGTACTACGGGGATGTGGTGGCGGAGGTGACGGAGTTTCTTGGCGAGCGGCTGGATGTGGCGCAGGAAGCCGGTATCGCCAAAAGCCAGATCGTCCTTGATCCAGGCATCGGGTTTGGTAAGCTGCTGGTACACAATCTTGCCTTATTGAACGGACTGCGGACACTTGCGATGCTGGATCGCCCTCTGCTTGTCGGTCCATCCCGGAAAGCGTTTATTGGACAACTTGTGAACCGGCCGGTCGAGGACCGGGCGTGGGGCACCGCGGCGGCCGTGGCGATTGCCGTTGAGCGGGGAGTGGATATTGTCCGCGTGCACGATGTGCAAACGATGATGGATGTGGTGACCGTCGCGTCGGCCGTCCGGTCGGCCCAATCGCCGGTAAAACAGGAGCGGTATGCGTAAGCTGTTCGGGACAGACGGTGTGCGCGGTGTGGCCAATCTGGAGCCGATGACCAGCGAGACGGCGATGCAGCTGGGTCGAGCGGCCGCGCATCTTTTCATGCGCCGGGCCGGGCGCCATCAAATCGTCATCGGAAAAGACACCCGCATCTCCGGCTATATGTTGGAATCGGCCTTGATGGCAGGGATTTGCTCGATGGGGGTCGATGTGCTGCTGGTCGGGCCTATGCCGACGCCGGCGATCGCGTTTTTGACCAGAAGCCTGCGCGCCGATGCCGGCGTCGTCATTTCGGCGTCTCATAATCCCTATCAGGACAACGGGATCAAATTCTTTTCGAACGACGGATTCAAGCTGCCTGACGAGATGGAAGCGCGCATCGAGGAGCTGATTGTGTCCAAAGAGATCAGCCATCTGCGGCCGACCGCTGACTTGATCGGCAAGGCCTATCGCATCGACGACGCGGAAGGCCGGTACATTGAATTTGTGAAGCGGTCGCTGCCTAAAGATCTCGATTTTCAAGGTCTCAAGCTGGTGGTGGATTGCGCCAATGGGGCTGCGTACAAGGTCGCGCCCAAGGTGTTGCGAGAACTGGGGGCGAAGGTCGAAGTCATCGGGAACGAGCCGGACGGCATGAATATCAATCAGGATTGCGGCGCGGTGCATCCGCAGCAGCTGCAACACGCCGTGCGCTATCACAAGGCGGATATCGGTATTGCACTCGACGGCGATGCCGACCGGGCCATGTTTGTTTGCGAGCAGGGAACCATTATCGACGGTGATCATGTTATGGCAGCGCTCGGGTTGGATATGCATCAGCAGGGAGTGTTGGCGAAGCAGACTCTGGTGGGGACGGTGATGAGCAATTTCGGGCTGGAGCTGTCGATGGCGAAGGTAGGGATTAAGCTCGTGCGCACGCCGGTGGGCGACCGGTATCTTCTTGAGCGGATGCTGGCGGAGGGCTACAATTTCGGCGGCGAGCAGTCCGGCCATTTTGTGTTTCTGGACCACAACACGACGGGTGACGGACTGGTTTCGGCGTTGCAGATGCTCTCATTGATGAAACGGACCAAGAAGCCGGTGTCCGAGCTGGCCAAAGCGATGTCGGCCGTTCCGCAGATTCTGCTAAATGTGAAAGTTGCCCGCAAACCGGACCTCAAATCGGTGCCTGATATCGATCGGGCTATTCGGGCCAGCGAAGAGCGGCTCAATGGAAACGGACGGGTGGTGGTCCGGTATTCTGGAACGGAGCCTCTGCTCAGAATCATGGTGGAGGGTGAGCGCGACACCCTCATTAAAGAAGTGGCCGAACATCTCGCGCAGGTCGTGCGGACGCACATTGGATAGTGTGACCCTCGTGTGAGGGAGGCTGATGCTGCCATCCCTCACGAGTGCATTTCTCTCGGGCCTTCTCGCCGGTTCCCTCATTCCGTTTTTCCCGATCTCCATATTCTGCGGGCTGACGGCGGCCGCTGTCGGAGCGTTGTACGCCGAACAGGCGGGATTGATCGAACGCAGGTCCGCGACCATGCTCTATGCGGCGATGCTCGGCGGAGTGGTGTATTGGACTCTCGTCGTGCCGGGACCGACAGGCGGTGAGTTTCGCCAGTCCGGACAGGAACGTGTGTTCGTGACGATCACAGGACGTGTGATCGCGCCGGTGCAGCATGGGCCCGGTCGACAAGTCGTACTTGTCAAGCCAGACGTTCCGTTGGGACTGGGTGACGAACGAGCCGGGCGGCCTGTGGTCCGGCTCACATGGCGGGATCCCGATCAGGCGCTGTATTGCGGCGATCGTATCGAAGTTCAGGCGAAATTTGGCCCACCGACCGGTTCCTTGAATCCGGGCGGATTCGATTATGCCGCGTATCTGGATCGGCACGGGATCGGCTCAGTTGCAACAGTAACCGGCGCTGGCGCAGTTCGTCGCATCGAGTTCGGTCGCGGTGCATGGTGGGGAGCCTGGAGGCGCATCGATCAATGGCGTGCGGCCATTCGCGATGCGGCAGTGCAGACGTTCAGTCAGCCGGCGCTCGGTCTCTTTCTCGGGATCACTATCGGTGAGCGAGGATACCTGGACGATGCGTTGCAAGAGTGGTTTATGTCGACGGGGACGATCCATCTGTTATCGATCTCCGGCTCCCATCTCGGGCTGGTTGCCGTGATCGTGTTCTCGCTGATCAGACGGGTGTGCACAGGGCTTCCCGCCGGTGTCCTTCTGACGTTGTCACGGACGATCACGCCGACACGTCTGGCTGTGCTCGGTACATGGCCGGTTGTTGTGGTGTATGCCCTCATGGCCGGAGCCGAATTGGCGACACTCCGGTCTCTGGTGATGATCACGATTGCGCTCGCGGTTGTCTGGATGGGGTACGAACGGCGACTCTATCACGCACTGGCGAGCGCTGCGATGCTGATCACGGTGCATGATCCTCAAGCGATCTTCGATTTGTCGTTCCAGTTGTCGTTTCTGTCTGTGCTGGTCATCGTTCGTGTCCTGACCTGGCGCGGGCTGCAGAACGGGGAACAGGAAAGTAAAAATGGGACATGGTGGCTGACGGTCACGACGTGGAGTATGGATGCACTGTTGATCGGTGGTCTGGTCACGATGGTGACGGCTCCCGTCGTGGCGGCGTATTTTAATCAGATTGCATGGATGGGGATTCTGACCAACATGATCGCCATTCCGTTCACAGGGTTTGTGCTGGTGCCGGTCGGGTTGCTGACCGGTGTGTGGGCGTTGGTTTCCGGTGCGGCCGATGTGCCGCTGGGACCGATGCAGGAACGATTGATGAGCTGGATGATCGATGGGCTACGCTGGTGTGCGGGGTTCTCTATGGGCGAGTGGCATGTGGCGGCGCCATCGCTGCCTAGCATCGCGCTGTTCTATGGCGCGCTGGTCCTCGCCGGTCTGTGGAATGTGAGAAGGGTTGTGCGAGGGTGTGCGATTGCAGCCATCATTGTGATGCTGGGATGGTGGCTGTGGTCTCCGCGGCTTGGTGTCGACGGCGACCGTTGGCGGGTGACGTTTCTCGATGTGGGACAGGGCGATAGCGCGGTGATCGAACTGCCTGATGGGCGAACGGTCTTGATTGACGGCGGCGCGCATTATGAGCGGTTCGACATGGGGCGCGGGGTGGTCGCGCCGTTTCTGTGGAACAGAGGCATCAGACGGCTCGATTATGTCATTGGCACGCATCAGCAGCTCGATCACGTTGGAGGGCTGGCCTGGGTCATTCGGCATCTGCCGGTCGGTCAGTATTGGGGGACCGGCATTGAGCGGCCGGAAGTATTTGCAACCAACTTGCGGAGCGCGTTACAGGAACGGAATCTGGAGGAGCGGATTGCCGTGCAAGGGAATGAGCTTCTTCACGGAGGGCCCTGCCGATTGATTATCGTAAATCCGCCTGCGATGGAGCACGCGGCGCAGCCGGGTGTCTCTGCGAGCGGGACGTACCTGAACAATCACTCGATTGTGTCCCGGCTCGAATGTGGAGCGCAGGCGGTCTTGCTGACAGCCGATATTGAGGCCGGAGGGCTGCAGCAGCTTCCTGAACAGGGGCGTCAGCCGGTCACGGTGCTGAAGGTCCCGCATCATGGCGCCCGCAATTCGCTCGACCACGATTGGATCGCGCAGATTCACCCGCAGTATGCCGTGGTGTCGGTTGGCACGCACAATTCCTATGGTCATCCGGCCCGGCCGGTTCTCGACGCCTTTGCGGAGGAGAAGATTCCGTTGTACCGGACCGATCGGGACGGGGCGGTGTGGTTCACGGCGAAGATCTCTACGGGCGAGCTTGCGATACACCGCATGCACGATCTGGTGCTCCGTCCAACCGGCCCGGCAGAAAGTCTGTGGCCGGATGAGCGGGATAACTGGCGTCGTGTGTGGTCCCGGTTCACGGACGAGTAGGGTGCCTCCGGTATGGGTGTAAAGCCGGTAAGAATCGATCGGTCTCCGCTCCTGCCTCGACATACGCATATTTCAGCCGACCTCACCGCACGATTTTCCCCACGCTTTCTGAACTGAAACAAAGCATCTATTTCGCCTGAAAAAATCGCGAGTAACAGGCGATGTTTCGGCGCAACCAAAATCCCCTAATTCATTGCTTCATAGAGGGTTTGTACTATATTGGGTTGATAGCGTGACGGCCATGCGAACGCATCGGTCTGTCCTCGGGTGCAGGCTGCCTGTAAGTCAGAGGGCGGAGCTGTGCCGATTCATCGTCCTGCCTGAGCGGACCCAAGCAAACATCAATAAATACGCTGCGATCGATAAGTTTTTGAGGGTGTGATGACGGTGACTTGCGGTCGTGAATCGAGAGGAACGCCTGAGTCCTTGCGATAAACCGTCCGTGCATCTTTTGCGACGACGAGTGTGATGCGATTGTGATGAAGAAGCTCCTGGTGTTTTTAGATCCGCGCCAACTCCGTCGGCTGGAGTGGGTGATCGGTGCGACTCTGGTGGCCAGCGTGATCGAAATGGCCGGGATCGGGACGATTCCAGCTTTTGTGAGCCTTGTCGTCGAGCCCGGCCGGCTGCTGGCTGCATTGCCCGATGGTCCGTTCAAGGTGTGGGTTGACCGGCTCGATCAGTCCGGACGTGTATTGTATGGCGCCGGTGTGCTGGCGAGCCTCTTTGTCGTCAAGAACTGTTTGCTGAGCGCGCTGAACTACGCTGAAACCCGACTGATTCAAGACGTCACCGCCGCGGTGTCCAACCGGTTATTCCGGTCCTACCTGGCCTGTCCCTATGCTGTGCATTTACAGCGGAATCCTGCCGAATTGATCCGCAACCTCACGGATGAAGTTATCTATGCCGTCGATTTTCTCAAGGGCGGCATGCGACTGGTGAGAGAAGGGCTGGTGCTGACGGTCATCGTCACCCTGATGATGCTGGTCGATCCCGTGGTGTCACTGTCGGTGCTGGCCCTGCTCGGAGTTGCAAGCGGCGGCTTCTATCTGCTGGTGCGGGGTAAATTGACGAGATACGGTCAGCGCTGCCATGACCACTGGGCCCTTCAGATCCAAATCATCAACCAAAGCCTGGGCGTGCTCAAAGAGGCCAAACTGTTAGGCCGCGAGTCGTATCTGATGGAACTGTTCCAGCGGGAGACCCGTGGTCTCGCCAGCAGCGAGACGGTATATGGAGTGATCGGCGGCCTGCCGCGCTATTTTCTCGAAGCGCTCACCGTTTCGGCCGTCCTTCCGCTGTCGATTGCATTCGTGGCGCTGGGTCGGCCGATTCAGTCCATGTTGCCGATGCTGGCGCTCTTCGGCGTGGCTGCGATGCGACTGGTGCCGGCTGTAACGGCTCTCAACAGCGCCGTGGTCGATATTCGCTATAAGCGGCCGACGTTCGATCTAATTTGTACCGAACTGGAAACCATGGAATCAGATCGCCCTCAACGGTCGCATTCCGCCGGTCAGACCGAGTCGACTCAGAGAATGCAGAAGCAGTTGAGCCTGGATGAGGTCCATTACCGGTACCCAGGCGCATCGACCGATGCGCTACACCGGCTATCGCTGACGGTGGAAGTGGGGCAAGCGGTGGCGATTATCGGGGCATCAGGGGCGGGGAAGAGCACGTTGGTCAATGTGATGCTGGGGCTGCTGATGCCTACTGCCGGCGTGGTGCGTGTCGACGGCTGTGACATTCACGCCCGCTTGCCGGAATGGCAGCGGCAGATTGGATATGTTCCACAGGAGGTGTATCTGACGGACGACAGTATTCGCCGGAACATTGCGTTCGGCCTGCCGGATGACAGTATTGACGAGGTCGCTGTGATGCGGGCGCTCCAGGCGGCGCAAATCGACGGATTTGTCAGGAGTTTGCCCGGCGGACTCGGTACGTCGGTCGGTGATCGCGGCATCCGGCTTTCCGCCGGCCAGCGTCAACGGCTGGGGATTGCGCGGGCGCTGTATCACAATCCGAGTGTGCTGGTCATGGATGAGGCAACGAGCGCGTTGGATCACAAGACGGAACGGGATGTGATGGACGCCGTGGGGAAACTGCGCGGGCAGCGCACGCTGATTGTAATTACCCATCGCCTGAGGACCGTGATGCAGTATGACCGGCTCTACCTGCTGAATGCCGGTCGTTTTGACGATCACGGCACGTTCGACCAATTGCTCAAACGGCATCCCCATTTGCGTGAAGCGATGTCGGCTGCATCGGAACGGGAGTTGGAAAGTGCGTAGCGCGTTATGGCCGACACGGTGTGGTAGGGGACGCAGCTGATCATGAATGGCCGATCGATTCTGATCACCGGGGGAACAGGCAGTTTCGGAAGGGCTTTTACCAAAACCGTCTTGCAGCGTTTCCCTGATGTGAAGCGCCTGGTCATCTTCAGCCGGGATGAAATGAAACAGTTCGAGATGGCGCAGATCTTTACGGAGAAGCAGTATCCGGCGATCCGATACTTTCTCGGCGATGTGCGGGATCGCAACCGGCTTCGGCGCGCGCTGCAGAGCATCGATACCGTCATCCATGCGGCAGCCCTCAAGCAGGTGCCCGCGGCCGAGTATAACCCGATGGAGTTTATTCACACCAACATTCTGGGTGCGGCCAATTTGATCGAGGCCTGCATCGACTCGGGCGTCCAGCGGGTCATTGCCTTGTCGACGGATAAGGCGGCCGCTCCGATCAATCTGTACGGCGCGACCAAGCTGTGCAGCGACAAACTGTTCGTGGCCGCCAATAATTATTCCGGGTGGGCCGACCTGCGCATTTCCGTGGTCCGGTACGGCAACGTGATGGGATCGCGTGGGTCGGTCATTCCGTTGTTCTTGGCTAAGGCGAAAGATGGCGTGCTTCCGATCACCGATCCCCGCATGACGCGGTTCAGCATTTCGATGCAGGAAGGGGTTGACATGGTGATCTGGGCGATCGGTCATGCCAAGAGCGGAGAGATCTTCGTGCCGAAAATTCCCTCGTACCGAATCGTCGATGTGGCGCACGCCATCGGGCCCAGTTGTCGTCATGAACACGTCGGCATCCGTCCTGGGGAAAAGATTCATGAAGAGATGATTACGGAGAGCGACAGCTTCACCACCATCGATCTCGGCCGCTACTATGCCATCCTCCCGGCCAGGGGAAAATGCTCGATCGAGCATTACCTCCAGGGCAACGGGGCGCATCCCGTTCCGGCCGGATTTGTCTATAACTCCGGACGGAACTCTGATTTCTTAAGCGTCGAGCAAATCCGGACGTTGATTCGCGAACACGTGGATCCAACCTTCCAGCCGGTATGAACCCCGATCCGATCCCCTATGCGCACCAGGACATCAGTCAGACCGATGTCGAGGCTGTGGTGCGTGTGCTACGGGGTGACTGGCTGACCCAAGGGCCGTCTGTTCCTGCGTTTGAGCAGGCGGTTGCGCAGTCTTGCGGAGCGGCGCATGCCGTGGCTGTCAACAGTGCGACGTCGGCGCTTCATCTGGCGTGTCTAGCTCTCGGCGTTACTGCCGGCGATGTAGTGTGGACGACGCCCATGACCTTTGTGGCGAGTGCGAACTGTGCGCGGTATTGCGGGGCGACCGTCGATTTTGTGGATATCGATCCCTGCACCTGGTGTATGAGCGCCGAACAGCTTCGTGTGAAGCTGGCGTATGCGCGGGGGACGGGGAGGCCGCTGCCGAAAGTCGTGATCCCGGTTCATTTTGCCGGACAGAGTTGCGACATGATGCGAATCCGTCAGTTGTCGGAGGAATATGGGTTTCGGATTATCGAGGATGCGTCGCATGCGATCGGTGGAACCTATGGCCGGGCACCTGTCGGCAGTTGTGCGTATAGCGACATCACGGTCTTCAGCTTTCATCCGGTGAAGATCATGACGACCGGCGAAGGCGGGATGGCGCTGACGAACAGCACGGAACTCGCCGAGCGTATGGGGCGATGGCGGGCGCACGGCATCACGCGCGATCCCGCTCGGTTCGCCCGTCCATCCGACGGGCCGTGGTATTACGAACAGATCGACCTCGGATTCAACTATCGTATGACGGACATCCAGGCCGCACTCGGGCACAGCCAGTTGTCACGACTTCAGGAGTTTGTCGATCGCCGCAACGTGTTGGCAGAGCAATATGACGCTGCCTTTGCCACGCTGCCGATACAGAGCCAGCAGCGTCCTGCTCATGTGCGGTCCGCGAGGCATTTGTACGTGGTTCGGGTGGCGCAGTCGAGCCGGCGGGGTTTGTATGAACATCTGAGCGCGAGCGGCATCGGCGTGAACGTGCACTATATTCCGGTTCACTTGCACCCCGATTATCGGCAGCTGGGTTTCGCCGAGGGGCAGTATCCTCAGGCCGAGCAGTATTATCGTGAAGCGGTCAGCCTGCCGATGTATTTCGCGCTCAGCGATGCGCAACAGGAACGGGTGATCGGGGAGGTGCGACGGGTGCTGATGCAGCCGGCGCGCGCGGCATAATGAATATCGCCATTCTTACCGCCCGGGGCGGCAGCAAGCGCATTCCCGGAAAAAACAGCAAATTGTTCTTCGGCAAGCCGATCATCGCGCACGCGATTGAAGCCGCACTGGCTTCGCGGCTGTTTGCCCACGTCGTTGTGTCGACGGATGACCAGGCGATCGCACGACTTGCGCAACAGTTCGGCGCGGCGGTGCCGTTTCTTCGTCCGTCCGAGTTGAGCGGGGATGAAGTAGGGACCGATCCGGTGCTCGTGCACGCGGTGGAGGCGTGCCGGAGGGTGTACGGCGCATTTCAGTACGGGTGCTGCATTTATCCGGCCAATCCATTTCTGCAGATCGAGGATCTTCGCCAGGGGTTGACGCTGCTGAAGGAGCGGCATGCCACCAGTGCGTTTCCCGTGGTGAAGTACGATTTTCCGATCGAGCAAGCCCTGGAACTGGTCGACGCCCGACCGGTGGCGATTTGGCCGGAACAACTCATGAGGAATTCGCAGGTGTTTCATGACCGCTACCATGACGCCGGGTCGTTTTACTGGTTCGACGTCGAGAAATTCATGTCTGTGCAGCGGTTGTTCACGCAGGACTCGGCGGCGTTTGCGATTCCGGCGGACCGGTGCCAGGACATCAATACGCCGGACGACTGGGTACGGGCGGAGAAGAAGTACCGTGTGCTTGCAGAACAGGGACGGCGATGACCGGAAGAACCGATGTGACCGTACGCGTTGACGCCGATTCCCGGATCGGCCTCGGGCATTTGAAACGGTGCCTGTCCTTGGCGCACCAGTTTCGCCGGGACGGATGCCGTGTTCGATTTGTGGGCCGGCAACGATTCGGGCCGCAAATCGAATCGTTAGCGGAGGGATTCCCTGTGTTGTGGCTTGACGATGGCGATGGAGCGCGATCTGGTGCGGCGAGTGGAGAACTATGGGATGCGGAACGGACGGTGTCGCTGATCGGCGCACATCCGGCGGCACCCTCCGTTGTACTGGTTGATCATTATGAGCTTGGAGAATTGTGGGAACGCCGTATCGGCCAGGCCGGCCATATCGTTGTCGCGATCGATGATATGCGAGACAGGCGGCATTGTGCCGCCATGGTCATCGGATCTGTCGAAGGGCTCTTCGATCCACGCCTGAACAGCTATGCCGGAGAGGCGCGGATTTTGGCAGGTAGTCAGTATGCGATTGTCGACCGGGAGTTTGCATGTTCTGAATCATCGAGTCCGGTGAATGACGGAGAGTCTGCGGTACTGGTGTGTTATGGAGGAGCCGATCCGACGAACGAAACAATCAAGGCGGTCCAGGCGATTCAGGATGCCGGTCGCGATCAGGAGTGTCGTGTCAGATTGGGCCGCATCGATATCGTGGTGGGGCACGCCAATCCCAGGCTGAATGAAGTCAGAGCCTGTGTGGCCGTCCTGTCGCGCGTGAGGATTCATGTTGCGCCCGAGTCGCTGGGGCCACTTATGCGGCAGGCCGGTATTGTGCTGACGTCGGCTGGCAATACCATGATTGAAGCGTTGACGATGAGAAAACCCTGCGTGGTGACACAGACCGGCGACAATCAGACCATGATGGTCGACTATCTGCTTGCGCAGGGCGCCATCCGGTTCGTAGGGCGCTCCGAATCGGTGGCGCGGGGAAATCTCGCCGAGGCCATTGCATCGATGCTGAAGGACTATACGTGCGTGGCTGAGGCCGCCAGGGCCAGGTCGGTCTTCGATCATCATGGGGCTCGACGAATCTCTTCCGCGATTCAATCCATGCTTGTGGCGTCGGCTGCCCATCCGTGCTCATCGGTCAGTGCCGGAGCGATGCGATCATGACGATTGAAATCGGGGGGCAGTCGATCGGCAACGGGCGGCGGCCCCTTATCATTGCGGAGTTGTCGGGCAACCACCGTGGAACGTTCGAAGAGGCGATCGAGATCGTTCGCGTTGCCGCTTCGAACGGCGCCGACGCCGTGAAACTGCAGACCTATACGCCTGGCACGTTGACGATCGACAGTGCGAGGCCGGAGTTCGTGATTCATGATGCGGGAAGTCCGTGGGATGGACGGCGTCTGTGGGATCTGTATGCCGAGGCGTACACGCCCTGGGAGTGGCACGAACCGATTTTTCGCGCAGCTCGGGCCGAAGGATTGGCCTGCATCAGCACCGTGTACGACCTTAGCTCGCTGGAATTTTTGCTTCCGCTCAATCCGGATGCCATCAAAATCGCTTCGTTCGAGGTCGTCCACATTCCGCTGATCAAAGCGGCGGCACGATCGGGGAAACCGCTGTTGCTCTCGACCGGGATGGCCGAGGTGACGGAGATCGACGAGGCCGTTGCGGCCATGAGGGACAACGGATGTGAACGCTTTGTGTTGTTGAAATGCACCAGCGCGTATCCGTCGAAGGAGTCCGATGCCCATGTGTCGACGATGAGGGACATGGGCCATCGATACGGGTGCGAGGTCGGCCTCTCCGATCATTCGCTCAGGCCGTATGCTGCGTATGCCGCGACTGCGCTGGGCGCATCGGTGATCGAGAAGCATGTCACGCGCGCGCGTGCGCATGGAGGGCCGGACGCTGCGTTTTCGATCGAACCGGACGAGTTGCGCACACTGATCGAAGGGTGTGCGCTGGTGCATGCGAGTTGCGGATCGGTTCAGTATGGGCCACAACCGGCCGAAGAGTCGTCGCTCAAAGAGCGATGCTCTATTTACGTCGTGCGTCCGGTCAAAAAGGGAGAATCGTTTACGCCGGAGAACATCCGCATCATTCGTCCAGCCAGCGGCCTGGCGCCGAAGTACTATGCAATGGTGCTGGGGAAAACCTGCACCCGCGACATTAAGGAGGAAGTGCCGATGTCGTGGGACCTGATCAGCCAGCAATCGTGACAGACGTGATCGCCGAGTCACTGCCGTTTCCTCGCGTGCTCCGCATCGAGCCGGCCAGCCAGTGCAACCTGGCCTGTTCACATTGTCCAACAGGAACTGTGGATATGGAGCGCGGTCTTATGAGCGCCGATGTGTTTGAGCGGGTTCTGGACGAGATGCGGCTGCATCGCGCACATGTGCGGGTGGTCGTGATGTATCACGGGGGCGAGCCGCTCTTAAATCCCCAGCTGTGCCGAATGATCGGGCAAATCAAGGACATCGACCAGACGTTCTTTGTGAAAACCGTATCCAACGGGATGGCCTTAACCGAAAAATGTGCCGAGGAACTTCTGTGCAGCGGGCTTGACGAACTCGAGGTATCGCTGGATGGCGAGTCGTCTGATGAGAGTGAGTGGGTTCGTGAAAAAAGTAATACGCGGCGCGTTCTCTCCAACGTTCGTCGGGTGCTTGCGCTCAAGCGACAGCGGCGCGCTTCTAAGCCGGCCGTGAGTATTGCGACGGTACAATTTGTGCGCGACAAGGCGCAGCGTGAGGTGCCGGAAACGCCGCTAGTTCCGGCCTGGATCCGGCAGGCCTTCGACGGAGAGCAGGGGGTGCAGTTTAAGTCGTGTTATGCGCTCGAGTGGCCGCATATGGGGCACAGCGGAAAATATGATCTCGTTACGCTGGGCGGTGAGGATCGCGATACATGCGACCATGTGATCAACAGAATGACGATTCGTGCCGATGGATCGGTGGTGCCCTGCTGTCACGATATGACGAGCCGGCTTGTGATGGGCAATATTTGCGAGCAGGCGTTGGCCGATATATGGAACGGTGCGAACTATCGGCGGTTACGTCGGTCGATCGCGACCAAACGGTACGAATCGATTTGCGCCAATTGTCCCGAAGTGCGCCCGGCCAAGTATCTCGTGCCGAAATTTCGAGTTGCCGCATGAAGCTCCACTCGCACAACGAATGGGATCCGCTCAAGGCCGTGATCGTGGGGACGGTAGAAGGATTCCGGCCTGGTCTGGAGGTGCAGGACGGGAGAACGGAAAATTTCGAGCAGGCCTATGCGGTGGCGCGGGAAGCGTTTCCCGACTGGTATCTGGAAGAGGTGGCAGAGGATCTGGACGGGCTCTGCGCGGTCTTGAGCGGAGCGGGAGCGACCGTGCTGCGGCCGCGCTGGGAAGATGCATCGGCAGAATTTTCCACGCCAAACTGGTCTGCCGCAGGGTGTGACATCTATAACGTGCGCGATCTCCACATCGTGTTCGGCAATACACTGGTGGTCAGCGCCCCTTCGTCACGGTTCCGGCAACATGAGTCGGCGGCATTCCATCGTGTGCTGTACAGTCATTTCTTCCAGGAAGGGTTCCGATGGGTTTGCGCACCGATGCCGAGACTGAAGGGGAAATATCTGCATGAGATGACCAGGACGAAAACCGGATTGGAAAACACCGAGGAGCTGTTGCACAGCCGGTTGAGCGGCGGGTTGAAGGAAGTGTTTCATTGTCTCGACGATCACGAGGTGATTTTTGACGCCGCCAACATCATCCGGCTCAATCGCGACATCCTCTTTTTGGTGTCGTGTACGGGAAATCAGAAAGCCGTTCGCTGGCTTCAGGAGACGCTTGGGCCTGAATACAGAGTCCACGTTACGCACGCCTATCGGTCGTCTCATCTGGATTCCACCATTCTGCCGTTACGCGACGGGGTGGTGTTGCTGAACGGCGCGCGTGTGAACGACGGCACCTGCCCCGATCTGTTTCGGGGGTGGCAGAAAATCTATTTTACCGACGTGGCGTCTGTGCCCGATGCCGAGGTGGAATTCCATCGGTCCACCAGACTGCCGGTCTATCACCGGCTGTCCCAATTGGGAGTCGACTCCACGCTCAATCACGTCAGCTCGCCGTGGGCGGGCCTCAACGTGCTGTCCGTGAGCCCTGACACGGTGTTGGTCCACGATCGGCAGGTGGCGTTGATCAAGGAGCTTGAGCGAAGGCGGTTTACGGTCATCCCGGTCCAGATGCGGCATTGCTATACGATGCTGGGCGGGCTGCATTGCACCACGCTCGATGTGGTGCGGGGGGCGTAGAGGACGTCGAGCCGATCAATGACCCGTGTATGTGTGTTGGATTATGGATCCGGAAATGTGAGGTCGGTGTACAACCTCTTCGCCGCGCTCTCCGCCAGCGTTGTCGTGTCCAGCACGCCGTCTGATATCGCCGATGCGTCGCATGTAGTGCTGCCCGGCGTCGGCGCATTCGGTGCCGCGATGCAGAAGATGTGTCATGCGTTGCCGCTGGATGATTTGCGGGACGCGGTACTGGTCAAGCGGAAGCCGTTCCTGGGGATTTGTGTCGGCATGCAAGTGCTGGCGACGCAAGGCGATGAATTCGGATCGTATGCAGGATTAGGGTGGATTCCAGGAACGGTGAGACGGGTCGACCACGGCAGCCTTCCGCTTCCGCATATCGGATGGAATAACATCGTCTGCCAACACCCCAGTCCGTTGCTGGCCGGCCTGGAACACGAGCCCGACTTTTATTTTGTGCATAGCTATGCATTTTGGGCGGATGATCCACGGCATATGGTGGCCACCACTGAGTATGGCGAGAACTTTTGCAGCGTGTTGCAGCGCGACAATCTGTTCGGGGTACAGTTTCATCCTGAAAAGAGTCAACGCGCGGGTTTGCAGCTGGCCAAGAACTTTCTTTCGTATCCATGAAGAAGGCGCGCGTCATTCCCGTGCTGTTGCTGCGCAACGGCTGGCTGGTCCAAACCCGGCAGTTTCGGCGGTATCAGCATCTTGGTAATCCCGTGACCGCGGTCGAGCGGCTCAGCGAATGGGCTGCCGATGAATTGATCTACCTCGATATTACGCAAGACGACGGGTACGACACCGGCCGCAGTGATTTGGGACATCCGAATCGTCAGAGCTTCTTCGAGATTATCGACGATGTCTCACGGGCGGCGCTGATGCCGATTACGGTGGGTGGTCGTATCCGGTCGCTTCGCGATATTGAGAACCGATTAGCCCGCGGGGCTGACAAGGTCTGCATCAATACGAAGGCCCTCGCCGAGCCGGTCTTCATCGAGCAGGCAGCGAAGGAGTTCGGTACCCAATGTCTGGTGCTCTCAATCGATGTCAAAGTGACGGGGGCGCAACGATGCGTGAT
Organism: Nitrospiraceae bacterium; assembly: GCA_900299325.1. Taxonomy (GTDB): domain Bacteria; phylum Nitrospirota; class Nitrospiria; order Nitrospirales; family Nitrospiraceae; genus Nitrospira_D. Next base: position 10,043 of record OMJK01000117.1, on the reverse strand, counting down.
GGCCGAGGGCGGTACGCGCGCGACAGAGTGGGAACCGGAGCAGTGGGCGTGTGAAGTCGAGCGCCTGGGCGCCGGAGAAATATTTCTCAACGCGATTGACCGGGACGGCATGAAAACCGGATACGATCTGGATCTGCTGGCAACCGTCTCCACGGCAGTGACGATTCCGGTTATTGCATGTGGAGGAGTCGGCGACTGGGCGCACTTTGCCGAAGCGCTCGAGCGTACGCGGGTCGATGCCGTCGCTGCGGCGAACATCTTTCACTATAGCGATCAGAGTGTCGTGTTGGCGAAGCGGTATTTATGCGAGCGCGGGCTCAATATCAGGCCTCCGGACGTGCTGACCGGATTTCTGGCGGCATGAGGAACGCGTACGAGCAGGTATGACAGCGGGTCGCATGGCCTATTGCAAGCGGTGTGTATATCCCTCCATCGCTGTCAACTTGTCCGTCGATCACGAAGGTATTTGTTCAAGCTGCCGGACTGCCGAAGCATTTGCCAACTTGTCGTCCGAGTTCTGGCAGAACCGCAAGCTGGCCTTCGAGCGATGTCTTGCCACCATCGGTAAGCGGGAGCAATCGAACTATGACTGCGTCATTCCGGTCAGCGGAGGCAAGGACAGTTACTACCAGACGCACGTTATTGTCTCGGAATACGGGTTGAAGCCGTTGCTGGTCACGTATCACGGGAATAATTATCTGCCTGAAGGGAACTATAACCGGGATCGGATGCGGGAAGTGTTCGACGCCGATCATCTGGTGATGGGGCCCAGTGTCGACGTGCTCCGGAAATTGAATCGCCTCTGTTTTCGGAAGATGGGCGATATGAACTGGCATGCGCACTGCGGGATCAATACCTATCCGATTCAAGTTGCCGTGAAGTTCAATATTCCGCTGATTGTGTGGGGCGAGATCGCGTGGGACATCTCGGGGATGTTCGAGCCGGACGACTTCGTTGAATTCAATGCGCGCGTTCGGCACGAGCATGATTTGCGCGGTTTTGAGTGGTCCGACATGCTCCATGATCCGGTGGAGCCGCTTACTGAACAAGATCTGGCATGGGCCCGCTATCCATCCGATGAAGAGATTCTCAGAGTGGGCGTGCGCGGCGTGTTCATTGGCAATTTCTTTCCCTGGGACCCCTATGCGCATGCCAAGCGCATCGAAGAACGATATGGCTGGAAGGCGTCCGAACAGCCGTTTGAACGCACCTACCGCCGCATCTCGAATTTGGACGACCGGTATGAAAACGGCGTGCACGATTTATTGAAGTTCATCAAGTTCGGGTACGGAAGAGCGTCCGATCACGCATCGAAAGATATCCGGACGGGATACATGACTCGTGAGCAAGGGATTGAGATGGTCAGGCAGTATGATCATGTCGTGTCGAAGGATTTGTATCATTGGCTGTCGTATGTGGGGATGGGTGAGGAAGAGTTTTGGACGACGGCTGACCGCTTTCGCGATCCACGGGTCTGGTGGATTCATAATGGGTGCTGGTGGAAAGACAACCTCTGGGGCGAGCCGTCCTCCTATGGCTCCGTCCACCTGCCCATCGCTGCGCAGCAGAAGTACCGGCGTGAACATGTGATCGGTGCCGGCGGCACGTCCGAACGCGCCGCCTAGCGGCGTCGCATCTCTCGCGATCTGATCAGGTCAATTCCAGGCAGTATGCTCCCGGAAATTATCTCCAACTCGGCCGATTCCGATTATGCGAAGCGGGAAGCGCAACTGGATCAGTTCGATCCCGGCACGCTTACGCCGCCGTTCCCCAGCGTAGCCCTGGTGGAGGTGTCCAATTGGTGCAACCATGCCTGTGTCTTTTGTGCGAACCCGCGTATGGAGAGGGAGAAGAACGTCCTTAATCTGGAGCTCTTCGAGCGTTTCGTCCATGAGGCGGTTGAATTAGGTCTCAAAGAAATCGGGCTGTATACCACCGGCGAGCCGTTCTTCACAAAGAATTTGGAGCGCTATATTGAGATCGCTCATCACGCCGGTGTCGGCTATATCTATGTGACGACCAATGGCGTACTGGTGACGCCGGATCGGGCTGTGGCCGCCATTCAAGCCGGGTTGTCGAGCATCAAGTTTTCCATCAATGCCGGCTCAAGGGAGACGTATGCGGCCGTACATGGGCATGACGATTTTGACCGCGTCATGGAGAATGTACGGTTCATCGCCCGCTATCGCGCGCAGCGGACTCCGCATGTGCGATTGGTGGCGTCGTGTGTGGTGACGCGGTTTGTTGAGCACGAAAAGGATCGGCTGAAGGAACTTCTCCTTCCTCTGGTCGACGATCTGGTGTTCTTCGGTGTGGATGGGCAATCGGGACAGTCGATCGAGCAACTGATCCACTTGCAATCGGCGATGAGTCCGCGCGTGCCGTCGGCGGGAACGGCCAGGCCCTGCGCCATGCTGTGGAATCGTGTGCATGTGACCTGCGAAGGCTATCTGACGCTGTGTTGTGTCGATTATGAAAACGCGCTGACCTACGCCGACCTGAATCAGCCGGGAACGCTTCGGGATGCCTGGAATAACGTAACCATCGTTCGGATGCGCGAACGGCACACGCGGCAGGATTTACGCGGAACGCTGTGCCAGAACTGTTTATACGGGACGGCCGAGGCCGTTCGGCCGCTCACCGCGATCGGGCATCAGCATGCGAACGAGATCATCACGCTGGGAAATAAAAAGGGAATTGAATCGGTTGCCGGTCGTATTGCCAGGTTGAGTGGGGCGCGGTGATGGCAGCAACTGTTCCTAATTCAGACCGCTTACGCCGCGTCACCGTCCATTCTCCTCGCATGAGCAATAACGGCTACTTGCTGGACTTGCTCAACGGCGGCATCTGGTTTTCTGAGCAGGTGCATGCAGAGGAACGTCGACGGACGGTAGTCGATGTACGGCTGCATCCGATCGGAAGCCCATGGGTACGATGGGTGCGGACGTTCACGGATCTCAGCACGGTTCCCGTCAAAGTTCGGCGCCGATTGGTGAAATGGTATCGAGCCGTTACCGGTGCAGGATCTTCGGATGCCGGCCATCAGGAGCCGTCAATTATCGATCGCATCCGCGTACGTGCATCCAGTGTCTATCTTCGAGTCGACGACCATCTGAACGTGGAAATGCATCGAATGGAAGTGGGGTACGGGGCGGCTGCTGTGCCAACACTGAGGGCGTGTCTGCAGGCGCTCCAGTGCTGGCGGAACTGCCGTCGGGATGGTCGGATGGATGTGCAGGCGTTGCTGCAGTTGCGGTACCGAGGCGTTCATATCGGTGATTTGGTGGCGTCGGAAACCATCGGTCTGCATCAAACGGCAGGAGGCAGTCTCCGGCAGTGCGGGGCGCTGGCGCTGGTTGGATGTCTTGCGGATGCCGTCTATACGGTAGATTACATTTTAGGGCAGTCCTGGACGTCGGGCGTCGACGAATGTGTCACGACGTCCGAGACGACGTATCTCGAAGAGTTGTATCGCCGGACCCTGCAGCTTCAGGGGTTCTATCTTCTTGAGCTCTACGACTATAGCGGGCGGCTGCGGTTGATCCCGCCGGGGGAAGGTCTGCCGAATCCGTTTGTGGCGCGGGCGGATGCACACATGCCGCTCTCGGCTCAGCAAAAAGAGCGCACGTGGAAATATCTTGCGGAGCGGACCCGCGATGCCGGGCAGCATCTCTGGTACATGAACGTCGGACAGAATCGGCACGGGCAGGAAGGTGTGACGACGGTGCACGGTCATGTACTCGAACGGGACGACCGGGCGTTGACGGCCGTCATATTTTTGCACAGCTTTGATGACGCGCAGTACATGTTCGGTCTTGACGGGTTTGACGATCTCTATGAATGGACAGTGGCGTCGATCGAGGGATGCCTGGCCAACCGGCAGATCGGCCGGGTGCTGATCAAAGAGCACCCCAATATCGATCTGGAGACGTTTCCGTCCGATAAGTACGCCGTGCGCCGGCTCAAGCGCCGGTTTCAGCATGAATCGCGGGTCCAATATATTGATCGATGCACCGACGTCAAGGCGTTGCTTTCACTCGGTCGTGTCTATGGGATCACCAATCACGGAAGCGTGGCGGAGGAATTGGTGGCGGTGGGGATTCCCGTGATTGCCACATCCAAGGCGCCGTGGGGAGGGCACTATCCGTTCGTCCACTTCTGGGACTCTCCGGCGGACTATGCCGCGTTGCTGCGCGGATTGACTGTGGACGGGTGGCAGGCGCCGGGACACAAGGAAATGGAGGCCCTGATTCGTTTTGTCAACGAGTACCGGTTAAATAACCTGCCGGGTCAGGATCTGCCGGTTTCCGTGCAGTGGATGATGTGGAAGGATCCCGCGGTCAACATTCTGACGCCCGATATCTCCGTTGCCATCGAACAGCAGGTGTCCACATTGGGCGCGAACGATCCGCAGATGATTCAATGGCTGCGCGACCGCGCCAACGGGTATCGGGATCATCGCGGGCCTGTGCGGGCAAATGCCGGGGTGCATCGCAACGCGCAGGGGGTTCGTTGAGTTTCAATCGGTCAGTCGATCGCCGTTCTGCAGCAGGCATGTCCGGTCTCTCAACGCCCGTCGCCTATCTCATTTTCAACAGACCGCGCCATACGCGAGAGAGTTTTGCTTCGATTAAGAGTCAACAGCCGTCGACGTTGTTCATCATCGCCGACGGTCCGCGCGACGGTCATCCGGACGATCGGAGGCGGTGCCGTGAAGTGCGCGAGATCGTCGAAGCGATCGATTGGCCCTGCACCGTGTTGCGGAACTATTCGGACGTCAATCTGGGCTGCAAACGGAGAGTGAGCACAGGATTGGACTGGGTGTTCGATCACGTCGAGCAGGCAATCATCATCGAAGACGACTGCGTGCCATCGGCTGAGTTTTATGCGTTTTGCCGCGCCCTGCTTGAGCGGTACGCGCACCAGGAGGCGGTGTGGGCCGTGAGTGGGAACAGTTATCAGCCTGAGCACCGGCGTGGGGATGGCTCCTATTATTTTTCGAAATATCCGAGCAGTTGGGGATGGGCGACCTGGCGGCGGGCGTGGCGTCATTATCAAGGCGACGTGCCGTTCCTCGCTGAGTGGAAACAGTCGCCGCGGTGGAACGCCTGCTTTCCAACGAGCGATGAACGGCGGTATTGGGGCCGTGTGTTTAACCTGGTGCGGCAAAGTAAAATTGACACCTGGGATTTTGCCTGGGTGGCCTGCGTGCTGTATGGAGGGGGCTTGGTGGCCACACCCAATGCCAACCTGGTCAAGAATATCGGGTTCGATGCGGAAGGGACGCATACGACGGAACCGGACGAAAAAGGCTCCTACGACCTGACCCCCTTAGGCGAGATCGTGCATCCCGCTCACATTGCCGCTGATCGTGAGGCGGATGAATTCTATTTTCGGAAAAGCTTTGCCGGACAGGTCAGCCTGTTCAAGCGGGTCGTGCGAAGGTTGACGCGAACGGTTGCCGTTCAATTTGCGCGATGGAGCGCCAGGGCGGCGGCGTGAACAGATCGTCGGGACACAACTCTGTGCCATGCTCCGCCGTGCTCCATGCTCCCCGGCTGAACACCGATGTGCGGCTGATTGAATTGTTGGACGCGGCGGTCTGGCTGTTTCAGCAGCAGCGTTCTGCCGATACTAGGGAGCAGGTCGTCCACATCGTTCTGCATCCGGTTGGAAGTCCGTGGGTACGGTGGGTGCGGGCATGGATCGCTGCCCAAACGGTGACCGCCGTCTTGCGCAAATTGTGGCGGATAGCGTCGGCCGCAATCGACGGACAGCGTACGGACACTGCCCGGATGAGTTTGCTGGCGCAGATTAGGGCAGGCAGATCCGGGGCGCGCGTTCGAGTGGGCCCGCAACAGTCGATCCACATTCAGCAGGCGTGTGTGGAGTATTGGGCGGTGCTACGGAGCACGCTGACGGCATGCGTGAGGGCGGCTCAGATCTGGACGCGGTTCTTTCGCGGTGGATCGCTCGATGCCCAGGCAGTGCTTGCCACCCGCTATGCCGGCGTGCACATCGGCGATGTCATTGCGTCGGAGTGCATTCGGGTCAGTCCGTTGGCGGGAGGCAGCTTGAGTCATTGCGGAAGCTGGGCCGTTTTTTGGTGTCTGGTCGACGCCGTGTATACCGTGGACTATGTCAAGGAACGCATGCGGCGGCCGGAGGGACGCTCGTATGTCACGGTCGCCGAACCGACGTACCTGGAGGCGATTTATTTACGGGTCCTTCAGCAACACGGATTCAGCAATCTGGAGCTGTTCGATTACTGCGGACAAATCTATGCGGCCGGTCCGACCGAATTGTGGAAAGGCGCGCTGGTGGCACGGCCCTCTGTTGGAAGGAAATTGTCGAGTGCGCAGCGTGAGCAGGTGAAGCGATATCTCGACGAACGGCTGTCCGTGAAAGGGCGGCATCTCTGGTACATGGATGCCGGGCAGACTGGGCACGAGCCGGCCGGTCTGGTCGACCACGAAGGGCGCGAGCTCACGCGCGATGAAGCGGCGTTGACCGTGGTCCTGTTTCTGCACAGCTTCGACGATGCCCAGTATCAGTTTGGCCTCGATGGATTCGCGGATCTCTATGCATGGACCGTCGCCTCGATTGATGCCTGCCTGCGTAATTCGAATATCGGGCGGGTGCTGATCAAAGAGCATCCGAACGTCGATCCGGATGTCTGTGCGAGCGATCGTATTGCGGTCGGGCGGCTGAAGGCGCGGTATCGGCATGAGGCACGAGTCCGTTTCATCAACCGGTATTCCGCAGTCAACGCAGTCGCGTCACTCGGACGGGTATGCGGGATCACCTGCCATGGCAGTGTGGCCGAAGAACTGGTTGCAGCGGGCGTGCCGGTGATTGGATCCGCTCATGCGCCGTGGGGGAAGCACTATCCGTTTCTTGCCACATGGGACTCTCCCAAAGAATACGCGGATATCGTGGGGCAGTTGACGGTCGAGGCCTGGCGTCCGCCGAATCTCGACGAGATGAACGCGTTGGAGCAATTTATCGAAGAATATCGATTGAAGGGATTGCGCGAACAGGCGTTGCCGGTGATCTGGCAGTGGGTGGTGTGGGAATCGGGGCTGGCCGATGCCTCGCGGCGCGAGCTCGATGCGTATGCAAATCGCCGCGTGACGGAATTACATCCCGATTCGACGGGGTTGACGGCCTGGTTGCAGAGCCGGGCGCACCGATATGCGCAACCCGCGGCGGCGGTCTGTGTGAATCAATGACGTGCGCCCAATCCGACATGGACATCTATCGGGGTGCACAGGTTCTGATTACCGGCGGGTTGGGTTTCATCGGATCGAATCTCGCCCGGCGCTTAGTGCACCTGGGCGCCAACGTGACACTGGTCGACAGCCTTGTGCCCGCCTATGGCGGCAATCTGTTCAATATCGACGACATTCGCACCCAGGTGTCGGTCAACATCAGTGATGTGCGGGATCCGCATGCGATCGCGTACCTTGTGCAAGGGCAGGCGTTTCTCTTCAATCTTGCCGGACAGACCAGCCATCTGGATTCGATGGAAGATCCGCAGACGGATCTGTCCATCAACGCCACGGCGCAGCTTGCGATTCTGGAGGCCTGCCGCCGGGTGAATCCCGGAATCAAAATCGTGTTTGCCAGCACGCGGCAACTCTATGGCAAGCCGGATTATCTTCCGGTCGATGAGAAGCATCCCGTTCGTCCCGTGGACGTCAACGGCATCAACAAGCTGGCCGGCGAGTGGTATCACCTGCTGTACAGCAACGTGTACGGAGTGCGGGCCGCCGCTTTGCGGCTGACGAATACCTATGGACCCGGTATGCGGGTGAAGGATGCGCGACAGACCTTCCTCGGTGTCTGGATTCGCTCGCTGCTTGACGGCAAGCCTATTCAGGTATTTGGCGACGGCCGGCAGCGGCGGGATTTTGTTTTTGTCGACGATTGTGTCGATGCGTTGCTGCTAGCCGGATCGCGCAAGGAAGCGGATGGAGTGGTGTTCAATCTCGGCGGGTCGGAGGTTGTTTCCCTGAAAGAGTTGGCGGACATGCTCATCGCCATGGTTCCTGGAACAGCCTACGAGCTCGTTCCGTTCCCGCCTGAACGAAAGGCGATCGACATCGGCGATTATTACGGCGACTTCTCTTTAATCCGGCGTGAACTGGGGTGGTCGCCGTCCATCGATTTGACGCAGGGCTTGCGGCGCACGCTCGACTACTATCGACGTTATGGGCGAGCGTATTGGGAGTGTGAGCGGGATCGCCGCGAGAGGGCCGCATGATTCAGATGAATGCGTTCGCCCAGGAACCGGTCGAACTCCGGCAGCAGATGTTGTCCGCTGTAACTCGGGTAATGGAGTCCGGATGGTACGTGTTGGGAAAGGAAGTGCAGCAGTTCGAGCGGCAATGGGCGTCGCAGTGCGGAACAACACATGCGGTCGGTGTGGGCAACGGCATGGATGCCATCGAGATGACGCTGCGGGCGTTGGGAGTCGGGCCGGGTGACGAAGTCATCACGACATCGATGACCGCATTTGCCACGGTGCTGGCTATTCTGCGAGCCGGGGCGACGCCAGTGCTGGCGGACATCGAACCGGACACAGCCTTGCTGTCCATAGAGAGTGTGCGACGATGTGTGACCTCCCGTACGCGCGCGATTGTGCTGGTTCATCTCTACGGGCAGATGCGCAATATGGCTGCCTGGACTGCGTTGTGCGCGGCGCAACAGCTGGCGCTGATCGAAGATTGTGCACAGGCCCATGGCGCGCTGTGGAACGGGACTGCGGCCGGAGCGTTCGGGCGGGCAGGCGCGTATAGCTTCTATCCGACGAAAAATCTCGGCGCGCTCGGCGACGGTGGTATGGTGGTGACCAACGATGCGGCGATTGCCGAAACTGTGTTGCGATTGCGGAACTATGGCCAGGGGGAGGAACGGTATCATCATTCTGAAGTCGGTCTGAACAGCCGGCTCGATGAGATGCAGGCGGCCATACTGTCCGAGCGCCTGAAGTGGTTGCCTGAATTTACGGTCCGGCGTCGCCGCATTGCCGCCGCGTACCGGGCGGGATTGGCGCAGTCGCTGATCACGTTACTGGCGGAGCCGGACGATGACGCGGCGCACGTGCAGCATCTGTTTGTAATTCGCTGTAAGAGCCGAGACCGATTGCAGGCGCATCTACTGGCCAGAGGTGTCCAAACCTTGGTTCATTACCCGGTCCCGGTCCATTTACAGAAGCCGTGTCGTGCACTGGCCCGGGATCCCCATGGGCTGAGTCGGGCGCAGCAGCATGCAGAGTCCTGCTTATCGCTTCCCTGCCACCCGCAGATGACGGACGGCGAGATTAGCCGTGTCATCGACGCGGTCAATTCGTTTTCGATCCAACATGGAACACTACGTCACGCTGTTTGACAGCGCGTTCCTTCCCCAAGGGCTGGCGTTGCAGGCGTCGCTCGAACGTCATGGCCGGCCCTACACCTTGTGGATTCTCTGTGTCGACGCCGATGCGTTCCGGGTATTAACCCGATTGGACCTGCCGCATGTCCGGCTATTGTCGCTGGATCAGTTGGAAACCGACGAGCTGCGACGGGTTAAGCCGACCCGCACGAGAGGGGAGTATTGCTGGACGCTCACGCCTTTTGCGCCCCGGTTCGTGTTCGAAGCCGACTCGACAGTGCGTCGTGTGACGTATCTCGATTCCGATTTGTGGTTTCGAGGATCTCCGTTGCCCATTTTTCGCGAGTTCGAAGCATCCGGGAAAAGCGTCCTTATTACCGATCACGAGTATGCTCCGGAATTTGATCAATCGGCGACCAGCGGGAAGTATTGCGTGCAATTTATGACGTTTGTACAGGAGAAAAGCGAGCGGGTGCGGCAACACTGGGAGGCGCAATGCCTCGAGTGGTGCTACGCACGGTTCGAGGCGAACAAATTCGGCGATCAAAAATATCTGGACGAGTGGCCGCAACGATTCCCGGACGACGTATATGTGTTGCAGAACGGTCGTCTTCTGCTTGCGCCCTGGAACGCGGTGCGCGGGGTCGCCGGCTGCACGGTGCTCT
>OMJK01000116.1 GCA_900299325.1 Nitrospiraceae bacterium | reverse complement strand
CCAGCCCTACACGCGGCTGAGCGGACTGGAGGCCGTGACGATCCGGCCCGAATCGAACTTCGTGAACATCGGCGAACGGACGAACGTCACCGGCTCGCCGGCGTTCGCCAAGCTGATCCTCGGCGGCCAGTACGACCAGGCCCTGTCCGTGGCACGGCAACAAGTCGACGGCGGCGCGCAGATCATCGACATCAACATGGACGAGGGCATGCTGGATTCGAAGGCGGCGATGGAGACATTTCTCCGCCTGGTCGCCTCGGAACCGGACATTTGCAAAGTGCCAATTATGGTGGACAGCTCCAAGTGGGAGGTGCTGGAAACCGGCTTGCGGAACATTCAAGGCAAGGCGGTGGTGAACAGCATCAGCTTGAAAGAAGGAGAGCAGAAATTCGTCGAGCAGGCGACGCTGATCCGCCGCTACGGGGCCGCGGTCGTCGTGATGGCGTTCGACGAGCGGGGACAGGCCGACACGCTGGCGCGCAAGACCGAGGTCTGTGCCCGGTCCTACCGGATTCTGACGGAGCGGGTGGGCGTTCCGCCGCAGGACATCATCTTCGATCCCAACATCCTGACGGTGGCGACCGGCATCGAAGAACACAACGCGTACGCCGTGAACTTCATCGAGGCGACGCGGTGGATCAAGGCGCATCTTCCGTTAGCCAAGGTCAGCGGCGGAATCAGCAACATTTCGTTCTCGTTCCGCGGCAACAACACGGTCCGCGAAGCCATGCACGCAGCCTTTCTGTATCACGCGGTTCGAGCCGGACTGGATATGGGGATCGTGAATGCCGGGCAGCTCGCCGTGTACGAAGAGATTCCCAAGGATCTTCTGGAACTCGTCGAAGACGTGCTGCTGAATCGGCGCTCTGATGCCACCGAACGGCTGGTGGCTTTTGCCGAAACGGTTAAGGCGAAGGGAAAAGTCGCGGTCAAAGACGACGAATGGCGGAAGGGCACGGTGGAGGAGCGGCTGTCGCACGCCCTGGTCAAAGGTATCACCGACTATATCGACAGTGACGTGGAAGAAGCGCGCCGGAACTATCCGACTCCGCTGGGTGTGATTGAAGGGCCGCTGATGGCCGGCATGAACGTGGTGGGCGATCTCTTCGGGTCCGGCAAGATGTTTCTGCCCCAGGTCGTGAAGAGCGCGCGCGTCATGAAAAAGGCCGTGGCGTATCTGCTGCCGTTCATGGAAGAGGAGAAGAAACGCTCCGGCGGCCACCGATCGCAGGGGAAGATTCTGCTCGCGACCGTGAAGGGCGACGTGCACGACATCGGCAAAAACATCGTCGGCGTCGTGCTGAGCTGCAACAACTACGAGGTCGTCGACCTTGGCGTGATGGTGCCGTGCGAGCAGATTCTGGCGACGGCACGCGAACAGAAGGCGGACATCGTCGGCTTGAGCGGGCTTATTACGCCGTCGCTCGACGAGATGGTCCACGTGGCGAAGGAAATGACGCGCCAGGGTTTCACGGTGCCGCTCTTGATCGGTGGGGCCACGACCAGCAAAGCGCATACGGCCGTGAAAATCGCGCCGTCCTACGAACCTTCCGTTGTGCACGTACTCGATGCCTCGCGCGCGGTTGGCGTAGTCGGAAGCTTGATGAATGCCGGCCAGAAAGCCGCCTATGTCTCGCGGGTGCGGGAGGATTACGGCCGCGTTCGCCAGGCCCATCAGGACCGTGGTGCGAAGACGTTGCTGCCCATCGCGACGGCTCGCAGCCGCGGTCTGCGCACGAACTGGAGTAGCGTGGACATTCCGGCCCCGTCGTTTCTCGGCGTACGGACCATCGCCGATCAGCCGCTGGCCGATCTGATTCCGTACATCGACTGGACGCCGTTCTTTCACACGTGGGAACTGCGGGGGCGGTACCCGTCCATCTTCGACGATGCGACGGTCGGACCGAAGGCCAAGGAACTGTACGAGGATGCCCGCCGATTACTCGATCGCATCGTGCAACAGCGTCTGCTGCAGGCCAAAGGGGTCTACGGATTTTTCCCCGCGTCCGGTGCCGGCGACGATATTCAACTGTATGCCGATGCCGGACACACGACGCCCTCGGTCCGGCTACATACGCTGCGGCAACAAACGGAAAAACCGCAGGGCCAGCCGAACCTGGCGCTGGCCGATTTTGTCGCCCCGCACGACAGTGGACGGCGCGACCATGTCGGCGTGTTCGCCGTCACGGCGGGATTGGGCGTGGACGATTTGTGCCGGCAGTTCGACCGGGACCATGACGATTACAACTCCATCATGGCCAAAGCGCTGGCCGACCGGCTGGCCGAAGCGTTCGCTGAATACCTGCACAAGCGGGTGCGTGCGGATTGGGGGTACGGCACGGCCGAGCAGCTGACGAACGACGACCTTATCCGCGAGCGGTATCGCGGCATCCGGCCGGCGCCGGGTTATCCGGCCTGCCCGGACCATACGGAGAAGCGGACGCTGTTCGATCTCTTACAGGCCGAGCGGCAGGCCGGGATCACGCTGACGGAAAGTTACGCGATGCTGCCGGCAGCCTCCGTCAGCGGATGGTACTTCGCCCATCCGGACGCCGCCTACTTTGCCGTGGGGAAAATCGGGAAGGATCAGGTCGAGGATTACGCCCGCCGAAAGAACCTGCCGGTCGCGACCGTCGAACGGTGGCTGTCGCCCAATCTGAATTACGACGCCTGATTACTCAGGCCGCTTGCGGGAGCAGGACTTCGTGGGCATCGACCGGCGAGTGCCTTAAGGCCTGCACGATCCACCGGTATCGCTCTTCCGCCCACGTGTTAAAGGCCTCCGCGTCGGGAAACACGAGATCCCAGGCTTTGGCGGCATCCAGCAT
>OMJK01000115.1 GCA_900299325.1 Nitrospiraceae bacterium | reverse complement strand
TCCATCCGAAACTTTTTCGACGGTCACCGTGGTGATGTTCACCACCGCTGGCGTGACGGCCTTCGCCACCTCTGCAAACCCGTTCGCCGGCAGTCCACTGCTCACCGGACCGGCGGCCGTTGTCGCCGGCGCCGCGGCGCCGGAGGCATACGACGTCGTCAGAGACTGAACGCCCCAGATGAGAACGGCGCCAAGCGCCACCACTCCAAGAACCGCCCCAAGCGAACGAGACATCACTGGTGTCATGCTGCCCTCCTTCTGTCGTATGAGGCCGGTGAAATATGGCTGCGGTTACACACTATGAGCACCGTAACAACCGGCGATGAGAGAACGATTAGACGGGTGTTAGAAGTGGCTAAGCGGTACGCGGGGAAAGCGGCAAGACAATAGTAAACGTGGAACCGTGGCCGGGTTCGCTCTTCACGTCGATCCGGCCCTTGTGGGATTCGACAATCCAGAGGCAAATCGCTAATCCGAGACCTGTGCCTTTCTTCGTATGGGCGCGAGCGTCGTCGGTTCTGAAAAACCGGTCGAAGATACGCCGGTGGTCGGCTTCCGCGATACCGATCCCCTGATCGGATACGGAAAGACGCACCTGCGATCCCTCCACCAGCAAGGCAATTTCGACTTTGCCGCCGGTGTGGGAATATTTCACGGCGTTCTCAACCAGATTCAGCAACAACTCGCGCAGACGCAATTCGTCGCCCAGCACGGTCGCCGGCGAGATCGTCCCCAACAGGACCTCGACATTCCGGTCCTGACCCAGCACCGTGGCCTGGCGATGAATGTCTTCCACCAGCACCTCCAGCCGTACCGGCACCGACTCCATCTTCACTTCGCCCATGTCGGCGCGCGAGAGAAAGAGCAGTTCGTCGACAATGTTGGTCATGCGATCGATTTCTTCCAGATTGCTGTCCAGCACCGACCGGTAATCCTCAACCGTCCGGGGCCGGCGGAGCACTAGCTCCGTCTCCCCTTTCATCACCGTCAACGGCGTGCGCAACTCATGCGACGCGTCGCTGCTGAACTGGCGAATCTGCCGGAACGAGACGTCGAGACGGCCGATCATGTCGTTGAACGTCGCGGCGAGCCGGCCGATTTCATCCTGCGCCGTCGACATCGTCAACCGCTGGCTGAGATCGCCGGCGGCGATACGCTGCGCGGCCAGCGTGATGGCGTCCACCGGACGCAGGGCCCGTCCCGCCAGAAACCATCCACCGGCCAGCGACACGGTCAAGGCGATCGGCATTGTCACCAGCAGCACAAGCAAAAACCGCCGCAGCGTGTCCTCGGTCGACTCCATCGATGTGCCGACCTGGACGATGTACAGCAGGTTCCCGCGATAGATGATGGGCACCGAAATCAGCCGCAACGGAGGTTCGTTCGGATATTTCGCCGACTCGAAAATGGTGCGTCCGTTGAACGTCGTTTCGAGCGCGATCCGGCTGAGCGGCACTTCGTGCTGTTTGATGTTGGGCGAGCGGATCGTGATCGTTCCGGACGGGCTGAAAATCTGGAAGAATTTGTCGATGCGCGCCAGTTCAGGAAACTGCGAGAGGAGTTCCTCCTCGTCGATCAACGGAAGAAACCCGCGTTCCTCCAGCGAACGCACCGCTGCGGTCGCCGTTTCTTCGAGCGATTGATCGACCGCATCCCGCAGACTGCGGGCGGTAATGGCGTAGAGGATCGTGGAGAAGATGACGAGCACCAGCGCCAGCGCGGTGCCGTACCAGAGCGTGAGCCGGACACGCAGCGGCATCAGTCGGCCTTCAGCATGTACCCGCTGCCCCGGATGGTGTGAATCAATTTTTTCGGGCGGCCCCGGTCGATTTTATTCCGGAGGTAGTTCACGTACACGTCGATCACGTTGGTGAAGGTATCGAAGTCCTGGTTCCAGACGTGTTCGGAAATCATCGGCCGGGTCAACACGCGGCCGCTGTGGCGCATGAGATATTCGAGCAACGCATATTCTTTCAACGTCAGCTCGACCCGTTGCCCGCCGCGCGTCACCTCGCGGGTGGCGGGATTCAGCAGCAGGTCGTCGACTTGCAACACGCCGGGACTCTCCGTGGAGCCGCGGCGAAGCAGAGCGCGGACCCGCGCCAGCAACTCATCGATGGCAAAGGGTTTCGTCAGATAGTCGTCGGCCCCGGCATCGAGCCCTTTGACCCGCTGATCAATTTGCGATTGCGCCGACAGAATCAGAATGGGGGTTTGAATTCGCTCGCGGCGGATGCCTTTGAGGATGTCCAACCCCGGCATCGACGGCAGCATTAGGTCGACGATGATGAGGTCGTAACTCGTCGCCAGCGCCATCTCCAGACCCTTGGCGCCGTCTTCGCACAAATCGACCGCGTAGCTCTCTTCTTCAAGCGCGCGCTTGATAAAGGAGCCGACTTTGCTTTCGTCTTCGACGACCAGCACACGCATGGCATCCTCGCCGACGGCTGATTATACCAAACCTGCCGGTTGCGAATCCCTCAGGATTCTTCGTGTTCCCTATCCTGACGAAACACGAACCCCCGAGCCTGACCGCCGTGTCGTGCGTATCGCGACGAGCCGCCTATTTCGGCGGGAAGCGGGTCACGGTGACCGGATGATGGGTCAGCCGGGGACCCTCCGGTTCGCGGTAAGCCAGTGTGTGCTTGAGCCAGTTCACGTCGTCGCGCGAGGGAAAATCAGACCGGTAATGGGCCCCGCGGCTTTCTTCACGGGCCAGCGCGCCGGCCACGATCGTTTCTGCAAGATCGGCCAGGCATTGCAGTTCCAGCGCGTGAATGAGATCGGTATTGAAGACCCGCCCCTTGTCCTGCACCGTGACCGTCGCCACCCGACGTTGGATCGCACGCACACGCTCCCGGGCATGCTGCATCGAATCCTGCGTGCGAAAGAGCCCGAGGTTGGTGCTCAAGGTTTCACCGAGATCGTTGCGTACCTGCCACGAACGTTCCGTTCCCTCCTGGCTCAGCAGATGCCGGATCCGGTCCTGTTCGTGCGCGAGATGCGCGGGCGACGGAGGCCGCGCGGCCACGCCGCCGACATAGTCCGCCGCACGCGTTCCGGCGCGGCGACCGAACACAATGGTTTCTAGCAGTGAATTGCCGCCCAACCGATTCGCCCCGTGCACACTCACACAAGCACATTCTCCGGCAGCATAGAGGCCCGGCAGCGACGTTTCCCCCCACTGATTCGTCCGGACGCCGCCCATTTGATAGTGGGCACCCGGTTGAACCGGGATCGGCGTCTCGATGGGATCGAGCCCCGCAAATTCCATCGCCAGTTGCCGAATCTGCGGCAGACGTTCCAGAATCTTCGCGCGCCCTAGATGCCGGAGATCCAGAAGCACGCACCCGTCCACTCCGCGGCCTTCCAGAATTTCCCGCCCGATCGCCAGCGACACCGTCGAACGCGTGGCCAGTTCCATCTGCTCGGGCGCATAGCGCGTCATGAACCGCTCGCCTAGCGTGTTGAGGAGATATCCGCCTTCCCCGCGCGCGCCTTCGGTAATCAGGATGCCGGTGTCTTTGAGGGTAGTCGGATGAAACTGGACGAACTCCATGTCCATGAGCGGAACGCCGGCCCGGTACGCCAGCGCCATCCCGTCACCGGTGTTGATGACGGCATTGGTGCTGGTGAGAAAGGCACGCCCGCTCCCTCCCGTCGCCAACACAACCGCTTTGGCCGGCAGCAGGTGCAGCCCGCCATGCACAATGTCCCAGGCGATCACGCCGCAGCAGACGCCCTCCTCCACCACCAGCGCTGTCACATACCATTCT
>OMJK01000114.1 GCA_900299325.1 Nitrospiraceae bacterium | reverse complement strand
TCTATTTACAGTCGTCACCGCTGATGCCTCCTCCCCGGTTGCTCAGGCTGTATGGCCAGCACCTCCGTAATCCTGGCTCATCTCAGACGGAATCGCGGTGAACGGTGCCGGGTGAAAAGGCCGGTACACAGATCGCGATGTACTCGGCTCCTTCCGGTCCCGGCGTACTGTATCGAATCCATTCTCCGCGTGACGTTATCACCGCCTGACCGGCCTGAACGGTAAGCACGCCGGTCTTGGTCTCCACCTGCAACAACCCGCGCAACACTACGGTGTACTCATCGAATTCCGGTGTTTGTCCGGGTTCCTGCCAACCAGCAGGACTCTGCATACGTGCAATACTGATCTGTGCGGTCTTGGAATTGACCAGCCCGATAAATTCGTCGATGAGTTTAGGCTTGTTGCCGGAGGCCTGGATACTAGTCGGTCGTGCAATCAGTTGAGCCATTGTGATTTCCTCCTCCCCTACTTTCCGCAGATTTCATGATCCCGCCTGGTTTTCATCATAAAATATTACCATTTATATCAACAACTTATGATCAAGCGTCGCTACTTGGCCCAACTTCGGAGGTAACTCTTCCTGGTCTTTTATTCGTCTGGCAATCCAGTATCCTCAAGTCATGACGCACGCATTCACGGCCCTGCACCAAGGAGACGGACGATGAACTGCTCACGCTGCCGCGGACTCATGACGAAAGACTACTTTATGGATTTCGAAGGGACCGCGGGACATATGTGGATGGCCGGATTCCGGTGCCTGAACTGTGGCCATATCTATGACCCCGTCATCGAACGGAATCGCCAGATGCCGCAGCCGGTCATGCATGCGGTGTCGGAAGAGCAGGCGATCGAGCAGCATGAGGATGTGCTCGAAGAAGTCTATCTGGAAGCGGAATCGTATTTCGATCAAGCCGCGTAACACGGAACGGCCTTTCACCGGATTGCCGGGAGCGGGCCGGTCCAGAAAGAGGAGTATCATGGCCTCCATTCTGATAGTTGATGATGACGATCTCGTGCGGAGTTTCCTCCGCAGCATTCTTGAACAGGACGGGCACGAGGTCCGTGAAGCGACCAACGGCCGAAGCGGCCTGAACCTGTACCGGGAAACTCCGACCGATCTGGTGATCACGGACATCTTTATGCCGGATCATGACGGGATGGATGTCACCCTGGAACTCACGCGCGAATTTCTCGACGCCAGGGTCATCGCCATGACAGGGGCGACCGGTGATCAGAATTTCCTCAGTGTCGCAAAGCTCTTCGGCGCCCGCGACGTGCTGGAGAAACCGTTCACCGTCGACCAAGTCCGTCGGCTCGTCCACTACGCACTGGCCCACTAAGAGTCTGCCTCCTGCTGGTCATGGCTGTTCCCGCTTCTGCGGGAACAGCGACCCGGCAAGCATCCCTCCAACCGCGGCCAACAACCCGACCAACTGCGGTGGCCATACAGACTCGGCCGATCCGAACAACTCCAACCCGATCCACGTCAGCAGGCCGCCCGCGATCGCCGCATAGGCGCCACGCGCCGTCGCCCGTTTCCAATACAGCCCCGCACACAATGGGACGAAGGCCGCGACCAGCGTCACTTTATAGGTTCCGACGACCAATCCATAGATCGTGGAACTGGACCAGAGCGCAATCGTCAGCACCACGCAGGCAAACACCACCAACACAACCCGCATCAACCGGAGAAACTTCGCATCGTTGAAATCGGGCAGCATCGGCTTGATGATGTTCTCGCTCAACAGCACCGACGGCGCCAGCAGCGTCGCACTGGAACAACTCATGACCGCCGACAAGACGGCGCCAAAAAAAAGAATCTGCGCCGGAACAGGCGTGTACTGCAACACCAGCGTCGGCAACACCAGTTGCGAATCCTGCTGAAGCAGCGCGCTGAATTTCACCGGATCCACCAGCGTCGCCGCGTAGGCGAGAAACATCGGCACAAAACAAAACGCAAAATAGAGCGACCCGCCCAGCAACGATCCTTGGATCGCCGTGCGTTCATTCTTGGCCGATGTGATCCGCTGGAAAATGTCTTGCTGTGGGATGGACCCCAGCATCATAGTGAGGCCGGCGCCCACAAACGGAATCCAGGCATCCAGACCGGCAGGCGGGAGAAAATCGAGTTTGCCCGCCGCCGCCGCATGACGAATAACCGTCCCCGCCCCGCCTGCCAGATCCCCTACGAGGGTCGCAATGTAGAGCAACCCGCCCATGATCACAGAAATCTGTACGAAATCCAGAATGGCGACGGAAAACATGCCCCCGAACGTCGTATAGGTCAACACCACGACCGCGCCAACGACAATGCCGGCCTGCTGACTGATGCCCCCGTTTGTCACAGCATTCAGCACCAGGCCCATGACCTTGAACTGAGCGGCAACCCAGCCGAGATACGACACTGCCACGCACAGCGTACAGAGCACTTCCACCGTCCGGTCATAGCGCAACCGGTAATAATCGCCGACCGTCAGCAAATTGAGGCGGTAAAAGCGCGGCGCAAAGAAAAGCCCGGCCAGGATCAGGCACAGGCTGGACCCGAACGGATCGGCCACAACTCCGCGCAAGCCCTCTTTCACAAACGTGGCGGAGATACCGAGCACAGCCTCTGCGCCGAACCAGGTGGCGAACACCGTGGCAGTGACGATCGGCAGCGGCAGCGACCGGCCGGCCACCGCAAAGTCTTTCGTATTATGGACCCGCGTCGCGGCGTAGAGACCAATGCCGACCGAGCCCAACAGATAAAGGATAATGAACCAGAGCGTCACCCGCGCAGGATAAAATGAACCCCGCTCGCAATCAATCGTTATTCATCTCTGCGATCACTGGGTCGCTGCAATGCTGGCAGGAT
>OMJK01000113.1 GCA_900299325.1 Nitrospiraceae bacterium | reverse complement strand
GTTCGGCGCGAATCAACAAACTACAACTCGTCTCCCTCTGGCATAAGGGAGTAAGTGCGGACTACCCTCCTACGCCTCTTTCCGCCTTCGCACCGACTTGTATATAATGACACTCTCTTGGAGGCGTTGTGACCGCAATGGCGACGGCAAAGACGGATTACAAGCAACAGCTAAAAACCCTGGCCGAGCTCATGCTCGCGGTGTCGGGCGAGTCCGTCACGATGATGAAGCGGAACGCCCCCGAGCAGGCGCTGAAGATGAAGCGGCAGGACGAGTGGAGCATCTATCTCGAATTCCTCAAGGTGATGTTCAATCTCGCCGACCGGCTCTCGGCCCTGCACATCCCGATCAAAGACCAGATGGACTTCATGAACGGGCTCGAAGACGCCGTGTCTGACCAGCTTAAGAGCGTGCTGGAGCCGGCCTTCGGTAACAACGCGGATCAAATGGAAATCGTGCTGGCGATCGGCGGCGCCGTAGCGGAAAGCCGCCAACTCTACGAGAAATACAAATTCATGATCACGGAAGATTCCAAGACCAAGAACGAACTGTTCGAGGCCTTTTCCGATCGGGTGGCGGAAGTCCTCGGCGCACCGAAGAACGGCCAGGTGCTCTCGGCTGCCACGCTCTGCGCCAGCGCCGTGGTACCGGCCATCAGCGCCGTGCTCGAAGGCAAGACGCCACCGCCGTCCGCATTATCGTCCACAGCCGCCGACGCGCCGGCTGAATCGGACAAGAAGGGCCCGACCGGTCAGGAGATCAAGCTGGTCAGCCTTATGTCCAGCGTCTCCGGCGAAGAAGTGGAAACCCGCTGGGGCCTGCATCCCCGGTTTCGCCAGGACCTCACGCCGGCCGAACTCCAACAGCTCACCAAACTGCTCAATCGAGTTGCGAAAATCCTTGGCGAACGCTATGCGGCCGTGGCATTCTCCGAAGAATGGGCCTCGTGGCACAAAGCCGGGCACGCATGATCGGTGTTCCACAACCTGGCCTGTGCGCGTAGCCTCCGGATATCCCGCTCGAATGGTCTAAACCAAAGGAACGGCGTGGAGACGACGCCCTCGTCAAACGGATCGCACGGTCGCCTGCCGCAGAGTCTCGCCCGGCTCGGCGAACTGTCCCAAAATCTCTGGTGGAGCTGGACCCCGGAGGGACGGCGCCTTTTCGAATCGATCGACCCCACACTCTGGTACCTGACGCACCACAATCCCGTGAAACTCCTCGCCGACGTACGATCGGAGCGGCTGACGCAGCTGGCGCAGGACCCGACGTTCATCCGGCAGTATTCCGCCGTCATGCGGGCGTTCGACGCCTATCGCCAGAACACGAAAACCTGGTTTGCCACCACACACGGGCAGTTGGACCGTCCGCTCATCGCCTACTTCTCCGCTGAATTCGGCCTGCACATTTCGATTCCGATCTACAGCGGCGGTCTCGGCATTCTCGCGGGCGACCATTGCAAGGAAGCCAGCGATCTCGGCCTCCCGTTCTGCGGCATTGGCTTCATGTATCCCCAGGGCTACTTCCGGCAGCGGATCACCGCCGAAGGCTGGCAGGAAGCGGCCTACGCGCCGTTCAATCCTGAGGAATCGCCCATTCATCCGGCGCTCACGCCATCCGGCGAGCCGTGCAAAATCACCGTGCAAATGGGCGCCCGCACCGTGTCGGCCAAGGTCTGGAAGGCCGACGTCGGACGCATCGTGCTCTACCTGATCGACACCGACGTACCGGAAAACAGCCCGGAAAACCGCGCTCTGTCGGCCCGGCTCTACGGCGGCGATCAGGAAATCCGGCTCTGTCAGGAAATTCTCCTGGGCATCGGCGGTGTGCGCATGCTGCGGGCGTTGGGCTTATCGCCGACGGTCTGGCACGCGAACGAAGGCCACTCCTCGTTCCTCGTGCTGGAGCGGATCCGCGAACTGGTGCAGAAAGGGATGTCGCATGCGGAAGCGGCGGAAGCCGTGCGGCAGTGCACGGTCTTTACCACCCATACGCCGGTTCCGGCCGGTCACGACGTGTTCCCCCACCATCTGATGGACCGGTACTTCGCCGGTTACTGGGATCAACTGGGATTGAGCCGCGACGAATTTCTCCGCCTGGGCGAAACACCGGAATCCCGCGGCCACGGCTTCAACATGACCGCGCTGGCCATCCGGTCCGCCGCGCACGTGAACGGCGTAAGCCGCGAGCACGGCCGCGTGTCGCGCGAAATGTGGCAGCATCTGTGGCCCGGGCTGGCGACCGACCTGGCGCCGATCCGCCATGTGACCAACGGCATTCATGCTCCAACCTGGATCGCGCCGGAACTCAACCAGCTCTACGCCAAACACCTGGGCCCCGACTGGGCCGACCAGTGCGACGAAGAGGCCGTGTGGCAGCGGGCCACCGACATTCCCGACCATGAACTCTGGGCCGCGCGGCAGACCGTGAAACGGAAGCTGATGGGCTTTATCCGCGAGCGGGCCCGCGCGGGATGGATTCACGGCCAGCTCCAGCCCTCACAAGTTATCGCCCGCGGCACGCTGCTCGATCCGGAAGCGCTCACGATCGGATTCGCCCGGCGGTTCGCGACATACAAACGGGCCACGCTGCTCTTCCGCGACCTGGAGCGGCTGAAAGCGCTCCTGCAGAATCAGTGGCGGCCGGTCCAGCTGGTCTTCGCCGGCAAAGCGCATCCTGCCGACGAACCGGGCCGGTACTTCATCCATGAGGTCATGAATTTCTGTAACGACCACAAGCTGGGCGGCCACATTGCGTTCCTGGAAGACTACGACATGCACATGGCGAAATTTCTGGTGCAGGGGGTCGATGTGTGGCTCAACACGCCGCGCTGGCCGATGGAAGCCAGCGGCACGAGCGGCCAGAAAGCGGCGCTCAACGGCGTAATCAACTGCAGCGTGCTGGACGGCTGGTGGCAGGAAGGCTACAACGGGGCCAACGGCTGGGGCATTCAGCCGCTACCCCCATCCGCCGACCAGCAGACGCAGGACAAGCACGACGCCGAAGAGCTCTACCGGCTGCTGGAACAGGAAATCGTGCCGCTGTACTATCAGCGAGATCTGGACGGCACGCCGCGCGGCTGGATCCAGATGGTGAAAGAATGTCTCCGCACGATTGCGCCGCAATTCTGCACGAAACGGATGGTCAAAGACTACGTCGAGACGATGTATACCGCCGCAGCCGTCCGCACTCCCACCACATGGTAGTTTCCTCCGTTACCGATCGGACATCCGGTCGGTGGCTCGCCGTCACGCTGATCGGCCTCACGCTCGCGACGCTAGTCGGGTTCCCCTGGAATGCGCCGGGTTGGGCCGCACCAGCCCCGGCCGCCGCGGAGAAAGACGCCGCCGCGCGTTTCAACGCCGGCGACTATGCCGCCGTGCTCGCGCTGTATCGATCGTTCCCCGCCGATGCGGCGCTGTCGAAAAACTTTTTGCGTCTGACGTTCCAGAGCGCCGTCCGGCTGGGACAGACCGGCGAAGCGCTTCTGCTCTATCACCGCCTGCATCCCGCCAGCACATCCCATGACGCCGCGCTCCTACGCCCGCTCGCCCTCAGCTTCATCACAAGCCGCGTACACGACCCGCAGGAGCACCTCCGCATCGCGGCCTACACAGAGTTGGCCGAACTTGGATTGCCGGAGACTGCGCCGATTCTGGAAGACGGCCTCCTCGACACCTCGCCTCTGGTGCGGGCACGCGCCGTCGAAGCGATCGGCAAGGCCGGACTGGCGCTGAAATCCGGCGCACTGCGCCGGGCGCTGAACGACGAACGTCTCGCCGTCCGCATCGCCGCGATCACGGCCTTGGGCAACGCCAAGGCGACGGATCTCGCAGATCGCTTCGCGCACATCGGCCGGACCGAGGATGGGCCGGAAGCGATTTTTGCCTATGCTGCTCTCTATCAGTTGGGCCGTACCGATGCGCTCGCCGACATTACCCAGGCCGCCACACTGCCCGACGCCGAAGTGCGCATGGCAGCACTGGGCGTGTTGGGACGGCTGAAACAGCGGTCGAGTCTGGCGGTCCTCAGCCAAGCTGTGTATGATCCCAATCCGTCGGTCCGCGCCTTCGCCGCCGGCGCGCTCGGCGAGTTCGGTGCGGCCGGAGGCGTGGCGCCGCTCACACACGCGATCGGAGACGAGATGGCCATGGTACGCGGCACGGCCGCCGAAAGTCTGGGCCGGCTGGGGATCAAAGACAATCGTCCGCTGCTTCAGCCGCTCACCAACGATCCGAGTTTCCAGGTGCGCGCCCATGCGGTGGGAGCCCTGTTGCGCCTCAACGATCTTTCAGTACTTCCAATGGCGGCCGAGTTGGCGCGTCATCCGGATCCGGCTATACGAAGCGCAGCCGCGAAGGCCGTGAGCCTGACGTCCGATGCACAGGCGCGCACATTGTTGTCGACGCTTCTGCAAGATCAGCAACCACAACCCCGCCTGATGGCGGCTAAAGCGCTGGGGAAAACGTCCGGACCGGCGGTGCCGGTCCTGCTCAAAGGCCTTCAGGACTCCGACGAAGCGGTGCGTATCGCCGCGGCAGGCAGTCTGATGCAACACCTGGCACGGGATACCCGCTCGCGCCGGCAGTAAAATCGAGGACCCTATGTGGAAATTTCTTGGTGTGGTGGTGCTGATGGCCGCGTCGGCCGGAGCCGGATATTACTTCGGCCAGCGTCCGGTCGGCACGTTGCAGCGAACCGTCTCGGACCTGCAACAGTCTGTGAAAGACGTCTCCCAAAACGCCCTGGACACCGCGATGGGCATCGAGCGCGACCTGCGCCGGCGTCAGGCGCTGGTGGAAGCGAAGTCTCGGCTGGTACAAGCCAAGTCGAACATCTTCGAACGGAATTTCGGCGATGCGGCGAAAGAGCTGGCCGAGGGCGTCGAGGCGCTGGAGAATGCCACGAAGGACGGGAAATCAGACGATGCGACGAAAGCGGCGCAGGAGATCGCCGGCCTCCTCAAGCATGCGCGACTGGACCTGGCGATGGGAAAGACGGTACCGCTGAAAAAACTGGATGAGATTCAGATCGGAATCGATCGGCTGCTGAACAAGTGACTCAGGCGTTCGCCGGCTGCGAGATCGGCGGCTTCTTCCACTTCGCCAGAATCCGCTCCACCCGCATGCGCACAACCATATCGGGGTCTTTGAGCAACGGCTTGATCGCCGTGCGTCCACGGTCGTCCCCGATGGATTCCAGCGCGGCCGCCGCCGTCAACCGCGTAAACCAGTCTTTATCCTGTAACATCGCGATGAGCGGATCGATGGCTTGATCGTTCTTGATCCGCCCGAGCGCCAGCACCGCCTGCTTCCGGACCATCTCTTCTTTGTCCGCCAGCGCGGCGATCAGGAGCGGCACGGCCGGTTCCCCCAACTCAACCAGCGCGTTAGTCGCGTCGTCTTTGAACTCATCGTTGCGCAACTGGCGCATCAACGGCTCCAGCACCCGCTCATCCCGGATTTTGCCGAGCGCGCCGATGGAATACTTACGAACGTCCCAGTCGCGGAGCAGCTTGATAAGGGTCTCGACGGCCGGCGACCCGACCTGCCCGAGCGCCTCGATCGCAACCTCGCGTACCTGCCAGTCCCCGTCGCGCAGCGCCTTGGCCAGCGGCTCGACGCACCGCTCGTCGCCCATCTCGCCCAGCGTAATGACGGCTTCGCGGCGCACCACCCAGTCCGGGTCGTTGAGCAGATCGATCTGAATATCGATCTCGTCCTTGACCTTCTCCTCTTCGAGCGCCACCGTCTCGGACGCAACTCCGGCCGCATCCGCCACCGGAACGCCGGCCGGCATGACCATCTGGTCCGCCACCTGATCGGTCATGGCCTCATCAAACTCTTCTGTACCTGCGCCCGTGGGAGCGTGCGGATTTCGTTCCTGTTCCATAGTCCGTACCTGGTGTGAAATCGTGGTCTTCGGCTGTTTATGCAGATGCCGGTGCCGCTGCCGCGGACTCGCCCTTGCTGCCGGCGGCGTGTTTCTTTCTGAGCGCCAGCGCCCTACGGCGGCGCTGTTCCCGCTTCAATCGCTTACGAAGCGACCGCATCGCAACATCGCCTTCCGGATTGGCGTGCCCTGCCAGCTTGGCTGCAACCTTCTTTTTCAACCGAGTCTCTTCACTCTCACCCGTCGTCTTCTTGGCCATGCACCCACATCCCTTTCTAATAGGATTACTGCGACCAACTGCCGGAAATGAAGAAGGTTCAGTCTAGTGGAGAGCTTCCCGTACTGTCAACCGGCGGAATGTAGAGATGTCTGTGCGAGACAGGTTATCCGAGGATGAGGGCGGCAATTTCCATATGAACGGTATGGTCAGCCGCCAGCAGGTCGGCCACACGCCGTAACCGGCGCTGCAGCATGATATCGGTGGGGGCCTGACGATGTTCGAATGCCAGCGTTGCATCTTCGCTGACAGGCAGACGGCCAGTGTCACCAGACAGAGCCGGGCGGAGCCGAATCGGAGTGGCCGACAACGCCATCGCTTCCTGGGCCGCTACCATGAAATCGGGCCGATGATCCCCGACCACCTCCAGCTGGATGATCGACAGCCCGCCATGCACCATGCCCAGTTTTTCAGCAGCCGCATGCGAGAGATCCAGAATCCGCCCGTTCACGTAGGGGCCACGGTCATTGATTCTGACCCGCACATGCTTGCCGTTCGTCAGATTGACAACCCGGACCACACTGCCTAAGGGGAGTGTACGATGAGCGGCTGTCATAGCCTCCATGTCGAAAATCTCACCATTCGCAGCCTGCTTTCCGTGAAACTGCTCTCCGTACCAGGAGGCCACCCCACGGTCCTTGATTCCCACATCTAAGCTAGTCTCACCTTTCGGAACCCAGGAACAGGCTCCGAACGAAAGGCAGAGAATTGCCAGGGCTAACTTGATTGACAATCCCATGATTTCCTTGGTTTGCGTCTTCATCGTTGCTTCAAGCCCCCTGCTTGGGATACGAGCCAACTGCATACTCTCAAGCCTACGAGAGGCCACCCGTGCATACAATACCGACTCAGTATCCTTCGCCCCTACCGAAGTAGGAACCAGCGGCTGCCTTGTAATGGTGATTCACCAACAGAAGGCTACTATATGGAGTGCGGCATAAGCAGTGTCACGTATATAGCTTTTTGACAGGCCAAAAGTCAATCTCTAATACAGTCACTGTGCTGATTTGCATTAAATATCATTGCAAAACAATTATTTATGATGTCACATCAAAAGTCATTTTTGACGAAAAAGAACCTAGTGCACCGGAGATTGACTGCGATTGGGAGATTGGGTTATACCTCGCCCAGAAGGAGGCGCCGTATAGCACTGCTCCTGGGATCTTCCGCGAGCGACCAGCCTGACAGATTCGCATGATCGAAGTCCAAAACATCACCAAGCGGTATGGCAATCTCACCGCGATTGACCGGGTGACTTTCTCGGTTGCCAAGGGAGAAGTGCTGGCTTTTCTCGGCCCAAACGGAGCCGGGAAAACCACAACCATGCGAATTCTTACGTGTTTTATGCCGGCAACCGATGGGATAGCTAAAGTTGCCGGGTTTGATTGTCTAGAGCAGCCTATGGAAGTCAAGCGCCGGATCGGCTATCTCCCGGAAACGCCTCCGGTCTATCAGGAGTTGACCGTCACGGAATACCTGACCTTCGTGGCCAGGCTAAGAGGCATTACAGGCCGTGAACAAACAGCCGCCATGGACCGCTCTATCGAGCGGCTGGCCCTGGGGTCCGTACGCCACCGCCTGATCGGAAACCTGTCTCGCGGGTATCGCCAGCGGGTTGGTCTGGCCCAGGCTTTGCTGCATGATCCTCCGGTTCTGATCCTGGATGAACCCACAGTCGGCCTCGACCCGAAACAGATTATCGAAATCCGGGAACTCATTAAGAGTCTGGCCGGTTCTCACTCCGTGATTCTAAGCACCCATATCCTGCCGGAGGCAACGGCTGTCTGCCAGCGGGTGGTCATTATTAACGGCGGCCGCATCGTAGCGGAAGACACGCCCGACCAGCTGTCGGCCCGGCTCAGACAATCGGAAAAAATCTCCCTGACGCTCAAAGCACCCCAGGCTGACTGCCTGACCAGACTTCAGACCATTCCAGGCGTGTTGCACGTGTCCGCCGGCCAGGCACCCGGCAGTTTTCTGGTCGAATGCGCCCTGGGACAGGATATGCGGGACGAAATCGCCCGCGTCGTCGTGACCCAGCAGTGGGGCCTGCTTGAGCTGCGCACAATTTCCATGACCCTCGAAGATGTCTTCCTCAAACTGACGCAACACGAAGACGGGTTGCCGCAGACGGCGTCAGTCGGTACGGAGGTGAGCGCATCATGACCCCGGTTGGCGCACTCATCGCCAAAGAATTGCGCGGGTACTTCGTTTCACCCGTGGTGTATGTAGTCGGCGCCGTCTTTTTGCTGATCTTCGGCCTGCTCTCGTACCTCTACATCGTGTTTGCCGGCGCGCAAGCCATTCAGTTGATGCAGTTGCAGGGCGGCGTAGCACAGCTCAATCTGAACGATCTGGTATTCCGCAACCTGTTTGCCAGCGTCCGATTCGTGCTGTTGATTATCCTCCCCATCCTGACGATGCGTCTGTTCGCTGAGGAACGAAAGCTGCGAACATTTGAGTTCCTGATGACCTCGCCGGCCGGCATCAACGAAATTGTGGCGGCAAAGTTCGTCAGCGTGCTGCTGGTGTTTCTGGGACTGGTCGGTCTGACCGGCCTCATGCCGGCCGTGTTGATGCTGTTCAGCGACTTCGACTGGTATCCGGTCCTGACCGGCTACCTCGGGCTGATCCTCCTTGGCGCCTTATTTCTCGCCGTCGGACTCCTTGCATCGGCCCTGACGGAAAACCAGATCGTAGCGGCCTTCCTGAGTTTCGGCATTCTGCTGGTCGTGTGGCTGTTGTCCGGCGTCGGCTCTCTGCTCGGCGACACACTCCCGGGACAAATCGTGTCGTATCTCTCTTTCATGGAGCATTACGACCGGCTGGTCCGTGGGCTCATCGATACAAAAGACCTGGTGTATTTCTTCAGCGGCCTGGCATTGCTCCTGTTTCTCACCCACCGGATCGTCGAAACGGCGCGCTGGAAATGAACCTGAAAACCTTCCCGCTCGGCATTCTCGGCATCGGACTGGCGATCGCAGGCCTGATCGGCTATAGCCTCCGGTCCGACCTGCTCTGGGCGGTGACGGCCGCCGAAGGGCTGGCGCTGGTCTGCCTCATCCTGTTCTTCGTCATCCATTTCGAAACCGTCAAATCGTTCTCGGCCCGCCGGTCGACCAGGCTGGGTGCGAACAGCATCCTGATGGTGGTGCTCGTGTCCACCATTCTCATCATTGTGAACTTCCTGGCCGCCCGGCATTCGATCCGCTGGGACCTGTCGGAAAATCAAAACTTCACCCTTGCGCCGCAAACCTACCGCATACTGCGGACGCTCCCGCACGATGTGAAGGTAACGGTCTTCACCAGGGAAAAAGATCCCGGCTTTCAAGCCTACAAAGAACGTCTCGAAAGCTACCGGCAGGCATCGGCCAAACTCACCGTGGAATTCGTCGATCCGGAACGGCAGCCGAAGGTGGCGCAAAGTTACGGCATCTTCCGAACCGACACCGCGATCTTCGAGAGCAACGGACAAACCATCCGCGTCACTGCTCCCTCGGAAGTGGAATTAACCGGCGCGCTGATCCGGATTTCCAAAGACGCCAAGAAACGCATCGTCTTCCTGGAGGGCCACGGCGAACGAAGCCTGGAAGATAAAGAACGCACTGGACTCTCCAGTGCCAAAGAAGCGCTCGGCAAGCAAGGCTATGTGATTGGCACGCTCTCCCTGCTGAAAGAATCAACGGTACCCGACGACACTGCGGTGCTGGTCCTGGCCGGCCCGCGGCATACGGTGACGCCGGAAGAGCAGGCCCGCATCCACGCCTACGTCGACAAGGGCGGGCATTTCCTGGCCCTCATCGATCCCGACACCGCCGACCCGGGGCCGCTCCTCGCCCATTGGGGACTCGGCGCCGGGCCCGGCGTCTTGGTGGACCTGCAAGACCGGCTCGCGCAGGGGGATTTGACCGTGCTGCTGGTCCGGACCTTCACGGAGCACGAAATTACGCGGGACCTCACCGCCGCCGTGCTCTTCCCGCTTGCGCGACACATCACCTTCGACGAGCAGGCCGGCAAAGACTGGGACTATATACCTCTGGCGCGCACCTCGGCGAACAGCTGGGCCGAAACGAATCTGCAGGGCCGCGTGGTGAGCCTCAACGAGCAAGAAGACGTCAAAGGGCCGTTGCCGATGGTGGCGGCTCTGACGCCCAAACGCACACCGGAAGAGGGGCAAGCCAGGCCGGCCATCGTCGTCATCGGCAACTCGACGTTCGCTACCAACGCCTTCATCAATTTCCCCGGCAACAGCGATTTCTTTCTCCATACCATCGGCTGGCTGGCGGAGGAGCGCGATCTGATTTCCATCGCGCCGAAGGAGCCGGCCTTGCGGCCCTTCATGCCCAACCCGATCCAGGAACGGACGCTGCTCTACATCCAGGTCCTGCTCCTGCCGCTGGCCACGTTTCTCACCGGCTTCATGGTGTGGAGAAAACGCCGGCGTTTGTGACGCATGCGCGCCTGGCCCACGCTCATACTCATGGCAATCCTGGCCGGACTCGGCGGCTATCTCTATTTCTTCGAACTGCCGGAACAGCACCGCACGGAGCAGCAGACCGCCCAGCGGACGGCACTCGTGACGTTCCCAGAACCTGACATTAGCGGGCTCCGAGTCATGACCGCAGACGGGCCGGTCGATATGCACGTCAAAGAACCCGGCCACTGGACCATCACCGCCCCCATTCAGACCGACGCCGATACGCGCGAGGTGCAGGCGCTGATCCGGACCCTTGTCACCGGGAAAATTACCCGCGTCCTGGAAGAACCTCCGACCGCGCTCACCGCGTTCGGTTTGGAAAAGCCGGTGACGGCCATTACGGTGACGGCCGGAGAAAAACAGGACACGTTCTCCGTCGGCGATAGCGGCCCGCTGACCTCGACGCTGTACGTGTTGCGCGAATCCGATCACAAAATCCTGCTGACCGACCTGACCGCCGCCAAACTGATCAACAAAACCCTGCTCACGTTCCGCCGGAAAGACCTCCTGCGCTTCGTTCAGAACGACATCGAGCGGCTCCGCCTCACCTATGCCACGACGGAAATCGTGCTGTACAACATGGCCCAGGGCAAACCGAAACCAAGCTGGAAAATCCGGTATCCCATCGAAGCGGAAGCGGATCAGACTGAAGTCCGGTCGCTGCTGTTCCGGCTGGAGGATCTGAAGGCGCTCGGCATGATCGATCCCGGTCGCGAGCGCGACAAGCTGGCGGCGACACTGGCGAACCCGAAAGTCAAAATCACGCTCCACACCGTGGACGGCGACCAGACCGTCAAGCTCTATCAGCCCAATACGGCCAGCGGCGAGGCCTTTGCGGAGACGAAACCCGATGCGCCGCTGTATCGCATCAATCCCGCCATCATCAAAGACCTGACAAAGGAGTTGTTCAACCTCCAGGACAAGCGGCTGCTCGGCGTCGACTCCGCCGACATCGCCATGCTGTCCGTCAAAACCCGGGACAAGCAGTATGTCTTGATTCACCAAAGCGGCGAATGGGTACTGGAAGACCGGCCGACCGAGAAAGTCAGCCAGGAAGCGGCGGATCTCTTCGTCAACCGCGTAGCGAGTCTGCCGGCCGAAGAACGGGTCATCAAGCAATCGGCCCCGCTGGCCCCCTACGGCCTGCTGGCGCCGGTCGCCGAATTCGTGGCCATGGGCAAAGACGGCAAAGTCGCCGGCCGGTTGGCCCTCGGCAATCAAGCCGGCAATCTCGTCTATGCCAGCGGCCACCGCCTGCAGGGCGTGTTTCAGACACGCCCCGACCTCCTCACACAGATCCCCACCGAAGACGAACTCCTCGGCAAACCAACCGACAAACCGCCGGCTCGGTAGACATTTCCCTCCCCTTTCAGTATCGTAGATTTCGTGCCCCCGTAGCTCAGTTGGATAGAGCAGCGGTTTCCTAAACCGCGGGTCGTACGTTCAATTCGTATCGGGGGCACCAAACCAAGCTTGCTCGTTCCGGCGCCTCATTGGCGTTAGCCCTCTTCATCAAGGCGCCGGATAAACACCTCCAGTAATCCGAATCCCAATACCAAGCTTGCTCGTTCCGGCGCCTCATTGGCGTCAGCCCTCTTCTTTAGGGCGCCAGATAAACCCCTCCTGTCTTTACCTCCGCAATATTCCAGCCTTTTCTTGCCAACATATGACCCCTGGGCTACACTTTCCTCACACCATGGGACGAGCACGAACGAGCGAAACCGCGCGCGCGCGGACCAAATCCGCCGCGCTCAACGAGATCGTACGGGGCATCCAGCAATTGCAGGATATCCTCACGGCGATCGAGGATTTCAGCAAAGAGGGCTTCCCCTATCGCGATGCCGCCAAAGCCAAGGCCGAACTGCAATTCCGCAATTGCCTGCGCCAGGTGTTCGGCGAGCGGTCGCCGGAATTCCAGACCTATCGCAACCATCGGATTCGTATCGGCAGCGCAGGCGAAACCGGCCAGAGCATCGCGGTGGTGAAAACTCTGATCGAACGGCTGGACCAAAAGAAACGAGATACACAGAACGGCGTCACCTCTTCTCCGTCCAATCCACCGGCTGGCGAACGGACTGCCGCCCGCACCCGGTTGACCCTGGTTCCGCCGTCGACGCCGACTGCAAAGATTACGATGCCGCAACCGCCGGCGACACCGGCGGCCCCGGTCACAATGTCCGTGGCGATGACAACGAACGTCCGGCCTCCGGCCGCCGTTGTACCTCCCCCGGCGCCGGCCCCTGTGATTCCGCCGCCCGCACCGCCAGTCGCGCATCGAGAAGAACCGCCACCTCCCGTGCACGTCGCCAGCCCGTCGCCGGCCAGCGCCGCACCGGTTGCAATCCCGCCTGCCGAGCAGGCCGACAACAGCCCGCTCGGACGGTTGCGCAAGGTATGCCTCCGGTTCCATGCCGTCATCCGGCAGCTGCGGCTGCGCAAAGACTATCGGCCCACGCTGGAAGTCGACGACATCTACGATCTCCAGGACGTCCTCCATGCGCTCTTGAAACTGGAGTTCGACGAAGTCGGCGTGGACGAGTGGAGCCCGCCCTACACCGACGGCGCCGCCCGGCGCACGTTCCTGCTGGAGAAGGACGAGATCGCCTTCGTCGCCAAGAAAACCGGCCAGGGCCTGACCGCCAAAGACCTGGCCGATCAGGTGAACACCGACGCCGCGCGGTATGCCGCCCGGGCCAAGTGCACCATGTTGTTTTGCTTTATTTACGATCCGGAAGGCCGCATCGGAAGTCCGACGCGGCTGGAATCGGACTTGACCAGCGTATGCGACCGCTGCGCCGTCGAAGTGCTAGTCGCACCAAAGTGACACCATGGCCAAACCCAAATTGAGCATCGTGTCTCCCGCCAACTCCTCCGCCGGCAACACCGCGCCGAAGTTGACAGACCCGCAGCGAGTTCGCTACGGTGGACCGGCACCTGCCGCGGCGGCGCCCTCGACGATTCAAACGCCCGTGGCCGGGACGGTGTTGACGTCCGATAAAGCGTACGTGCTGATCAACGTATTGCCGGGCTACACGTCGTCGGTCGTCAAAGCGCTGGCCCAGATCAAGGAGATCAAGATGGCGGATCCGTGCTGGGGCAAGCCGGACATCATCGCCATCGTGGACGTGCCCGATCAGGACGTGCTCACGCAGCTGGTCATGAGCCGGATCCATGCCATCGAGGGCGTCACGCAGACCGATACGCATCTGGTGTACCGCCTGAAGGAAGCCAAAGGAAAATGAGAGGACTGCTCCTCGGTCTCGTCATCGGGATGCTCGCTGTCGGTTGCAGCAGCGCGCCCCGTACCGTGGAGCCGGACCTCATCGATGTGACGCTGGCGGCGCCGACCGACCGGGTGAAAACCGCCGTGGCCGACGTCCTGACGAGAGGCGGCTACCGCGTCTCGTGGAACGACGACCAGACCCTCTCCACCGGGTATCGGGAAGAATCGCCCGGTCCGTGGGACTGGATGCTGCGCTGGCGGTTCGGCACGATTAAAAGCCGCGTGGAAGCCGTCGTCACCCCCGCCGCCGAACAGACCACCCGCCTACGGCTCCACGTGATGGCCGAGGGAAAAGACGGGTTGCTCGTCGCTTGGGAAGACGTGCAGAGCGCGGTGCCGCAAAGCGCGGAAAATCAACTCCGGCTCATCAAAAAAGAACTGAAGCTGCTGTAAGCCCCTACCCGTTGTCAGATCCGTCCGATTCGTCTCCGAGATCCAGCCCGAACCGTTCCGCCATCCGGTACAGCGTTCGGCGATCGATGCCGAGAATCTTCGCCGCCTTGACCTTGTTGCCCTTGGTCTCTTTGAGCACGCGGATCAGGTGGCGCTTCTCCACTTCCTCGAGCGTAAGGCCCGCGACATCGGCCGGCTCGCCGTCGAGCGACGTGCCCGTATCCGCCGATGCGCTGCCCTGGCGGATCGCCTCCGGCAAATCGTCGGGCGTCAGCAACGGGCCATGGCTCAGCGACACGGCCCGCTCGATGGCATTTTCCAGTTCCCGCACGTTGCCGGGCCAGCGGTACTGCATGAGCAGCGTCATGGTCTCGGGCAGAATCCCGCGGACCACCGTCGGCGCGCCGGCCGCGCACTTCTGCAGGAAGTGATGGGCGAGCATGGGAATGTCTCCCTTCCGGTCGATCAGCGACGGCAGCGTGATCCGCACGACATTGAGCCGATAGTAGAGATCGTCCCGGAATTTTTCCTCTTTGACGAACTGCTCAAGGTCCCGGTTCGTCGCGGCAATGATGCGCACGTCCACCTTCACCGACCCGGTGCCGCCCACACGGCGCACTTCGTGATCCTGCATCACGCGCAACAGCTTCACCTGCAAGGCCGGACCGAGTTCGCCGATCTCGTCGAGAAACAACGTGCCGCCATTGGCGGCTTCGAACAAGCCCGCTTTTGTCCCCACCGCGCCCGTAAACGCACCCTTTTCATAGCCGAACATCTCCGACTCCAGCAGCGTGTCCGGCAGCGCGCCGCAGTTGACGGGAACAAACGGTTTGTCCCGGCGCGGGCCGTTGGCATGAATCGCCCGCGCAATTAGTTCCTTGCCGGTCCCGCTTTCGCCCTGCAACAGCACCGTGCTCTTGCCTTCCGAGACGCGGGCCACCAGCTTATACACATCCAGCATAGCGGGACTGCTGCCCACCAGCGGAGACCATTCGCCTTTTTCTTTTAATTCCTCCCGGAACCGGGCGTTCTCGCGCAGCAGGCGGCAGTGGTCGAGACTGCGCTGGACGACCAGCTTGATCTGTTCTTTCTTGAAGGGCTTGGCGAGATAGTCGTAGGCGCCCTGCTTGATCGCCTCGATCGCCCCTTCCAGCGACCCGAACGACGTCAGCAACACGATCGACGTATCGGCGCTGACGCGTTTGAACTCCCGCAACACGGTCAACCCGTCCACGGTCCCCATACGGATATCGGTCAGCACGAGATCCACGCCGCCCTTCATGCCACGGGCGATGGCGTCCGCGCCGTTCGAGAAGACCTCCACATCATGGCCTTCCTTCTTCAACGCGTCGGCCAGCAGATCGCGCGCCACCGCATCGTCGTCGACCACCAGAATTTTAGCCTTCTGCATCACCAGCTCCTACCCGACCGCTGTATGGGACGGCTCGTGCGCCGGCAAGGATATCACGACCGTCGTGCCCTTCCCCACTGCGCTCTCGATCGACAAGACGCCGCCATGCGCCTGCACGATCTCGCGGCTGAGATAAAGCCCCAGCCCCGTGCCCTGCCCGATCGCCTTCGTGGTGAAAAACGGCGTGAAGACCTTTTGCAGATCGTCCTCGGAAATTCCGCACCCGGTGTCGCACACCGCTATGGTCACCAGCATCGTTGTGGCGACCGGCGCGGCCTGCTTCGCCGCCTCGGCTTCTTCCGCCGATGCCGGTCGCGTGCCGGTTCGAATCACCACGGATCCGCCTTCCGGCGTGGCCGCCAGCGCATTGGTCAACAGATTCACCAGCGCCTGATGGATTTTTTCCGTATCCGCCCACACCGGCGGCACGGCCACTGCAGCGTCCACCCGCAACGACACCCCCTTGGCCCGATAGGCCGGCTCCAACAGCGCCGCCGCCGGCCCGACCAACCGGTCGACCGGCAGCCAGACCGGCTCCGGCTTGCGCTGACGCGTCGACGAGAGAAGATCCTGGATGATCCGGACGACGCGGTTCAGTTGTTCGTCGATAATCTCGATCCGCTGTTTCATGTCCTGCGTGGCGCCGGCTTCTTCTCCCAGCGCCTGCACGTGCCACGCGATCGAATGCAGCGGCGTCCCGACTTCGTGCGCCACCGACGCGACCAGCTGCCCGACCGCCGCCAACCGCTCCGACCGGTTGAGTTGATCCTTGACATCCACTAGCTGCGCATTGGCCCGCAGCAGGTTTTCCGTCTGTTGCGCCAATGCCGCACGCGCGGCGGCCTCCCGCGCTTTGCGCTCTTCCCAACTCATGCCGAGATACGACACCAGGCACAGCACGCCGACCACGACGCTGCGATTGATCACCGCGGCCTGAAACCGTCCCGGCTTGGTCGGCTGCAACAACCCGGCATACGTGGCCACGACGCAGGCTAAGAGTGTGGCCACCATGAGCCGGCGATGCCGCAGCGTGGCGACGAGGAGAATCGGCAGCACAAACCCGTAGGCCACCACCACGTTGGCCGGCGCGAATTTTTCAATGATGACAATGGTGAGAAAACAGGCGCCGGCGACGGCGAGAACCAGGCGATTGCGATGCTTCGCCATCGATCACCGGCTCCAGCGCTTAACGAGGCCGGTAACGTGTTCAGGGCAGGACCCGCGGGCAGGACTCGGACATCCGGTCATACGGCAGTCTTACACAACGGGGCGGGTCGAACGCAACTGGGCCGCCAGGCTCTGGAAGCGGGCATCCTTCGTCAGCGCCTCCACCGTCGGGCTCAGCTTCCTCGACCAGTTCGGATGTTGCTCGACGGTTCCCGGCAGGTTCGTTTGGAACGGCGTGCCGATGACATCTTCCAGATTGACCAGCGTAAGCCAGGACGGCGTGCGCGCCAGATAGACATGAATCGCTTCGGCCAATTCGGACGTCATCATCGGCGTGCGAGCCGGGTCGTCGGACACGCCGGCCGGCAACAACCCTTCGGTTTTCAGCGCGGCGAGAATGCGCATTTTATCCGTGCGCCGTTCGGCCAGCGCCGCGATCCGCGCGTGATCGGACGGGAACAATCCCAGCTTCGCGCGGGTGTCGATGTCGGCTGCTTCCCAATATCCGGTCAACGTCGGCAAATCGTGCGTGGTCGCCACCGCCAGCGCCTGCGCCGGATAGGCGGAGGGCGCCTTGCACGAGCCATCCCCGTTGCGCTCGAAATAGAGCACCCGGTAAGACAACACGCCTTCGCGCCCCAGACGGTCGCGAACCCAATCGGGCACCGTTCCCAGATCTTCTCCGATCACCAATGCGCCGGCCCGTTCGCTTTCCACCGCCAGGATAGCCAGCAACTCGTCGGCTGGATAGTGGACGTAGGTGCCCGTCGATGCCGGTTGGCCCTGCGGAATCCAAAAGAGGCGGAACAGCGACATGACGTGATCGATCCGGACCGCGCCGCCGTACCGGAGATTGTTCCGGAGCAGTTCAATAAAATATTGATAGCCGCTCGCGCGCAGGCGCAGCGGATCGACCGGCGGAAATCCCCAATTCTGCCCTTCGGGGCCGAGCGCATCCGGCGGCGCGCCGCAATCCACTGTCAGCGCCAGGACGTCTTGAAACCGCCACCCGTCGGCGCCGTGCCGATCGCTGCCCAGCGCCAGATCGTGATAGAACCCGACCGGCATGCCGGCGTCCTGCGTCTTCTTGACCGCGGCCGTCAGTTGTTCGGCCGCGACCCATTGAATGTACTGAAAGAACCGGACCTTCTTCATGTGCCGGCGCTTGTACTCCACAACGGCGGACGAAGACGATGTGCGGTACTGCGCCGGCCACTCGGGCCACACGGCCGTGCGCGACTGCACCAGTCGCCGCTCGTCCTCCAGCGCCTGAAAGACAGCGTACCATTCCAGCGCGTCGCCCTCCTGCTCCACAAAGTGATGGAAGAACCAGCCACGCGCCGTTTTCGGTTTGAGATCGGGCTCGACGCCGTCGAAGTTCTCGCGCAGAAAGGCGCGGTAGCACAGATCCAGCACCATACGCTTGGCCGACGCCACCGCATCGTAGTCCACGTACTCGCTTTTTCGCGCCGCTTCCAGCT
Source organism: Nitrospiraceae bacterium (assembly GCA_900299325.1). Lineage (GTDB taxonomy): Bacteria > Nitrospirota > Nitrospiria > Nitrospirales > Nitrospiraceae > Nitrospira_D. The sequence goes on along the minus strand of OMJK01000113.1, from coordinate 112 downwards.
GGGACCGGAACGTCGGATCGGCCAGCCGCGACCGGATGCCCGGCGTCGTCACACACTCCGCCACCCGTTCAACGTCGATGTATACCTCGTTCACGTAGAGCCGGCTGACCGG